>DAOOVM010000404.1:0-1500 GCA_035370085.1 Rhodanobacteraceae bacterium | reverse complement strand
GCGAGCCCAGCATCATCTGCGGGTTCTCGGCGAAGTAGCGGTTGACTTCGATGGGGGCGCCACCGAGGGGGTCGGCTACTTCGGTCGTCTCAACCCAGGCTGGCATATCAACTTTGACCGGCGGCAACTTTTTCCCGGCCGCATCGAATCGATCCTCATTGCCGCCCCCAAGCGGAACCTCGCGCTTCTTCAAGAACAGGATGTCCGTCACCACCTCGGTGCGGGCGTTCTCCTGAAAGGCGCTGTCTGGCAGGCGGATCGCGCCCAGCAACTCCGCCTTCTCGGCCAGCATCCGGCGGGCCTTGGCATCCTTGGCATCCATCAGGTAGCGCGACACCACCATGATCTGCAGGCCGCCCGGCTTCACGGCGTCCATCGACGCCACGAAGAACTGATTGTGAATCGACATCCCGTTGATGTTTTCGCTGTACGGGAAGTAGAGCGACTGGCCGCCAAACGGCGGGTTTCCGATGGCAAGGTCGAAGCCGTCCGGCTGGAGCGGGATGTCCTGGAATCCGGAGTGCAGAACAGACGACTGCGGGTAGAGCGCTCGAGCGATACGCGCAGTGATGCCGTCGTATTCGACGCCAACGAAGCGGGTATTTCCCTCCAGTTGCCACGGGGTCAGGCCGATGAAGTTGCCCACGCCGACAGAGGGCTCCAGCACGACGCCGCCGGCAAAGCCCAGGCGCTGCGCGGCCTTCCACATGGCTTCCACCACTGGCTGCGCCGTATAGTGCGCGTCCATCGTCGAGCGTCGGGCCGCGTCAAGCTCGTCCTTCGTCAGCAGCTTTTCCAGCGCCTCTACGCGGGACTCCCAGCCCTTCTTGGCTTCACCGGTCGTGCGGTTGCGGAAGGCGGACGGCAAGCCACCCCAGCCCACATAGCGGGCCAGCGCAACCTGCTCTTCAGGCGTGGCACGGCGGCGCTCGGCCTCCAGGGTCTTGACGATCTGGATCGCGCGCAGGTTGTCGTTGTACTTCTCGATCTCGCCGCCCTTGCCGAGCCGCACATCCTCGGTGATGCGGAAATTTGCCGCGGGGATTGCGGCCGGCGCCTCGGCCGGGCTTACACCAGCTTCGGCTCGGGCCTCAGCAGGATGTACTCCGGCAGCACCATCTCCTCGGCTTCGTCCTCGGGCACCCCGCTGCGCATCAGCGCCTGGATTTCCGCTATCGCCCGCTCTGCGGCCTGCTTGGCCCGCATCTCGAACGTCCCGGCTTCCTTCAGGTCGGCCGTTTTCTCCGGCAGGAACTCCGCCCAGTGCTGCATCGCCCTGCTCGCCAGTTGATCCACGCTGCTCATCGTTGCTTCCATCTTCTCCACCTTTGCCTTCATCATAGTTGATCTTGCCGTCGCGCACATCCTCCATGAAGCGGACGACGTAGGGCTTCATGTTCTGCGCGGTCTCGGTGCCGAACTGATCGAGCACCATGCGGACCACGGCGCGCATGGCCTCCTTGACGTCCTGCCCGGCATCGAAGGTCAGGCCGGAGGACA
>DAOOVM010000403.1:0-1520 GCA_035370085.1 Rhodanobacteraceae bacterium | reverse complement strand
GGGTCTCCGGCCGGGACTTCTGCGACTTCGTGAGCTACTGGCCGCGCCTTCCGCTGTTCGTGACGCGGGTAGAGCGCGACGAGAAGTACATCGAAGCGCTGGCGCAGGCCGTGGCCGACTTCAACGGCGAGCTGGATGCCATCGTCGCCAAGTACTCCACCGAGGAACTGAGGGCCGCCGCGTGAACTACGCCGAGCACCAGAACCGCAAGCGCCTCGTCCGCTACATGGTCGCCCGCGTGGCATCGGCTGACTTCTGTGCCCACGAGTTCGCAGCCCGCTGCAAGCGCGGCTTGGAGTGGCGCGAGGACAGCCGGCGTGCTCCGATTCCTAGGCACCGGGCGTTGTGTGTGATCAATGCAGAACTGCTGCCGGACGCGCTGGCGTGGCGGGAAAAGCAGCGCACGAAGCGGAGGGCCGTTTGATGCCTCACCACCCGGGCGACGTGCTGAAACCCCTGGTCAAGATCGACCGCGATCCGGCTAAGTGCTGGACGTGGCTTGGCAAGGTGGACGACAACGGCTTTGCCATCAAACAGTGGCACGGCAAGCCGATCCCCGCCGCGCGGTGGATGTGGATGCAGTTGTTCGGGCCGATTCCCGATGGCCTGGTGGTGAACCGCACCTGCGGCAACCGCGCGTGCACCAATCCCCACCACCTGCGCGCCACCTTCCAGGCCGACGCGATCCGCGGCGGCATGCAGCCGGTGCTGACCCCGGCCGACGTGGCCGAGATTCGCGCCGCCAAACGCGACCGCGGCCCGAACACCGCGCGCCTGCTGGCCGACCGCCTGGGCTGCCACGAAAACACCATCCGCGACGTGTGGCGCGGCCGCACCTACACCCGCGCCCGGGCGAAGTTCTATGGCCCGGCCACCAAGCGGCGGCTGGCAGAGCAGAGAAAAGGGGACATGGCATGACAACATCACTGATCGAATACATGCAGCGCGCAATGGCACACTGCGAAGCGCTGAGCGATGCGGACGTGGCACTCCGCGTAGGCATCGAAGAAATCGAGCGCCTGACCGCCGAAATCGCACGCCTCACCGAAGAACGCGACGCATACCGCGCGTCGTCGGAGATTCGCGGGGCGAACGGCGAGGCGATGCGTGCGCTGCTTGCCGCGGAGCGCGAGCGGTGGATGGCTGCGTTGCGGCTTCAACACGACTACCGCGGCGCCTGCCCTGATGACAGTCAGCCAACGGCGCGCGACCCCAATTGCCCCGCGTGCAGGGCGCTGATCGATTTTGGGGCGGAACACCTGGCTGATGACTTGGAGAACGACATGCTTGAGCAAGACAGAAAGGAACCGATGGTGATGCCGGGAGGGCCGTGGAGCGTGTATTGGCAGGGGTCCGGGCCGGAGCGTGGCAATCACATCATGTGCGGCCGGGAGCGCGTGGCGTACCTGCCTGCGCCAGATGGCACGGAAGGCTTGCATAAAGAAGCCGAGCGCATCGTGTACGAAGCCCTCGAGCAGGCTCGCGAGAAGACCGGCACCGACCCGGTCGTCACCCTGAAG
>DAOOVM010000402.1:0-1612 GCA_035370085.1 Rhodanobacteraceae bacterium | reverse complement strand
CGCCTGACAAGGCCGACTCGCTGGCCCTGACCTTCGTGCCCGACCTGATTGACCGGAAAGTGACTGTTGCCCGGGTAAAGCCAGTGCCCCGCAGAACGGTCATTTGGTCACGGTAGTGTGGCCGTGGTACAGTTCACTGCATGCAGCAAGAGAACTGGAAACCGGTGGTGGGGTTTGAGCAAGCCTATGAAGTCAGCGACTTAGGGCAAGTGCGCAGTATTGACCGAGTTGTTTGGCGGCCTACCACGCCGTTCAAGCGCAAGGGCGCGCTGTTGAAAGTTCAGATGGACGGCGACGGGTATCCAAAAGTTGCTCTTGGCCGAGCGCACCAAAGGCGCGTTCACCGTTTGGTAGCAGAAGCGTTTCTGCCCAACCCTGAAGCACTTCCAGAAGTTGATCACATCAACACCGACAAGACGGATTGCCGAGCTAGTAATCTCCGATGGTGTTCAAAGAAGGCAAACAGCACCTACCGTCACGAAACAGGGCACAAGACGTGCCAAGTCCGTTACGGGCCGGAAGTCCGTGCATCTGTTGTTGAGGCGGTCAAAAACGGCGTTCCTATCATGCACGTTGCCAAAGCGCATGGCATGTCTCGCGCGCATGTGCGCCGGATTGCCAAGGCTTAGCCATCTTGTCCCGCATCGCGGAAGCCGTGCATAATGCGGGCCCATGGCTGTCCCGAGTCTTGGCCCAATCGCACCCCTGGCGCCGCAATCGCGCGGGCTGGCCTCGGCGATGCCGCCGAAGACAACCAGCGGAGTGAACCCTCTGGTGCGCCAGCTGGGGCTGGCCGAGGTACAGAAGCGTGACGCCACCGTGCCTGACGAGGGCACCGACCTCTTCAACGAGGATGACCACTGGCAAGCCGCCTCCGCGCTGGCCGGCCACGTGCGCCAGGCCTGGATGCGCAACAAGCTGGCCAAGGTCAAGATCGACCTCAAGCTACTGGCCGACCTCCGCGCCCGCCGTGGTGTCTACAGCGCCGCGCAGCAGGCGCAGATGCAGGAAGTGCTGGGCGGCATGAACATGGTGTGGGCGCCGCTCACCGAGGTGAAGTGCCGCGCCGCGTCGGCCTGGATCCGTGAGATCTTGCTGCCCGCCGGCGAGCAGCCGTGGGGTGTCGCGCCGACGCCGATCGCCGACCTGCCGATGCCGATCAAGAAGGGCATCGTCGGCAAGGCCATCAACCAGGCGCAGCAGATCATGCAGCAGACGGCGCAGGCCGGCGGCGGCGTGATGGCGCCGGAAGAGTTCCGCGGGCTCGTCAGCGAACTGGGCGAGAAGCTGCGCGACGAGGCCGAGAAGGAAGTCGCCAAGGCCGCCGAACGGCGCGCCAAGCGGATGGAGCGGCAGATTGCCGACCGGCTCGCGCAGGGCAACTACGAGAAGGCGATGGACGCCTTCATCGAGGACTTCGTGACCTATCCGGCCGCGATCCTCAAGGGTCCGGTCTACGCCCGCCACAAGACGCTGGAATGGGGTGAGGGCTTCAAGCCCATCGTGCGCAACGACCCTGCGCCGACCTGGGAGCGCGTCAGCCCGTTCGACGCGTATCCGGCGCCGCAGTCGCGCTCGCCGCAGCAGGGCGACTTCATCGAGCGCGTGCGCT
>DAOOVM010000401.1:0-1639 GCA_035370085.1 Rhodanobacteraceae bacterium | reverse complement strand
TCTGGGCGAAGGCGCGCGCGGTGGCGCGGGTGTCTTCGCCCTCCAGGAATCCCCGAATGCGCGACCTGCCCTCGGCCAGCGCCGCCAGCATGATGGCGCGGTGAGAGATCGACTTGTCGCCGGGCACGCGCACCTCGCCGCGCAGCGGCTGGGTCACCGGCGCGCTGACCCAGTCGAGCCGCCCCGCGCTCACGCCAGGGCCTCCAGCAGGCGCCGGTTCTCGGCACGCGTGCCCACGGTGATGCGCAGGCAGGTGGGGAGGCCGTAGCCCGCCATCGGCCGCACCACCACGGCGTGGGCGAACAGCCTGCGCTCGATCTCCGCCGCGTCGCGGGCGAAGTCGACCAGCAGGAAGTTGGTCTGTGACGGGAACGTGCGCAGGCCGCGCCGCCGCAACTCGACCTGCAGCCAGTCGCGCTCGCGCGCCGTCTCGGCACAGCCGCGCCGCATGTGCGCTTCGTCGTCCAGGGCCGCTGCGGCGGCCGCCAGCGCGGGTCCATTCACGTTGAAAGACTCGCGCAGCCGCTCCAGTACGGCCGCCACACCCGGCGCGCTGAGCGCATAGCCGACGCGCAGGCCAGCCAGGGCGTAGGCTTTGGAGAAGGTGCGCGTGACCACGAGGTTGGCGTGCCGCGCCAGCAGTGAGGTCGCGCTGGCCGTGCCCGGGGCGTCGAGGTATTCGCCGTAGGCCTCATCGGCGACGACCAGGGTGGTTTCGGGCACGCGGGCCAGAAAGGCCGCCAGCTCGGCCACCCCGAACCAGGTGCCGGTGGGATTGTTGGGGTTGGCCAGATAGACAAGTCGCGTGTCCCCGCGCACGGCCGCGGCCATCGCCTCCAGATCGTGGCCCAGCGGAGCCTGCGCATGATCACGCGGCAGGGCCGGCACGCACAGCGCCTGCGCGCCCGCCGCGGCCGTGGCGATGGCGAAGACGGCAAAGCCGTACTGCGAGTACACCACCGAGGTGCCGGGCTCGGCGAAACACTGCGCCAGCAGCATCAGCAGCTCGTGCGAACCGTTGCCGAGCGTCACCTGCCGTGCATCGACGCCGAAGCGCGCCGCCAGCGCCCCCTTCAGCGCACCGCCCTTGGGATCGGGGTAACGGAACGCCTCGTCCAGGGCGGCCCGAGCCGCGGCCAGAGCAGCCGGACTGGGGCCGAGGGAGTTTTCATTCGAGCCGAGTTCGACCAGGTCCTTGCCCACTTCCCGGCGCAGCCGCGGCAGGTCGTGGCCAGGATCATAGGCGCGCAGGGTGCGGGTGGCAGCATTGGCGAGCGCCTGCGCGTCGCCGCTCACGGCACCGCCACCGGGTAGGAGCCCAGAATCTTGATCTGCGCGGCGTGTTCGCCGAGCTCGGCCAGCGCCAGCTTCATGGCCTCGTCGTCGATGTGCCCGGACAGATCGATGAAGAAGGCGTATTCCCACTTCGCTTGATGCGAAGGGCGCGACTCGATGCGGTTCATGCTGATGCCGTGCCGGGCGAAGGGCTCCAGCACATTGAACAGCGCGCCCGGCTTGTCCTTGATGAACACCAGGATCGAGGTGCGATCATGCCCGGACGGCGGAAAGATCTGCCGCCCGAGGACGAGGAAGCGCGTGGTGTTGTCGGCGCGGTCCTCGATCGGCGAGGTGATGACCT
>DAOOVM010000400.1:0-1642 GCA_035370085.1 Rhodanobacteraceae bacterium | reverse complement strand
CCGCGAGGGCGGCCGCACCGTCGGCGCCGGCGTGGTGGCCAAGATCTTCAAGTAATGGCGGTGCCGCGGCACGACCGCGGCGCCAGTTCGGGCCATGGCGGCGCAAGCCGCCGTTGCCTTTTGTACGGAGCGCGGCCCCTGGATGGGGTCTCCTCCGCGGAAAGACGTACACGCCAGTAGCTCAATTGGCAGAGCAGCGGTCTCCAAAACCGCAGGTTGGGGGTTCGAGTCCCTCCTGGCGTGCCATTCGGCCAGCGATGGTCGTCGCTTCGATCGACAGCCCGGCAGGGATGCAGGTCTGCTCTTCGCCTTCAGGGAGGAAGGCTGGAATCCTATGAACGCAAAAGTCGAACAAGCTGCCGGCCTCAACGGCCTGGACATCGCCAAGCTGGCGCTCGCCGCCGTGCTGCTGGTGGGAGGCATCGTGGCCTTCTACTACTTCGGCGACGCACCCAAGGTCGTGCGCGTGCTCGGACTGCTCGTCGCCATTGCCGCGGCGGGCGCGACCGCCTTTGTCACCGGCCCTGGACGTGCGGCGCGAGACTTCCTGCGCGAATCGAACTTCGAGCTGCGCAAGGTGGTGTGGCCGGCGCGTGAGGAAACGATCCGCGCCACCGGTGTCATCATCCTGGTGGTGATCGTGCTGAGTCTGCTGCTCGGCCTGATTGACCTGACTCTCAAGTGGGCGATCATCGACCACTTGCTGAAGATCGGGCGCTGAGGAGTCGGCCATGGCAAAGCGTTGGTATGTCGTGCACGCCTACTCCGGTTTCGAGCACCAGGTGGCCAAGGCGCTGAAGGATCGCATCGCGCGCTTCGGTATGCAGGAGAAGTTCGGCGACGTGCTCGTGCCGACCGAGGAAGTCATCGAGATGCGCGGCGGCCAGAAGCGCCGCAGCGAGCGCAAATTCTTCCCCGGCTACGTGTTGGTGCAGATCGAGACCGACACCGAGGGCAAGGCACCGAAGATCGACGACGAGTCCTGGCATCTGGTGAAGGAAACCGCCAAGGTCATGGGCTTCATCGGCGGCACGGCCGACCGCCCGCTGCCGATCAAGGATTCCGAGGCGGATGCCATCCTGCAGCGCGTGCAGGAAGGCGTCGAGAAACCCAAGCCGAAGGTGTTGTTCGAGCCGGGCGAGATGGTTCGCGTGATCGACGGCCCGTTCAACGACTTCAACGGTACGGTCGAGGAAGTCAACTACGACAAGAACCGCCTGCGCGTGGCCGTGCTCATCTTCGGCCGCTCCACGCCGGTCGAGCTGGAATTTGGCCAGGTCGAGAAGGCCTGAGCCTGGCAAGAGCGTGATGTCCGGGCACGCGATTTCCCGGACACGATGGGGAGCCTGCTAGCAGGCGTTCGTACCCGGAGACACAGTCATGGCAAAGAAAGTTGTCGGATACATCAAGCTGCAGGTGAAGGCCGGTCAGGCCAATCCCTCGCCGCCGGTCGGCCCGGCGCTGGGTCAGCGCGGCCTCAACATCATGGAGTTCTGCAAGGCCTTCAATGCGGCCACGCAGAAGCTGGAGCCGGGTCTGCCCATTCCGGTGGTGATCACCGCGTATTCGGACCGCTCCTTCACCTTCATCACCAAGACGCCCCCGAACACCTACTTCCTGCTCAAGGCGGCGAAGCTCGACA
>DAOOVM010000399.1:0-1730 GCA_035370085.1 Rhodanobacteraceae bacterium | reverse complement strand
GCCGTAATGATCGACCCGCAGCGCTACCCGCGCCTCGCCCGCATCGACTCTCCTGCTGACCTGCGCCGCTTCGACGAAGCCGAACTGCCGGCGGTCGCGCGCGAGGTGCGCGACTACCTGATCGAATCGGTCGCCACCTCCGGCGGCCACTTCGGCGCAGGCCTGGGCGTGGTGGAGCTCACCGTGGCCCTGCACTGGCTGTACGCCACGCCGGAAGACCGCCTGGTATGGGACGTGGGTCACCAGTGCTATCCGCACAAGATCCTCACCGGGCGCCGCGACCGCATCACCACGATCAAGAAGAAGGACGGCCTGGCGCCCTTCCCGCGCCGTGAGGAGAGCCCCTACGACGCCTTTGGCGTGGGTCACTCCTCCACCTCGATTTCCGCAGCGCTGGGCATGGCCATCGCGGCGCAGCGGCGCGGCGATGCGCGCAAGATCGTCGCCGTGATCGGCGACGGTGCCGCCACCGCCGGCATGGCCTTCGAGGCGCTGAACCACGGCGCCGACGTGGAACCGGACATGCTGGTGATCCTGAACGACAACGGCATGTCGATCAGCGAGAACGTCGGCGGCTTCACCAAGATGCTGGCGCGGCTGATGTCCAGCCGCCGCCTCAATGACCTGCGCGAGCGCGCCAAGCGCGCCATGCCCAAGGGCGGGCGCTTCTGGCGCTTCTTCAAGCGCTGGGAGGAGCATGCCAAGGGCATGTTCGTGCCGAGCACGCTGTTCGAGGAACTGGGCTTCCACTACACCGGACCGATCGACGGCCACGACCTGCCGGCCCTGCTGCACGCCCTGCGCACGGTGAAGGACCTGCCCGGCCCGCAGTTGCTGCACGTGCTCACCACCAAGGGCAAGGGCTATGCGCCAGCCGAGGCGGAGCAGATCGAATACCACGCCGTTGGTCCCTTCGATCCGGCCAAGGGCGTGGTGAAGAAGGCGGCCGGCAAACCCACCTACACCGACGTGTTCGGCGATTGGCTGTGCGACATGGCGGCGGCGGATGCACGCCTGTACGGCATCACGCCGGCCATGCGTGAGGGGTCCGGGCTGGTGCGCTTCTCGCAGGAATTCCCGCAGCGCTACTTCGACGTGGCCATCGCCGAGCAGCACGCCGTGACCCTCGCCGCCGGCATGGCCTGCGAAGGCGCCAAGCCTGTGGTGGCGATCTACTCCACCTTCCTGCAGCGCGCCTACGACCAGCTCGTGCACGACGTGGCGATCCAGAACCTCGACGTCACCTTCGCCATCGACCGCGCCGGCGTGGTCGGGCCGGATGGCGCCACGCACGCGGGCAGCTTCGATCTGTCCTATCTGCGCTGCATCCCCAACCTGGTGGTGATGGCACCGGCCGACGAGAACGAGTGCCGGCAGCTGCTCACCACGGGTTTCCTGCACACCGGCCCCGCGGCCGTGCGCTACCCGCGCGGCAGCGGCCCCGGCATCGCCGTGGACAAGAGTCTCGCTCCCCTGCCCATCGGCAAGGCGGACCTGCGCCGCCGCGGGCGCGGCCTGGCCCTGCTGGCCTTCGGCTGCGAGCTGGCGCCGGCGCTGAAGGTGGGCGAGGAGCTCGACGCCACGGTCGTCAACATGCGCTTCGTCAAGCCACTGGACGAGGCCCTGCTGCGCGAGCTGGCGCGCAGCCACGCCGCCTTCGTGACGCTCGAGGACAACGCCGTGCACGGCGGCGCGGGCTCGGGCGTGGCGGAATTCCTCGCCGCGGAGGG
>DAOOVM010000398.1:0-1771 GCA_035370085.1 Rhodanobacteraceae bacterium | reverse complement strand
TGCGCGTCGCGCGCATCCAGGGCCGGGTCTTCCAGCAGGCGCAAGCCCCAGCGAAGCGCTGCCTGCTGTGCCGCCTGCGGCCGGCGACGATGGCGCAGCCAGTCGAGCCGGTAGTCGGGATGCCTGCGCAGGTACTCCCAGGCGAGCGCGAGCGCATCCAGCCAAAGGACATACAAGTACGCAGCGGTCGGATACCAATGCGCGACGTGGTGAGGATCGACCATGACGCCTCCTCCTGCGAACAGGAATCGCCGCCACGGCAGGGCTACGCGCTACATCGCCATCGTCGAAATGTCATGGGTTGAGAAGGTGAATGGTTCTATTGGCTCCGATGCGTTGCGGTTGCCGCGGCGACAGTGTCCCGACCATGGGACGCCGTACAGACCAAGCTATCGCAGCCCGCGCTGGGCATCATGGCTATTTGGATCAGACTGGAGCGGCTCTGCCGCAAGAATCCCGATTGAGACCCGCCCGGCATGGCACCAGACTGAAAAAGTCACAGTAGGCCGAATTCAGTCCGGGATGGCTCCATCACGCTCGGCCAGCCGGGTGTACTCGGATAACGTGCATGTGGGGCGGAAGTAGAGATCACGCATCACAGGCTGCTGGCGTGGCCCGACGATACCCGCCAGTTCGGACAGCTTGACGGTGCCTTGCGCCGGCATCCCGATGCCCAGGTCGATGAGGCCCCAGGCGGTGTCGCCATCGGCGGGATCGAGCGCGGCCAGCAGCCAGGTCACATGCGCGTCCGGCGTGAACAGCCGCACCACGGGTACTGGATCGATGCTTTTGCCAGCGGCACGGACCTTTCCATGGGCCAGCAGCCGTTCACGCTCGTCGTCGGTGGTGAGCTGGTTCACGGTGTTTCCTTCAGGCCGCACGAATCCGCCAAGGCGTGAAGATGGACAGCAGCATTAGCGGATTTGTGGAGAAGCACGATTGTGATTCCGTGGTTGCGCGCCTTTGTCGAGATCTACGAATGCGGATTTCTGTAGAAGCGCAAAAGAGTGAGGCTGCACCGAATGAGTTAAAGATAACGTGGTTTTAATTGTGCTGCGACTCGACGCTTCTGTCTATGCAGAAGCGATCCGTCCAGCGCGGCCGACCGGCTGGCTCCACCACCCATGACGCCGAGTTGGCTCACGCCTTCGGCGCCGCGGTGCGTGCGCTGCGGATGGAGCGCGGAATTGCGCAGGAATCACTGGCGCACCAGGCCGGTATCGAGCGTTCGCACATGGGCAAGATCGAGCGCGGCGAGCATATGCCTACGCTCGCGATCATCTTCAAGATCGCCGGTGCGCTCGAATGCAGCACAGCAGTGCTGATGAGCCAAGCCGAAGGCCAACTCGCAGGGGACCGCTCGTAGTCGCTGGCCTGGCCGATCCGGCGCACGCCGGTTCGGCAGTATCGAGGGGCGCCAAGCGTTGCGCGGCGGGGATAGCCGCAAGGCTTTCCCCTGGAGGCAAGCGCAGCGCGCAGCGCCGCAGGCGCGAAGGCGTGAGGGATTGCAGCCGAATGGTCGTGACGGCGCAGCCGGCGCGGGGCGCAGCCCGAAAGCCCGGCGGTGCAAAGCACCGGCACGCTATGTTGTCCTTGCTGTCACAGTCTCAACGCATTTGGGAACAGGCCGGCACGAGCCACGCTCCAGTGACGATGTTGCCTTCATGCCGTGCTGCGTAAGCAGCACAGCGCCCCGCCGCGATGGGCGGGGCGCTGCGGCGGTCACGCCGCCTGGGGCTTGCTGCGCGACCAGATCAGGTCGTGCGTGCCG
>DAOOVM010000397.1:0-1776 GCA_035370085.1 Rhodanobacteraceae bacterium | reverse complement strand
GGCGAAGCCGAACTGCGAGTAGACCACCGAGGTGCCGGACTCGGCGAAACACTGGGCCAGCAGCATGAGCAGTTCGTGCGAACCGTTGCCGAGGGTCACCTGTCCCACATCGACGCCGAAGCGCGCCGCCAGCGCGGCCTTCAGCGCGCCACCCTTGGGGTCGGGGTAGCGGAACGCATCATCCAGGGCGGCGCGGGCGGCGGCCAGCGCCGCCGGGCTCGGACCCAGGGAATTCTCGTTGGACCCGAGCTCGACCAGGCCCTTGCCCAGTTCCCGGCGCAACCGCGGCAGGTCGTGGCCCGGATCGTAGGCGCGCAGGCTGCGGATGGCGGCATTGGCGAGCGCCTGCGCGTCGCCGCTCACGGCACCGCCACCGGGTAGGAGCCCAGGACCTTGATCTGCGCCGCGTGTTCGCCCAGCTCGGCCAGCGCCAGCTTCATGGCCTCGTCGTCGATGTGCCCGGACAGGTCGATGAAGAAGGCGTATTCCCACTTCGCCTGGTGGGAGGGGCGCGACTCGATGCGGTTCATGCTGATGCCGTGCCGCGCAAAGGGTTCGAGCACGTTGAACAGCGCCCCCGGCTTGTCCTTGATGAACACCAGGATCGAGGTGCGGTCGTGGCCGGACGGCGGGAAGATCTGCCGCCCCAACACGAGGAAGCGCGTGGTGTTGTCGGCGCGGTCCTCGATCGGCGAGGTGATGACCTTCTTCAGGCCATAGACCTGGCCGGCCGATTCCCCGCCGATGGCCGCGGCGTCGTCGGCGTTGCGCGCGCGCCGGCAGGCCTCGGCATTGCTCGTGACCGCGATCTTCTCCGCGGCGGGAAGATTGCCGCGCAGCCAGGCCTGGGTCTGGGCGAACGACTGCGGGTGCGAGTAGACGCGCTCGATGTCCTCGATGCGGCCGCTGCGCGAGAGCAGGTACTGGTGCACGCGCAGCTCCACTTCGCCGCAGATACGCAGCGGCGAGGTGAGGAACATGTCGAGCGTGACCTGGATCGTGCCCTGCCCGGAATTCTCCACCGGCACCACGCCGAAATCGGCGTTGCCGTTCTCCACCTCCTGGAACACCTCCTCGATAGAGGCCAGCGGCATACCGTGGGCGGAGTGGCCGAAGTGCTTGCGCGTGGCCTGCTGGCTGAAGGTGCCTTCGGGGCCGAGGTAGCCGACCTTCAGCGGCTCCTGCTGCGCCAGGCAGGCCGACATGATCTCGCGGAACAGGCGCACCAGCACCTCGTCGGCGAGCGGCCCGCTGTTGCGGTCCACCACCATGCGCAGCACCTGCGCTTCGCGCTCCGGCCGGTAGTAGTCGACGGCCGCCTTGAGCGGCCCCTTGGCCTTGCCCACCTGCAGCGCCCAGCGCGCGCGCTCGGCGATGAGCTCCTGGATGGTGCGGTCGATGCTGTCGATGCGCGCGCGCGCATCGGCGAGGGACATCGGCGCGGGTTCGTTCGCTTCACTCATGGGCGGCTCCGCGCAGGGCGCAATCCGTCGATTGGGGAACCGCCCGGCACGGCGGCGCGGCGCCCGTCCGATCCTGGCGCAAGCGGCGCGGGCCCGGCAAATCACGTTTGCGCAGGAGTGCGGCCACCTCAGGCGAGCACGCGTACCGACAGGATGCCGTCGATGGCGCGGATCGCGGCCGCCAGCGGCTCCCCCGCCGGCGCATCGAGGTCGATCAGGGTGTAGGCCAGGTCGCCGCGCGAGGCATTGTGCATCTGCGCGATGTTCACCCCGGCCTCGCCCAGCACGTGGGACAGCTGGCCGATCATGTTGG
>DAOOVM010000396.1:0-1843 GCA_035370085.1 Rhodanobacteraceae bacterium | reverse complement strand
CGGAAATCCGCCGCGCCGCCGATGCGCTCGCCGCCGCCGTGGTGGGCGCGCCGCTCACCACCGTCTGGTTCGATGCCGAGGCGCTCAAACCCAACGAGCGCCGCCTGCGCGGCAGGCGCATCGAGGCCATCACGCCCCATGGCAAGGCCCTGCTCACACACTTCGACAACGGCCTGACGCTGTACTCGCACAACCAGCTGTACGGCCTCTGGCGCGTGGCCACGGCCGGGCAGTGGCCGCAGACCGCGCGCCGCCTGCGCGTCGCGCTGGAGACCGCCGAGCGCGCCATTCTGTTGTACAGCGCGACCGACATCGAAATCTGGCGTAGCGACGCGCTGCACGCCCATCCCTTCCTCGCACGGCTGGGGCCTGACGTGCTCGACCCGAACCTCGACGCGGCCACGGTCGCCGCGCGCCTGCAGCAGGCACCCTTTGCCGGTCGCGCCCTGGGCGCGCTGCTGCTCGACCAGGCCTTCCTCGCGGGGCTCGGCAACTACCTGCGCGTGGAGATCCTGTGGCAGTCGCGTCTGGCGCCCGAGCGCCGCCCGCGCGACCTCGCCGCGGACGAGCGCGCGGCCCTGGCCGAAGCCATCCTCGACCTGCCGCGGCGCTCCTACGCCACGCGCGGAAGGCGCGGCGCCGGGCACCTGCAGGACACGCCCTTCCGCTTCCGCGCCTATGAGCGCGCGGGCCAGCCTTGCCCGCGCTGCGCCGCGCCCCTGCGCCGGCGCACCGTGGCGGCGCGGCCCTTCTTCGATTGTGCGCGCTGCCAGACCTGAAGTCGGCGCACGGATGCCGCGGCCGCAGCCGAGCGGCTAAGCTTGCGCGCATGAGCGAGCCCCTGCTGCTGGACAACCTGATCGGCGGACGCGCCGTAGCGCCGCGCGCGCGCCGCTACCTCGACGTCACCGAACCGGCGACCGGCCGCGTGTATGCGCGCTGCCCGGCCTCGGATGCCGACGACGTGGCCGACGCCGTGGCCGCGGCGGCGGCGGCGGCTCCCGCCTGGGCGGCCACGCCCGCGCCGGAACGCGCGCGCTGCCTGCAGCACCTGGCCGATCTCGTCGAAGCGCAACTGGACGCCTTCGTCGCGGCGGAATCGCGCGACAGCGGCAAGCCCGAGACCCTGGCGCGGCGCGTGGACATCCCGCGCGCGGTGGCGAACCTGCGCTTCTTCGCCGCGGCGGTCACCGCCTGGGGCAGCGAGGCGCACGCCATGGAGGGCACGGCGCTGAACTACACGCTGCGCCCGCCGCTGGGCGTGGTGGGCTGCATCAGCCCGTGGAACCTGCCGCTGTATCTGTTCACCTGGAAGATCGCCCCGGCCCTGGCCACGGGCAATGCCGTCGTGGCCAAGCCCTCGGAGGTCACGCCGCTGACGGCCTGGATGCTGGGCCGGCTGACGCAGGAGGCCGGCCTGCCAGCGGGCGTGCTCAACATCGTGCAGGGCGAAGGTGCCGGCGCGGGTCAGGCCATCGTCGACCATGCGGCCATCAAGGCCATCTCCTTCACCGGCTCCACGCGCGTGGGCGCCGCCATCGCCGCCAGTGCGGCCCCCAGATTCAAGAAGCTCTCGCTGGAACTCGGCGGCAAGAATCCGACCCTGGTCTTCGCCGACTTCGATGCTAGCGAGGGCAACCTCGACACCCTGGTGCGCTCGGCCTTCGCCAACCAGGGGCAGATCTGCCTGTGTGGCTCGCGCCTGCTGGTGCAGCGCTCCATCTACGAAGCCTTCAAGGCACGCTTCGTCGAGCGGGTGCGCTCGCTGCGCGTGGGCGATCCCGCCGACGCCGCCAGCGATCTCGGTGCCGTGGTGTCGCGCGCACACTTCGACAAGATCATG
>DAOOVM010000395.1:0-1844 GCA_035370085.1 Rhodanobacteraceae bacterium | reverse complement strand
CGCGACGGAAGAAGGGCACGCCCTTGAGTTCCTGCGCGATGGTGATCTGGAAGTGATGACCGGGAATGCCCTCGTGGTAGGCCAAGGTGCGCATGGCGAACTTCGGTGTCTCGCCCGGGGTGCGCATGTTGGCGTAGAACACGCCGGGACGGCTGCCGTCGAAGGCGCCAGGCTCGTAGTAGGCGCCGGGCGCGGTCTTCTCGGCGAATTCCGGCACGGCCTTCACCTCCACGCCGAGCTTGGGGCGCACGTCGAAGGCGCTGCCGAGGTTGTTGTTCACCTCGTCGAGAATGGCCTGGTACTGCTTGAGCATCGCCGCCTTGCCCTCGGGCGTGTTCGGGTACTGCTGCGCGGGGTCGTGGGCGAGCTGCTGCACGCGCGCGCCGATGCTGCCTTCGGTAAGACCCTTGGCAACGAGAATCGCGTTCATCTGCTCGGTGATGCGCGCCACCTCGGCCAGGCCCAGCTCATGCAACTGGTCGGGGGTCATGTCGGTGGTGGTGTGCTGGCGCACGCACCAGGCGTAGTAGGCGTCGCCGTCGGGCAGGTGCCAGGCGCCGTAATTGTCCTGCGCCTTGGGCTTGAGCGCGACGAAGTAGTCGATGAGGGCGGTGTACGCCGGCTTGACCTTCTGCTCCACGGCCGTCTCGGCAGCGGCGAGCAGGCGCGCGCGCGTGGCCGCGTCCATCTTGTCCGCCGGGATCTTGTCCAGCTTCTCCTTGAAGCTGACGTAGAGCAGGTTCTCCTTGGCCGGCTTGGCGATGAAGCCCTGCATCTGCGCAATCACTTCCTCCACGGTGAACTGCGGCGGGATGACCCCCTTGCTCTCGCGTAGCTTGAGCTGCTCCAGCACCTGGGCCAGCTTGGGCGCGAAGGCGTTGAGGCGGGCGATGTAGTCCTCGGCCTCGCCGCTGGTGGTGACCTGGTGCACCTGGGCCATGAAGTTCGGCAGCGAGCTCTGCACGCCGAACATCTGGTTGACGGGGAAATCGTGGTTGCGGAAGCGGTCGCCCTCGACCTGGATGCGCAGGAAGTACTCCAGCGCGTCGTAGGACAGCTTGCCCTCCGCGTCCATGCCACTGGTGTCGTAGCTGTGCAGGGTGTCCAGCTCGCCGCGGATCATGTCGGCCATCTTCTGGTCGTGGGCGGGCGAGGCGTCGTCGAGCTTGTCGCCGTAGAAGTCCATCCAGCCGGGCAGGATGCGCATGCTCGAGAGCATTTCCGGGCTGTCGACGGCGAACTTGGCGAAGGTGCGCGTGTAGAACCAGTCGATGCGCGCCGGCTTGAAATACCAGACATGAGCAAAAAAGGCGCCGCCCAGCACCAGTACCAGCACGATCAGGCGCAGCAGCCACTTCAACAGGCGTTTCATGGACCATTCCCCGGGACGAAAGCCCGAGCATGGCGCCTGCCGGGCGGCGCCGCCCAGCGCCGGAAGTCACGACCGCGCCGGCAGCGGTCCCGGACTAGGCAATTGCACGAAGGGCGCCGAGGCGGGGGGCGCGCTAGCATGGCCCCGTGTCGAGCCGTCTGCCCTGCCGGCCGAGACCCAATGCAATGAGCCGCCGCCCGCGCCACGTCCTGCCGACCCTCGCCCTGCTGCTGGCCGCGGTCGCGCCCGCACCGCCGGCCGCCGCTGTGGATGCGCAGACGCCCTTCGGCGATTACGCGATCAACAACTGGTCGGTCGACGACGGCCTGCCGCAGCTGTCGATCCTGGCCATCGCCCAGGACCACACCGGCTACCTGTGGGTGAGCACGCAGAACGGCCTCGCCCGCTTCGACGGGCGGCGCTTCCAGGTGTTCGACCAGGCGCAGACGGGCATGGGCGCCACGGATGCCTC
>DAOOVM010000394.1:0-1845 GCA_035370085.1 Rhodanobacteraceae bacterium | reverse complement strand
GCCGGTTTCGCAGGCAGCCAGCGGCAGGGCGGCAAGGATGGCAAGGGCGAGGCGAATGCGGCGCATGGGGGACTCCGGGAACAGGGCGGGCGGACGCTGCGGCTGCGCCGGCAGCCCGTTGATTCTAGAATGTCGGGCTGAAGTTCCCCACGGTGGCTCCCCATGTCGTCCTTGAACGAAGCGCAGGTGCGGCACCTGCTCGCGCAAATTGTCGATCCGCATACCGGCACCGACCTCGTCTCCAGCGGCGCCGTGCGCGGGGTGGGCATCGATGGCGACCGCGTATCGGTGGAACTGGTGCTCGGCTATCCGGCCGCCGGCGCCCGCGCCGCCTTGGCCGCGGCGGCCAAGGCGGCGCTGGTGGCTGATCCGGCCATCGCAGCGGCCAGCGTCGACGTGGCCTCGCGCGTGGCGGCGCACCAGGTGCAGAAGGAGCTGACGCCGCTGCCGGGGGTGAAGAACATCCTGGCCGTGGCCTCGGGCAAGGGCGGCGTGGGCAAGTCCACCACGGCGGTGAACCTCGCGCTGGCCCTGGCCGCGGAGGGCGCGCGCGTGGGCCTGCTCGACGCCGACGTGTACGGCCCCTCCCTGCCCACCATGACCGGCACCGGCGGCAAGCCCGAGTCGCCCGACGGCAAGAACTTCGCGCCCAAGCGCAACCACGGCCTGCAGGTCATGAGCATCGGCTACATGATCGAGGAGGACACGCCGGTGATCTGGCGCGGCCCCATGGTCACACAGGCCCTGATGCAACTGGTCAACAACACCCTGTGGGAAGATCTCGACTACCTGGTCATCGACTTCCCGCCCGGTACCGGCGACATCGCTCTCACCCTGGCCCAGCGCATCCCCATGAGCGCGGCGGTCATCGTCACCACGCCGCAGGACATAGCCCTGCTGGATGCCCGCAAGGCGCTGAAGATGTTCGAGAAGGTCGAAGTGCCGGTGCTGGGCATCATCGAGAACATGGCCACCCACGTGTGCTCGGCCTGCGGCCACGAGGAGCACGTCTTCGGCAGCGGCGGCGGTGCGCGCATGGCGGCGCAGTACGACGTGCCCCTGCTCGGTTCCCTGCCGCTGGACATCACGATCCGCGAGCAGACCGACACCGGCACGCCCACGGTGGCGGCAGACGCGGCCTCGCCGCTGGCGCAGCGCTACCGCGAGATCGCGCGCAAGGTCGCCGGCCGGCTGTCGCTGCGCGCGCGCAGCAAGGCCATCCAGTTTCCCAAGATCGTGATCCAGAACACCTGAGGGCAGGGCGGCGGCGCACCGGCCCGGCGTGGTCCTTGTTCCCGCGGCCGCCCGGGCGGCCTCTCCCTCCCGACTCCTTCCGTCCCCGTTTTCCGGCAGCCCATGACCATCAAATCCGACAAATGGATCCGCCGCATGGCGCACAGCCACGGCATGATCGACCCCTTCGAGCCGGGCCAGGTGCGCGAAAACGCCTCGGGCGGCCGCATCGTGTCCTACGGCACCTCCAGCTACGGCTACGACGTGCGCTGCTCGCGCGAGTTCAAGGTGTTCACCAACATCAACTCCACCATCGTCGACCCCAAGCACTTCGACAGCGGCAGCTTCGTCGACATCGAGAGCGACGTGTGCATCATCCCGCCCAACTCCTTCGCCCTGGCGCGCACGGTCGAGTACTTCCGCATCCCGCGCGACGTGCTGGTGGTGTGCCTGGGCAAGAGCACCTACGCGCGCTGCGGCATCATCGTCAACGTGACCCCGCTGGAGCCGGAGTGGGAAGGGCACGTGACGCTCGAGTTCTCCAACACGACGCCGCTGCCGGCGAAGATCTACGCCAACGAGGGCGTCGCCCAGGTCCTCTTCTTCGAGTCC
>DAOOVM010000393.1:0-1892 GCA_035370085.1 Rhodanobacteraceae bacterium | reverse complement strand
TTCGGCCGCGCGTGTGGACCTCGCCCTGCGCCGGGCGGGTCTGGCCGCGCCGCTTGAGGTGCCCGATCCCTACTACGGCGGCGTGCGCGACTTCGCCCGGGTGGTCGACCTGGCCGAGCAGGTGGCCGACGGCCTGCTGCGGCGCCTCGCCTGCGGGCATACTGCCGCGTCGGAGCGCGACGCGGAGGGCAGGCGGCCATGATGGACACAGGCACGGCGGCACTGGAGCTGCCGGAGGGGCTGGAGTGGGTCAACACCGAACACGCGCCTGCGCTGACGACCCTGCGCGGCCGCGTCGTGCTGCTGCTCTTCTGGACCTACGACAACGCCAACAGCCTCAATGCCCTCGAGGAGGTGCGCGCGCTGGAGCAGCGCTTTGCCGATGGCCTTACCGTGATCGGCGTGCACACCCCGCGCTACGCCGGCCAGCGCCAGGCCGCGGCCGTGGCCAAGGCGGTGAACCGTCTTGGCCTGCGCTTTCCCGTCGCCAACGATCCCGGCTACGTGCTCTGGCAGCGCCTGGGCCTGCGCGCCTGGCCCAGCCAGGTGCTGGTGGACGTGGACGGCAGCCACGCCGGGCTGTACGCCGGCGAGCAACGCGGCGCAGAACTGGCCGCGCGCATCGCGCAGATGCTCGAGCAGGCCGCGCGTCGCGACCAGCGCATGTACGAGCCCTGGCCCGAGGCCGTCCGACCCGAGCCGCGCCTGCCGCTGGCCTTTCCGGCACGTGTCCTGGCCACCGAGCAGCGCCTCTACATCGCCGACAGTGGTCACCACCGCGTGCTGGAGACCGGCCACGACGGGCGCATCCTGCGCCAGTTCGGCTCCGGCAGCGCGGCCCTGGCCGACGGGCGCGGCGGCGATGCGGCTTTCCGCGCCCCGCAGGGGCTGTGCCTGCAGCGCGATCACCTGTACGTGGCCGACACCGGCAACCACGCCATCCGCCGCGTGCGCCTGCAGGGTGGCGAGGTCGACACCGTGGCCGGCGGCCGCCTCGGCCGCGACCGTCCGCACGATCACGCCGAGCCGACGCAGGTGGCCATGTGCCAGCCCAGCGACGTGGCCGCCGACGGCGAGGCGCTGTATTGCAGCGTCGCCGGACAGAACCAGGTGTGGCGGCTGGATCTCGCCCAGCGCCGCCTGGATGTGTTCGCCGGCTCGGGCCAGTTCGGCATGGTCGACGGCGACGGCCCCTACGCCAGCTTCGCCCATCCCGCCGGGCTCGCCCTGCTCGGCGAGCACCTGGTGGTAGCCGACGCCGGCGCCTGCGCCATCCGCCGCGTGCGCCTGGCCGATGCCCATGTCGACACCGTGGTCGGAGGCGGGCCCTTCGAGTTCGGCGACAGCGCCGGCAAGGGCGCCGCCGTGCGTCTGCAGCACCCGCTGGGCGTCTGCAGCGACCCGCGTGGCCTGGTGTTCATTGCCGACAGCTACAACGACCGCATCAAGGCCCTCAACCTGCGCAGCGGCGAGGTGCGCGCCTTCAATCTGCCCCACCGCTTCCAGCAGCCCGAAGGCATCGCCCTCGCCGCCGGCGCGCTGTGGATCGCCAACACCAACGCCCACGAAATCGTCCGCGTCGACCTCGCCACCGGCGCCTGCCGGCGCGTCCCGGTAGGCGAATAGTTCCTCCGGGGCGGTCTGCCGCCGCCGCGCCCAGTGGCAAGGTCACCCGCCTCGTCCACGCAGCGGGCCACCCATCATCGCGTGCTACGACTGCGTTCGTCGCGCCTGATGGGTCACGCCGCGTAGCGCCCGCCGCGGAGCAGGGCTCGAAGGGGCTTTTCAAACTGCTCTGCAGACGATCATGGCATGAAGCAGACGCGGCAGCATCTCACGCAGGCGAAAGCGGCGATTGAAGCGGTAGGCCGCTTCACCGAGGTAACGGCGGG
>DAOOVM010000392.1:0-1926 GCA_035370085.1 Rhodanobacteraceae bacterium | reverse complement strand
CCCGGCGCCTACAAGCGCGACTTCGCCGCCGTGGACGCGGCCACGCCGGCCAGCGTGCAGGCCACGGCGCGGCAGTGGATCGCCCGCGGCGACTACACCCTCACCGTCACGCCCTTCGAGAAGTACAGCACCAGCGCCAGCACGGTGGACCGCAAGGCCGGCGTGCCCAAGGTGGACAACTTCCCGGCCCTGTCCTTCCCCTCGCTGCAGCGCGGCAAGCTGAAGAACGGCATCGAGGTGGTCCTGGCCGAGCGCCACAGTATCCCCGTGGTGCAGCTGTCGATGCTGTTCGACGGCGGCTATGCGGCCGACCAGGGGCGCAAGCTCGGCACGTCCAGCTTCACCATGGCCATGCTCGACGAGGGCACGAAGTCGCTCGACGCCCTGCAGATCGCCCGGCGCCAGGAGGAACTCGGCGCGCGCATCGGCAGCAGTGCCGGGCTCGACACCAACAGCGTGACCCTGAGCGCGCTGAAGTCGCAGTTCAAGCCTTCGCTGGCGCTGTACGCCGACATCGTGCGCCACCCGGCCTTCACTGCCCAGGACATGGAGCGGCTGCGCGGCCAGTGGCTGGCCGGCATCGCCCAGGAGAAGACCGAGCCGCAGTCGCTGGCCCTGCGCGTGCTGCCGCCGCTGGTCTACGGCACGGGCCATGCCTATGCCATTCCGCTCACCGGCTCGGGCACGGAGGACTCGATCAAGGCGCTCACGCCCGAAGACCTCGCCGCCTTCCACGCCGCGGCCATCCGCCCGGACAACGCGCGCATTCTCGTGGCCGGTGACACCACGCTGGCCGAAGTGCTGCCGGAGCTGGACGCTGCCTTCGGCGACTGGCAGCCGCCCGCCGCTCCGCGCGCGGCCAAGAATGTGGCCGACGTGGCGCGCGCCACGGCCACGCGAGTGTTCCTCATGGACAAGCCCGGTGCGGAACAGTCAATGATCCTGGCGGCGGAGGTCGCACCCTCGTCCAAGGCGCCGAACTACATCGAGATCGGCACCATGAACTCGGCCTTCGGCGGCACCTTCACCTCGCGCCTCAACATGAACCTGCGCGAGGACAAGCACTGGGCCTACGGCGCCGGCAGCTTCCTCGGCAGCGCCTTCGGCCCGCGCCTGTTCACGCTGTATGCACCGGTGCAGACCGACAAGACCCGGGAGTCGGTGCAGGAGATGGTGAAGGAACTGCACGACGTGGTGGACCAGCGCCCGATCACCGCCGAGGAGATCGCCAAGGTCAAGGCCAACGACGTGCGCAAGCTGCCGGGCCGCTACGAGACCGCCGGCGCGGTGCTGGGCGCGCTGACCGACATCGTTCTGTACGGCCGCCCCGACGACTACGTGCAGACCCTGAAGCAGCGTGTGGAAGGCCAGAGCGACGACGCGGTGCGCGCCGCGGCGCGCGAGGTCATCCACCCGGAGGGCTTCACCTGGGTGATCGTGGGCGACCTGGCCAAGATCGAGGCCGGCATCCGCGCGCTCAATCTGGGCGAGGTCAAGGTCATCGACGCCGAGGGCAAGGTGCTGCGCTGACGCACCCCGTTCAGCGATGCGCCGCTACGATGGCCGGGGTCAGTCCCGGCCATCGTCGTTTCTGCCGCAAGGAGATGCCATGCGTTCACCGCTCTTCGCCGCCTTCGTCCTGCTCGCCGGCGGCTGCACCTGGGTCAAGCTCGACGACGCCGCGCAGAACGTGCGCGTCGCCTACAACGGCAACGTCGCCGGCTGCCGCGAGCTGGGCGAGATCGGCGTGTCGGTGAAGGACAAGGTCGGCTTCTACCAGCGCAGTGCCCTGAAGGTGCGCGACGAGCTGGAGTCGCTGGCGCGCAACGAAGCGGTGGGCCTGCACGCCGACACCATCAAGGCCCTCAACGAGCCGCACGACGGCGAGCAGCGCTACGCCGCCTACGCCTGCGGCAAGGCGCGCCC
>DAOOVM010000391.1:0-1963 GCA_035370085.1 Rhodanobacteraceae bacterium | reverse complement strand
CCACCAGGTTGACGATGCAGCCCTGTGCCGCGGCGAGGTGCGGCGCGACGGCCTGGGCGAGGAAGAAGGGCGCGCGCGCATTGCTGGCGAACAGCTCGTCCCACTGCGCGGGCGTCGCCGTACCCACCGGCGTGGGGTAGAAGGCCGAAGCATTGTTCACCAGCACGTCGAGGCGGCCGTAGTGCGCGACCGCCTCGGCCACCAGGCGCGGCAGGCCATCCGCGTCAGCGAGGTCCGCGGCCAGCGCGAGCGTGCTGCCGACGCGCTGCGCCTCCAGCTCCGCGCACAGCGCCTGCATGTCGGCCGCCGAGTGGCGGTAGTGCAGCACGAGATCGTGCCCGGCGGCGTGCAGGCGGCGCGCGATCTGCGCACCGACGCGGCGCGCGGCGCCGGTGACGAGGGCGACGGGTCGGGGACTGGCATTCATTGGCAACGCTCCATGGGGAACCCGTATGCTTGCGGCCCGCGCCTCGCCCGGATGTGAAGCGCGCTCCCCGCAGCCCGAAGTCTAGCCGTGCGCGCCACCCTGCCCGAACCCACCGCCGAGGAGCGCGCACATTCCGCCGCGCTGGCCCAGCTCATCCGCAACGAGATTGCTGCGAACGGCCCGATGCCGTTCTCGCGCTATATGGAGCTGTGCCTGTACGCCCCGGGCCTGGGCTACTACAGCGCCGGCAAGACCAAGTTCGGTCCCGGCGGCGACTTCGTGACGGCGCCCGAGCTGGGCAGCCTGTTCGCGCGCTGCGTGGCGCAGGCGCTGGCGCCGACCCTGCAGGACTTCGACGGCACGGGCGACGTCCTCGAGCTGGGCGGCGGCAGCGGCGCCTTCGCCGAGCACTGCCTGGGCGAGCTCGACCGCCTCGGCTGCGCGCCGCGGCGCTTCCACATCCTCGAACCCAGTGCCGACCTGCGCCAGCGCCAGCGCGCGCGCCTGGCGGCGGCCCTGCCCGCGCACCTCGCCGCCCGCGTGGACTGGCTCGACCGCCCGCCCGAGGCCGATTGGCGCGGCGTGCTGTTCGCCAACGAGGTGATTGACGCGCTGCCGACCACGCGCTTCGTCATCCGCGAGGGCGAGGTGTTCGAAGAGCATGTGGTGGACGCTGGCGACGGTGGCTTCGCCAGCGTGGACCTGCCGGCCGACGGTTTCGTGGCGCAGGCGGTGCGGGCGATCGAGCGCGAATTGCAGCGGCCCTTCGACGACGGCTACCGCTCCGAGCTGCTGCCGCAACTGCCGTACTGGCTGCAGGCGGTCACCGGCTCGCTGCAGGAGGGGCTGGCGCTCTTCATCGACTACGGCTACGCGCGGCGCGAGTACTACCTGCCCGAGCGCCGCGACGGCACCCTGGTGGCGCACTACCGCCACCGTGCCCACGCCGATCCCTACGTGCTGCCCGGGCTGCAGGACCTTACCGCCTTCGTCGACTTCGGCGCCCTCGCCATCGCCGCCCGCGGCGCCGGCTTCGATCTGGCCGGGCTGGGCAGCCAGGCGGATTTCCTCCTCGCCAACGGTCTGCCGGAACTGTTCGCCGCCGCCCAGGCCGCCGCGCCCGACGAGGCGTCGCGCTATGCCCTGGCGCAGGAGGTCAAACGCCTGACCCTGCCGGGCGAGATGGGCGAACGCTTCAAGGCCATTGCCTTTTCCCGCTGAAGCGCCGCTCCCGCCCGCTGTGGGCCTGCACCTGCCCGACACCTGTCGCCAGCGCGGGGCGCGCGTCTGCTAGCGTGGCAGCATGATTCCCGCTCCCCTTGCGCACCTGTCCTGGTGGCGCGGCGTTGGCCGCGCCCTCGTCATCGCCATGCTCGTGGTTTCCCTGCTGCCCGCGCCGGCCTTCATCGGCGCCGTGCCGCAGGGCGACAAGCTCGGCCACGCCCTGGCCTTCGCCGGCCTGGTGCTGTGGTACGCGCAGATCTACCCGCAGCCGCGCGACCGCTGGCGTTGCGCCCTGGGCGCGCTGCTCCTCGG
>DAOOVM010000390.1:0-2040 GCA_035370085.1 Rhodanobacteraceae bacterium | reverse complement strand
CGGTCTTGCCCACGCCGGCGCCGCCGAACAGGCCGACCTTGCCGCCCTTGGCGAAGGGGCACACCAGGTCGATCACCTTGATGCCGGTTTCCAGCAGCTCGTTGGCCGCGGCCTGCTCGGCATAGCTCGGCGCCGCGCGGTGGATGACCCACTGGTCCTTCTCGCCGATCGGGCCGGCCTCGTCGATCGGGTTGCCCAACACGTCCATGATGCGGCCGAGCGTGGCCTTGCCGACCGGCACCTTGATGCCTTCGCCGGTGTTGCGTGCCACAAGGTTGCGCTTCAGGCCGTCGGTGGAGCCGAGCGCGATGGTGCGCACGATGCCGTCGCCGAGCTGCTGCTGCACTTCCAGCGTGATGTCGGTGCCGTCGACCTTGAGTGCGTCGTACACCTTCGGGACCTGGTCGCGCGGGAATTCGACGTCGACCACGGCGCCGATGATCTGAACAACTTTGCCCTGGCTCATGCTGGTTTCCTCAGACTCTCGAATCTGTTGCTGTGCCCGCCGCGGCGGGAACGGTAAGGGGATGCGTCAGACCGCGGCGGCGCCGCCGACGATCTCGGAAATTTCCTGGGTGATCGCCGCCTGGCGCGCCTTGTTGTAGACCAGCGAGAGCGTCTCGATGGCCTTGGTGGCGTTGTCCGAGGCGGCCTTCATGGCCACCATGCGCGCGGCGTGCTCGCTGGCCAGGTTCTCCAGCGTGGACTGGTACACCAGCGACTCGATGTAGCGCGTCAGCACGTGGTCCAGCACGGTCTCGGGATTGGGTTCGTACAGGTAGTCCCAGTCGTGCGTGGCAGTCAGCGACTCCGACGGCGGCAGCGGCAGCAGGGTGTCGATGGTCGGCTTCTGCGTCATGGTGTTGACGAAGTCGTTGTAGCCGAGCTTCAGCTGGTCGATGCGGCCGGCGCTGTAGGCGTCGAGCATGACCTTGATCACGCCGATGAGCTGGGTGACCTGCGGCTTCTCGCCCAGGTGCGTGGCGCTGCCCACGAGGTTGACCTTGAGGCGGCGGAAGAAGGCATTGGCCTTGCTGCCGACGGCCACGATGTCCACTTCCACGCCCTTGTCCTGCCACTGGCGGATTTCCGCCAGCAGGCGCCGGAACAGGTTGGAGTTGAGGCCACCGCAGAGGCCACGGTCGGTGGACACCACGATGT
This sequence comes from Rhodanobacteraceae bacterium, assembly GCA_035370085.1. Taxonomy (GTDB): domain Bacteria; phylum Pseudomonadota; class Gammaproteobacteria; order Xanthomonadales; family Rhodanobacteraceae; genus Tahibacter. The sequence continues at coordinate 879 of DAOOVM010000390.1, read as the reverse complement.
AGCCGACGCGCTTGACGTCCTTGCGCGCGACCAGGAACGGGTGCCTGTACTCGGTATTGGCCCGGGCGATGTGGCCGATCACCTGGCGCATCAGGCGGGCGTAGGGGCGCGAGGCCTTCATCAGGTCCTGCGCCTTGCGGATCTTGGATGCCGAGACCATTTCGAGCGCGCGCGTCACCTTGCGGGTGTTCTGCACGCTCTTGATCTTGGTTTTGATTTCTCTGCCGCCGGCCATTGTTTCGCTCGCTGGACTCGCTTACGGGAAGGGGAAGTGGGGAAAGGGGAATCGGTGGGGCGGATCCTGCGATGCCGCGGCGCGGTGCGCTTGGGCCAGATCCCGCTGCCGATTCCCGTCCTGTCTTACCAACTGCCCGTCTTCTTGAACTCGGCGATGCCGGACTTGAAGGTGGCCTCGATGTCGTTGTTCCAGTCGCCGCTGGCCACGATCTGCTGCATCAGCGCGCCGTGGTTGGCATGGAAGAAGGCGTGCAGCCCCTTCTCGAACGGCAGGATCTTGCTCACCGGCAGGTCGTCCAGGTAGCCCTTCTCCGCGGCGTACACCGACAGCGCCAGTTCGGCGATGGACAGTGGCGCGTACTGGTTCTGCTTCATCAGCTCGGTCACGCGCTGGCCGCGCTCCAGCTGGGCGCGCGTGGCGGCGTCGAGGTCGGAAGCGAACTGGGCGAAGGCCGCCAGCTCGCGGAACTGCGCCAGGGCCAGCTTCACGCCACCGGAGAGCTTCTTCACGATCTTGGTCTGGGCCGCGCCACCGACGCGCGACACCGAGATGCCGGCGTTCACGGCCGGACGGATGCCAGCGTTGAACAGGTCGGTCTCGAGGAAGATCTGGCCGTCGGTGATCGAGATCACGTTGGTCGG
>DAOOVM010000389.1:0-2086 GCA_035370085.1 Rhodanobacteraceae bacterium | reverse complement strand
CGGCAGGCAGCGCAGCGCCCAGTGCCAGCGCGATGCCGGTGTTGACGATGCCCGCGACGCCGCCCTTGAGGCCTGCCATAAACAGCGCGTCCGTGGCCGACACTGGTCTTGCCCCATTTCCACGGACAGGTATTCGCTTGATTCTCAAGCGCTCTGGGATGCAGGGTTATCCACGGCGGCGGTCGGCGCTTGCGACGAACCGGCCGACGCGGTGGGTAACCCGGTGCTTGGGGCGCGATCGTTTCTCGCGCCTTGTTTCTCCTCGAAGTTGATGGGCGATTCGTAGTTCAGGGCCGAGTGCAGCCGGCGTGGGTTGTACCAACTCTCGATCCATGTGAACAGCGCCGTTCTCGCTTCGGCCTTGCTGCGCCAACAGCGCCGGTCGATCAGCTCGCACTCGAGCGTTGCGAAGAAGCTCTCGGCCATCGCGTTGTCGTAGGCATCGCCCACGGTTCCCATCGAAGGCTTGACGCCCATCTCGCGGCAGCGACCGCCGAAGGCCAGGCTGGTGTACTGACTGCCCTGATCGGAGTGATGGATGACGCTGGCAGGCCGGCGCGTGTGCAGCGCCATGTTCAGCGCCGCGATCACGAGCTCTGCGGTCATCTGCTCGCCCATGGCCCAGCCCACCACCTTGCGGCTGAAGGCATCGAGCACGACGGCCAGGTACAGGAACCCCGTCCACGTCGGGATGTAGGTCATGTCGGCCACCCACAGCACATTCGGTGCATCAGCGACGAACTGGCGATTGACCAGATCGGGCGCCGGGCGCGCACGCACGTTTCGCTCGGTGGTGACGGTGAAGCCACGGCGGCGGCTGACGCCGCGCAAACACGCCTCTCGCATCAGGCGCGCCACGCGCTTGCGGCTGGCGCGCTGGCCTTCATGGCGCAGCTGCGCGCGCACGCGCCGCATGCCGTAGGTTTCATCCGAGTCGCGCGGTGCACCTGCCGGATCCGCTCGGTCAATATCGCATTGGCAACGGCGCGCGCGCTCGGTGGCCTATCGCGCCAGTCGTAGTAGCCGCTGTGCGACACACCCAGCACGCGGCACATGGCGCGCACGCTCAGCGCGCCTTTGGCGTCGGCCTGGTTCGCGTTCACGAGTTCGTAGACGGCGTGGACGTCTTGTCGTGTCTGGCGGCGAACCAGGCCGTAGCCTTTACCAGGATGTCGCGCTCCTGCTCAAGCTGGCGCACCTTGCGCCGCAGCCGCGCCATCTCCTCGTGCTCGGCCGTCGTCAGGCCTTCCTTGCCGGGCAACGGTTTGCCGGCATCGATGGCATCTTGTGCCACCCAGTTGCGCACGGCCTGTGCCGAGCAACCGAACTCGCGCGCCAGCTCCGTGGGCGTTCGCCCCGCGCGCGCCAGCTCGATGATCTGTTCACGAAAGGCCGCCGGGTACGGCGGCTTGGATTTGGGCATGTCGGACTCCTGCGTTCGAAACGGTAAGGTGTCCGTGAAATGGGGTCAACTTCACTTCCCGGAAGATGGAGCACCTGGCGGATTCATTGTCATGCGCATTCAAGCCAGCCGCCGCAGCACAACCAAGGCGGCAAACACAAGGTAAAAAAACCATGGACGCGCGGAACTCGCGCGACGTGATGTCGCCGGTGAAAGGCGGTGCACATCACCACAATGGCGACCATCGTGACGCCTGCGATGGCGATCAGCGACTCATCGAACAGAGTGGGTCGGATCGGCCGAACAAAAAACAAAGTGAATAGGAGGCCGCCATGGAGTTCAGGTTGCTGCACTACTTCATCGCGTGCTGGCCGCGGTCGATCCTGCGGCGCAGGCGACCAAGGGCGCGGCCCAAGGCTATCAGGGGGCGGTTTGCGCATCGGTATCTGCAACAGCCTGCCTCATACGGTTGTTGCGCGAATCGTTCGCGCTCGCCGAGTCAATTGACGATGAGGAGGCTGCCACATTCACCATTGCCTTCAATGGCGGCCTGCGGGTGCGACGTCGGTAAGGCTAGCCATCGATGCGTCGCCTAGAGAGCCAAACGACGTGCGGCGGGCCTGCGGCAAGAGACGTGCAGAGTTCAGAATGAAGGTCAGCTCTGAAGCGACGTGGATGAAGGCG
>DAOOVM010000388.1:0-2086 GCA_035370085.1 Rhodanobacteraceae bacterium | reverse complement strand
CCGGCCTGTCCGGCGACGAGGTCGACGTGTTCATCTACTCCGGGAAGGAGGACGGCGAGCGCGACGCTGTCTTCGTTCAGCTCGACATTGAGGGCGCAACCCTGTCCTACCAGATCCCCCGCGACAAGTGGAGTCGCATCCCGCTGGAGGTCTTCGAGGCCACCATCGACGCCGCCACGATGGAGCTCTTCGAGCCCGATCCGCGCTCCGATGGCGGCCTGAGCATCCGGCAGACCCCGCGCTTCAACTACAAGGTCCGCCGGGCCATCAAGCAGGCGGCCTAAGCCATGAGCACGCTTGTTCGTGATTTTCTGTGGTCGGTATCGGTGACGCTGATCGACGCCGCTCCGCAGTTCAAGCGCTGGACCGAGGCCGAGATGGTCGGCTACACGACGGACGGGCAGCGTGCTCTGGCCAAGTACCTGCCGCGTGTCTCGACCCGCATCGACGCAATCCGGCTGCAGGCCGGCACGCGGCAGAGCATCCGCAAGATCCTGGCGGCCAACGTGAAGCCCGGCGACGGCATGGCGCCCTTCGAGATGGAGGGGAAGCAGTTGATCGGCTTGGTGAAGAACATGGGCGCCGATGGGCTGACGCCGGGCGCCGTGATTTCACCGATTGAACGGCAAGTGCTCGACGGCACCGACCGGAACTGGCACGCCAAGACGGCCACGGCCGTGGACCATCTGATCTTCGATCCGCGCCTGCAGACCGAGTTTTACGTCTATCCAGGCGTGGGTGCGACGCCGGTATGGGTCGAGGCGCAGTTCGCCATCTCGCCGCCGGCTATCCCAGCGCCGTCGCCGGAGGGCATCTACGCCAAGGGCGGCGCTTCCACCGCCGAGCTCTACGTCGGCGACGAATACCTCGACGAGCTGCGGGCCTACGTGCTTGCCCGCGCCTATTCCAAGGACGCCGAGAACCCGGCCAGCGCCACCCTGGCGGCAGCCTATGGTTCTTCGTTCCTGAACAGCCTGAACCTGATGGTGCAAGCCGCCACGGGCAACAACCCCAACTTGACGATGCTGCCGTTCGCGCCGGAAGTGCCGGTGACGGCCCAGTGAGGTAAGCATGGCCACCACAGACGACTTCCTGCCGGGCATCTTGCCCGACGTGCCCGGCTGCCCGCTGCCGACCGTCCGCTTTCACGTCCACCGGGCGGTGATGGAGTTCTGCCGCGAGTCAGGCATCTGGCACGAGGATCTGCCGCCCATTGAGCTCGTGAACGACCAGCGGGACTACATCCTGCCGGTCACGCCGGGCGTGATGTTCCGGCAGGTCGAGCGCGTGTCGCCGCGCGTGGGGGATTCCTACCCTCCGCGGCTGATCCACAAGACCGAGCAGCAGCTCGACAAAGAGCGGCCCGGATGGCGAATGTGGTTCGCCAACCTGCCGCTTTACTACTCGACTGACGTGAAGGCGAGCAAGGTCAGCGTCACGGCCACGCCGCGCGGCATGACGCAGCCGACCAGCATCACGGTGCACGTGTCCATGCTGCCGACAGAGGACGCGCAAACGATCCCCGACTTCATCGCCGAGCAGTGGCGCGAGGCCATCGAGACGGGCGCCAAGGCGCGAATCCTGGGCATGCCCAGCCAGCACCCTTGGTCGAGCAAGCAGGACGCGCTGGAGCTTCGCCAGGCGTTCCTGGTGAAGTGCGACGAGGCCACCATCGTCGCCATCCGCGAATCGGCCGGCGAAGGCCAACAATCGACCGACGGCCGCGCCTTCGGCGATTACATCTTCAACCTCTGACCCGGCCGCAAGGCCAGCACCTCAAGACCCGCTTCGGCGGGTTTTTCTTTTTGAGCCCGCCGAGCGCGGGCTTTTTGCTTGAAAGGAAACGCAATGGCTGATGCGCCGAAGGACCGGGATGTGATTGCGACCGCCGCCCAGGTCGACAACCCGAGCTATCAAGACAACCTGAAGGTGCGGCGAGATCCGGACGGCTCCATGTGGATCGTGGACGCCCAGGGCCGGAAGGTGATGAGCGGCGTTCCGGCCGATCAGAAGGCGCTGGGGGCTACGATTTCGGATGGGGAGATTGGTTTTTCAGTCGGCGTCCCCATTATCAGCCGGTTCCCCG
>DAOOVM010000387.1:0-2129 GCA_035370085.1 Rhodanobacteraceae bacterium | reverse complement strand
CGAATTCGTCAGCGCGATGATGCCGGTGCTCAACCCGGCCGGGGTGCAGGACATCCTCGACATGGGCCTGCTCGGCTGGGCCATGAGCCGCTTCACCGGGCGCTGGGTCGGCTTCAAGACCATCGCCGAGACGGTGGAGTCCTCGGCCTCGGTCAACGTCAACCCGCACCAGCTCGACATCGTCATCCCCACCGACTTCGAGCTGCCGCCGGGCGGCCTGAACATCCGCTGGCCCGATCCGCCGCTGGAGCAGGAGATGCGCCTGCACCGCTACGCCGTGGCGGCGGCCACCGCCTTCGCCCGCGCCAACGGCATCGACCGCGTGGTGATCGATTCGCCGCGCGCGCGCCTGGGCATCGTCACCACCGGCAAGAGCTACCTGGACGTGCTGCAGGCGCTGGAGTACCTCGGCATCAGCGCCCGCGACGCCGCCGACATCGGCATCCGCGTGTACAAGGTCGGCATGACCTGGCCGCTGGAGCCGCTGGGCATCCGCGAGTTCGCTCGTGGCCTGGAAGACATCATCGTGGTCGAGGAGAAGCGCTCCTTCATCGAATCGCAGATGAAGGAGTCCATGTACAACTGGGATCACCACGTGCGCCCGAGCATCGTCGGCAAGTACGACGAGGCTGGCAACTGGGTGCTGCCCAGCACCAGCGAGCTCACCCCGGCAATGATCGCGCTGGTCATCGCCCGCCGCCTGGCGCGCTTCTTCACCAGCGAGGCCATCCGCGAGCGCGTGGCCTGGATCGAGGCCAAGGAGAAGGAACTCACCCTGCCGCGCGCCAGCTTCCCGCGCGCCGCGCACTACTGCTCGGGCTGCCCGCACAACACCTCCACCAAGGTGCCCGAGGGCTCGCGCGCCCTGGGCGGCATCGGCTGCCACTACATGGTCACCTGGATGGACCGCCGGACCGACACCTTCACCCAGATGGGCGGCGAAGGCGTCACCTGGTGCGGCCAGGCGCCGTTCACCGAAACCCCGCACGTCTTCCAGAACCTCGGCGACGGCACCTATTTCCACTCCGGCTCGCTGGCCATCCGCCAGGCCATCGCCGCGAAGGTCAACATCACCTACAAGATCCTCTACAACGACGCGGTGGCCATGACCGGCGGCCAGCCGGTCGACGGCACGCTCACGGTGCCGGACATCGCCCACCAGGTACGCAGCGAGGGCGTGCAGACCATCGTCGTGCTCAGCGACGACATCGCCAAGTGGTCGCGGCCGGAAATCTTCCCGGAGGGCGTGGAATTCCTGCACCGCGACGAGCTCGATGCGGTGCAGAAGCGCCTGCGCGAGACGCCCGGCGTCAGCGTCATCATCTACGACCAGACCTGCGCCACGGAAAAGCGCCGGCGGCGCAAGCGCGGCAAGATGGAAGATCCCAAGAAGCGCGTCTTCATCAATTCGCTGGTGTGCGAGGGCTGCGGCGACTGCGGCAAGGAGAGCTTCTGCGTGTCGGTGCTGCCCAAGGAGACCGAGTACGGGCGCAAGCGCGAGATCGACCAGAGCAACTGCAACAAGGACTTCAGCTGCGTGAAGGGCTTCTGCCCGAGCTTCGTCACCGTGCACGGCGGCGGGTTGAAGAAGGCCAAGGGCAAGGCGCAGGTCGACTTCGACGCGCTGCCCGCGCCGGTGTTCGCCAGTGACCTGGCGCAGCCCTGGAACATCCTCGTCACCGGCATCGGCGGCACCGGCGTGGTGACTATCGGCGCGCTGATCGGCATGGCCGCGCACCTGGAAGGCAAGGGTGCCACGGTGCTCGACCAGACTGGCCTCGCGCAGAAGGGCGGCGCCGTGACCTGCCACCTGCGCATCGCGCGCGCACCGGCGGACATCCACGCGGTACGCATCGCCGCGGGCGAAGCCGACCTCGTGCTCGGCTGCGACATGGTGGTGGTGAACGACTACTGGGCGCTGTCGAAGATCCGCGCCGGCCGCTCGCGCGTGGTGCTCAACACCTACGAGGCCATGCCCGGCAGCTTCACCACGCGCCCGGACCTGCAGTTCCCGGCGCAACAGATCATCGACACGGTCAAGCTGGCCCTGGCCGGCGAACAGCCGGAGCTGGTGGATGCCACCGAGATCGCCACGGCCCTGCTCGGCGACTCCATCGCCACCAACCTCT
>DAOOVM010000386.1:0-2154 GCA_035370085.1 Rhodanobacteraceae bacterium | reverse complement strand
GGCGGCACGCCGGGCTTGGGTTCGAGGCGGCCGATCTCGTGCATGCCCAGCCACGACAGCAGGTAGATCCAGCTGGCGTGGTGCACCACCACGGCCTTGCCCTTGAGCGGCGCGGCCTTGGCTTCCCAGCGCGCGATGGCGGCGTTCCAGCGCGTCTCGAAGTCGGCGAGATTCTTCTGATAGGCCGCGGCGTTGGGCGGATCAAGCTCGGCCAGCCGCGCGTCCAGCGCCTTGGCCACGGCGAGCACGCGGTAGGGATCGAGCTGGATGTGCGGGTTGCCGTCGGGATGCACGTCGCCGCCGGCGCGGTCCACGCTGGCCGGTTTCTCCAGCGTGGTCACCTGACTGGCGGCCATGAAATTGCCCGGACCCGAGGCCACCCTGGGGTTGCCCGCCTGCATCAGCAGTTGCGGCAGCCAGCCGATTTCCAGCTGCGCGCCGCTGCAGACCAGCAGGTCGGCATTGCGCACCTTGGCGATCAGGCTCGGCTTGGCTTCCACCACATGCACGTCCTGCAGCGCCGTCGTGGCGGTGTCGACGGCGACCAGATCGCCGGCCAGCTCGCGGGTCAGCTCGGCCCAGTCGGTCTCGCAGGCGAAGACGCGCAGCTTCGCCTCGGCGGGGGCGCTGGCCGCAGCACTCAGCAGGATCAGGAACAATGCAAACTTGCGCATGGGGCACCTATTGCGGAAGGGGAACGACGGCGGCCGCGGCACTACGCCGGCTCAGAACTTGTGCGCACCGTGGGCGCCCAGGCTCACCTGGTACTGCAGCATCAGGGCGTGGTCGATGAAGTGCGCCTGCGGCGCGTCGTGGCTGTACTGCAGGCGGAACAGGCTGAACTCGCTGTTGTGCCAGGTCAGCATCGCGGTATGGCGCTGCGGGTCGTGCTCGGACGCGTAGGGTCCGCTCGACGGCGCCCACAGGCGGTCGTAGCGATAGCCGGCGTCCCACTGCCGGCTGAAGCGGTAGAGGCCCTCGAGGTAGGCACCGCGGCGCTGACCATCCCAGGCGACAGCGGGCTGAGCGGGATCGGCCAGGTCCGTCACCGTGCCCTTGCGGTCGTCGAGGAACAGCTCGCTGCGCAGGACCACACCGGCGTCCTTGAAGGCGCCGCGTGGCGCCCACTTCCAGGTGAGGTCGGCTAGGTAGAGGTTGTCGCGGCCGCTGAAACCGTCCTCCGCGCCGCGGGCATCGGCACGCAGCAGGGACACGCCGGCCAGCCAGGCCTGCTCCACGCCGATGTCGCCCCCCGCGTGCAGGAACAGCGTCTTCACACCGCTGCCGGCGTTGGCCGCCCCGCCCGCCGGAAAGTTATCGCCGCGAAACACCTCGCCGCCGATCTCCAGGTAGGTATCCGTCGGCGCCACCCAGCGCGCCTGCACGCCGTCGTCGCCGTACTGGTTGCCAAGGAAGGCCTGGTAGGCCAGCGGGCGGTCGCTGAAGAAGTCGGTGTGCGTGTGGTGGCTGTTGAGGTAGCCGACATTGGAGTAGAAGCGGCCAGCGCGCAGGGTAAAGCCGTCGGGCAAGGCCGTGGTGTCGATGTAGGCCTCTTCGATGCCCGTGTGCGTTTCACCGCCTGCGCTGTCCATGCTGAGGGTCAGCTGGCCGTAGAACTTGTCGTCGATGCTGGCGGCGAAGGACAGCTCGCTCTCGCCCAGGTGCAGACCCTGCGGGCCGGGCCCGGCCTCGCCCACCAGCGGGAAGCCGGCGCGCCGGTAATCGTCGGACGCCAGGGAATGGTGCTCGTACAGGCCGTTCAGGATGAGCGAGATGGCGGGGTTGAAGGCATTGGCCGCGCTACCCGCGGACGGTGCCGCCGAGGCCGCGGGCGCGCTGGCGGCGGCGACGGCCTGGCTGCTCTGGGCGGCCTTCATCTGCTGCAGCTCGGCCTGCGCCGCCTTGGCTGCGGCCAGCGCATCGGACGCCTGCTGCTGCAGGCTCTGGGCATTGGCTTCCAGGGCGTGGATGCGCGATTCCAGCGCCGCGATCTGCGCATCGCGGCTGTCGGCGGCGCGCGCGGCCAGGGGTGTGGCGGCCAGTGCCGCCAGGACGAAGGGGGTCAACCGCATGGGATGGGTCCGGCTGTGACAAGACGGCAGGCGCGCCGGGACGGCGGCGCCGAACGCGATTACGTTATAAGGTAACAAAACG
>DAOOVM010000385.1:0-2206 GCA_035370085.1 Rhodanobacteraceae bacterium | reverse complement strand
CACCGCCGCGCGTATCAGTGTGATGCCGTCCTGCTTCGACAACGGCGTGCCATAGCTTTGGCTGATGCCCATGCAACCGAAGCCGATGGCGGAGACTTCGAGTCCATTGCTTCCGAGTTGGCGTGTCTTCATGGTGATGCCCTCCTCGGCCTCAAAGGGTTCTGGCGTAAAACGCCTTCAGCTTGCCCATGGTGGCATCCACGTACTTCGGCACCCAGTAGGTTTCGATGTGCGTAGCGCCGTCGATCTTGAACAGCTCCTTGTCCTTTGTGCCGGTGGCCTTGGGCAAGGCTTCCTCGCTCATGTACAGGCTGTCGGCCTTGCTGCCGGCAATCATCAGCAGGGGCTGGTGGATCAGCTCGATCTCGTCCGTCGCGTCCCAGCGCATCAGGTCCATCAGGCTGCTGGTGGTGTACTTGAAGGTGGAGTTGGGATGGGCGTGGGTGCGCCAGTAGTACTCGTAGCCCTGGCGATACATCTCGAACGGCAGTGCGGCGATCTGCGCGTCCGTCATGTCGGCGTCGCCAGAGTAGGGATTCTTTCCGCCGGCCTTCTCTTGCGCCCGCGCGTCCGAGGCCTGCTTCAGGCGCTGCTGAATCGTCTCCAGCTGCGAATCGGCAAAGCCGTTGCGGCGCACGCGGCCGGTGTTGAACATGCTCAGCGTGGCAATCGATTTGAAGCGCTTGTCGGATTTCGCTGCGGCCAGCGCGTATCCGCCGCCGCCGCAGATGCCAAGCAGCCCCAGGCGCGTGGCATCGACGCCCGGATAGCGGGTGATGAAGTCCGCCGCGCCGTGGATGTCCTCGGTGCGGAATTGCGGCTTGTCGGTGTTTCGAGGCTCACCGCCGCTGCCGCCCTGGTACGCGGCATCCATCGCGATGGTGATGTAGCCCAGCTCGGACAGGCGCTGGGCATGCAGGCCCGCGGTCTGTTCCTTCACGCCGCCGTTGGGGTGGGCGACGACGATGGCGGCGTATTTTTTCTTGGGATCGTGGTTGGCCGGGGTATAGACGTTGGCGACGATCTTCAGGCCATTGAGGTCGTAGTTGACCGGGTGGATGTTGACCTTGCCCGGCTCGTTCCTGGTGATCGCGTTTTCATAGACCAGCGTGAACGGATGCTCTTTGTAGTCGAACGTGGCTGCGGCAGCGGTGGTCGTCATGGCAGGAATTCCTATGGTTGCAATGGAGAGAGCGAGCACGGAGGTTCCGAGGAACTCGCGCCGTCGGGGGTTGGCGAGTTCGTGGCTCATGGGTTTCCTGGTCGGCATTTCATTCATCCTGGTGATGGGGGGGCGAAGCTTGTCGTTGCGTTTCGGAAGCTTTCGTCGCTCCACTCGGTTTGATGGCGTGGTCTTCAAAATCGGGCGCCGGGCTTCAGCAGTTTCATGAGTTCCACGTCGTGCTGAAACTTCACCTCGGGGCGGTCGCCGAAAATCATCGTGGCGCCGCCTTGGCGGGTGTAGGCTGGCCAGTTCGGCAGGCCGCGCACATTCGGGTTGCCTGTCTTGGCAAAAGCCACCCATGCGCGGCTCATCTTGTCGGCCAGTGTTCTGGCCTCGTCGCCGTTGCCATGGGCAGTTTCGGTAAACGCCAGACTGTTCATCACAAACGGGATCTCCGACGTGTGATAGGACATGGCGAAACCACCGAGGACGGGCGTGTCCCAGGCGAAGAGGTAGTTGTAGACCGGCGCGCCGTTCTGGTCGGCTTTCAGTCGCGCCGTCTTCAGCGCAGGAATACGCAGCAGGCTATCCACGTACAGCGCATCAGCCGGATTTCGGTCGGGGTAGGCAACGGCAAAAGCCTTGCCCACAGCATCGGCTCTGTCGCCATACAGCGCATTCATTTTTTCCTTCACCTGCGCAGCCGACCAGTTGTTCTTGTTGTCGGTTTGCGCCTTGTCCATGGCACCGAATAGCGAAAAAATCGTATTCCACTCGGTCAGGTTGGTGCCGATCAGCGGAGGAATATCTTTGGAAAGCTCGGGGTACTTCTCGCCGACTGGCTCCGCAGGAATATATGTGCCGTCGGTGCTTGGTGCCCACGCCAAAGCAATGCCCTTGCCCATGACCGAGGGTATTTGCCGCTCCTGGCCGGTTTGCTCGAGTGCCTTCTGGCTGGCCTCGGCAATCGTCTCATAAGGCAGCGTGTTAAGGAACCACTGAACAATGGCCGCCGAAAGCTCGGCCATCAGAATTTGCATC
>DAOOVM010000384.1:0-2210 GCA_035370085.1 Rhodanobacteraceae bacterium | reverse complement strand
CCGTGCGGAAGACGCGCGAGGAAGGTCGGCGGATCGGCGGGGAACCGCGCCGCCAGTGCCTGCGTCACCAGGTCGGCGAAGACGTTGGTGTCGAGCCGGTCCCAGACGTTGAACAGCAGGCGTCCGCCCGGTCGCAGCACGCGCCGCGCCTCGGCGTAGGCGCGCGGGCGGTCGGCGAAGAACATCGCGCCGAACTGGCACACCACGGCATCGAAGGCGGCGTCGGCGAAGGGCAGGGCCAGCGCGTCGGCCTCGCGCCACTCCACCGGCCGCGCGCTGCCGGCAGCGGCCGCCTCGGCCAGCATGGGCGCGTTGACGTCGGTGGCGACGAGGCGAGCGCCCGCCGGCAGTGCGCGCGCCAGTTCGCGCGTCAGCACGCCGGTGCCGGCGGCGAGCTCCAGCACTTCGCCGGGCTCCGACCGCGCTGTACGCGCGGCGAGGTCGTGCGCATAGGGCGCGAAGATCAGCGGCACCAAGTGCCGTTCGTACAGCTGCGGGATCGATCCGGCGAAGCGGCGGTCGGTGGGCAGATCGGTCATGGCGATGGCCTGCGTGGTGCCTGAGGCCGCCGAGCGCACTCAGCGCGGCAGCCGACCGCGCAGCGATTCGGCGTCGTGCGGACCGCGCTCGGCCAGGAGCGCGCGGGCGTGCTCGGTCTGGCCCCACAGGTTCCACAGCAGAGCGCCGCGCACGCGGCCGTCGTCGAGGTAGTACACCGCGCCCTCGCGCAGCGGCACGACCCAGTCGGCCACCGTCTCCAGGCGCGCGTCGAGCAGGCCCACGGCCTCGTAGCCGAAGTCGAACAGGTCGGAATAGAAGAACGGCAGGTGCGTCCAGGGCTCGGCCAGACCGGCCATGTTGCGCGCGGCGGCACGGCCCATCTGCAGCGCATTGTCCTCGTGTTCGACGCGTCGGCGCAGGCCGAGCACGGCATCGGCGAAGTTCGCCACGTCGCCCGCGGCGTAGACGTCGGGCGCACTGCTGCGCAGGTGCGCGTCCACGACGATGCCATTGTCCACGGCGAGACCGCCGGCCTCGGCCAGGGCCACGTCGGGCACGATGCCGAGGCCCGCGACGACGGCGTCGGCCGCCAGGCTGGCGCCCGAGGCCAGCGTCAGCTGCACGCCCTGCGCATCCGCGCGGCCGCCGGCGACGCGTTCGCCGGGATGCAGGGCCACGCCGCGCTCGCGGTAACAGGCGTCGATGTGCCGCGCCAGCGCGGCGGGAAACACCCGCTCGCCCAGCACCGCCTCGGGAAACACCAGGCTGACGCGGCAGCCGGCGCCGCGCAGCGACGCCGCCAGCTCGCTGCCGATGAAGCCGCCGCCGACCACGGCGATGTGCGCGTCGGGCTGCGCCAGCGCGCGCAGGCGGCGGTAGTCGGGCAGGGTGCGGTAGCTCAGCACGCGCTCGCCGCCGAAGGGCAGCGCACGCGGCGCACCGCCGGTGGCGAGGAGCAGCTTGCGGTAGGTGTAGCGCTCGCCGCGCTCGTCCTCCACGCGGTGCGCGGTGGTGTCCAGACGCACGGCGCGGCGGCCGAGGTGCAGCGTCGCGCCGGTCGCCGCCACGGTGCCGCGGTCCACGCTGTCGGCGTCGTGACCGGGCTTCCACAGCGCCTTGGACAGCGGCGGCCGGTCGTAGGGCGCCTCGGCTTCGGCGCCGACGAGGCCGATGCGCGCGGCGGCGTCCACCTCACGCAGCGCGCGTGCGGCGGCGTCGGCCGCCATGCCCGCGCCGACGATCAGGTAGTCGTAGTCGTGCTGCATGCGGCCTCCGCGGTGATCGCCGCGGCCTGCGGCGTCGGGCTCCGGTGTACTCCTCGGGCCGCGGCGCGGCAAGCGCGCCGCGCGCGCTCAGCCCCGCCCCAGCAGCGCCCCCGCGCCCTGCGCCAGCAGCAGCTCGGCCACGCGCTGGCCGAGGGCTTCCGGATCGGCGGGATCGCCCAGCGCCTGCGCGCGCAGCAGGCGGCCGCTGGTGACGTCGCCGACCAGGCCGGAGAGTTCCAGGCCCTGTTCGGTCTCGCGGCAGTAGCCGGCGATGGGCACGCTGCAACTGCCGTGCAGACGGCGGTTCATGGCGCGCTCGGCCGCGGTGGCGCGCGTGGTGTCCGCATCGGCCAGCGGCGCCAGCAGCGCCAGCACGCGCGGCTCACCGGTGCGGCATTCGATGCCGATGGCGCCCTGGGCGACGGCCGGCAGCCAGTGGGGCGC
>DAOOVM010000383.1:0-2219 GCA_035370085.1 Rhodanobacteraceae bacterium | reverse complement strand
CGCTTCCTGATCGAACAAGCCAAGCGGACGGTGCGACATCGGGGCTACCTCGGCGGGTGATGCGCTAACCTACGACATCCGTGGGGTTACGCAAACCGCTCCTCTGAATGTCGGATCCAGGGCCTGCATTCGCAGACCCAGAGTGTTCTCACGGTCGAAGGGGACGATGCGTACAGCGTGCAGGTCACCGGCACCACGGCCGGACAGCCCACGCGTGAGCTTCTCAGGGCGAAGCGCGTTGGAGACTGCTAGGAACGCCTCTCCAGCGCAGCAGCGGGCGTAGCCTGCGTGTTCGCACGAGGGGCGTCCGCCGCCACCGTGACTTGGCCGCTGAGCATGGTGGTGGCTGTTGCTCCTCGCGATCACGGCGCCATGCCGACGGCGGCCCCGGGCGGCATGGTTCGCCAGGTCAAGCGGATCGCCGGTCCTGTGTGTCCGCCAGACCATGGCCTGTGGCAGGATGCGCCTCTGCCCAGGACCGGTTTCGAGCGTGACCGTATCCCTCCACCATCTGCGCATTGCCCTGAAGAACGTCGAGCCCAAGGTCCAGCGCGAGGTCGTGGTGCCCTCCGACCTGCGCCTGGACCGGCTGCACCGAGTGCTTCAGGTCGTCATGGGTTGGAGCAACGCGCACCTGCACGAGTTCATCGTCGGCTCTCTGCGCGACGGAGCGCGCTATGGCCCGCCCCAACCCAGGGATCTCTGCCTCGGCCGGGGCACGCTCAATGAGGCGCGCTACACGCTGGCGCAGATCGCGCCGGGGAAGGGGCACCGGTTCCACTACTGGTACGACTTCGGTGACGACTGGATGCACGAGATCGCGGTCAAGGCCGTGCTGGCAGACCCTGCCGAGGGCGGTGCACCCTTCTGCCTGACGGCGCGCGGCGCGTGCCCGCCGGAGGATTGCGGCGGACCGTGGGGATATGCGGAACTGCTGGAGATCCTCGCCGACCCACAGCACCCCGAGTACGCCGACCGTCTGGACTGGCTGGGCGGCGAGTTCGACCCCGCCTTGGTCAACATCGACGCCATCAACACCGACCTCGCGGTCCTGGCGCGGTCCTGGCGGGCCAGGCCGCGAACGAAGGCGTCCGGCACGACGCCCTAGCCGATGCCGTCACGGCAGACACCCGGCGGCGCGGTGACCCGATCGCCGCGGCACCGCCTCGCGCTTGCCTTGAAACGGCGACTTGCGTAGAACTCGCCGGACCAGCGACACAGCGTTCCCGCCCCGACGGCCGGTGGCGGGATGGACCGACGAAGGTCCGGACGCGGCAGACTTCCGGGGGGAAGCGCGTCCGCCGTCGCCGCCTGGATCCAGGCAGCGGCGGCCCCCGATCCTGCGGGAGCGGATCGGGGCGGTTGTACCGCGGCGTGCAAGGCGCGCGAGACAGCAGGAGACAACGATGAGCGTACCCATCCGCAGCGTGCCGGCCGCCTCGGCGCCCTCGCGCATTCCCCACTACATTGCGGGTCAACGCGTGGCCGGCGACGGCGCACGCACCAGTGCGGTGTTCGATCCGGCCAGCGGCGCGCAGACCGGCGAGCTGCCGCTGGCCTCGCCGGCCGAGGTGGATGCCGCCGTGCAGGCCGCGCGCGCGGCCTTTCCCGCCTGGGCGGCCACGCCGCCGGCACGGCGCGCCAAGGTGCTGTTCAAGCTGCGCGAGCTGCTGGAAGCGCGCGCCGACACCCTGGCCCGCGCCATCAGCGCCGAACACGGCAAGACCCACAGCGACGCCCTGGGCGAGGTGCAGCGCGGCATCGAGGTGGTGGAGTTCGCCTGCGGCATCCCGCAGCTGCTGAAGGGCGAGCTCAGCGAGAACGTGGCCTCGAACGTGGATTCCTACGGCATCCGCCAGCCGCTCGGCGTGGTGGCCGGCATCACGCCGTTCAATTTTCCGGCGATGGTGCCGCTGTGGATGTTTCCCATCGCCCTGGCCTGCGGCAACAGCTTCGTGCTGAAGCCGTCCGAGCGCGATCCCTCGCCCTCGCTGCTGCTGGCGGACTGGCTGCAGGAAGCCGGGTTGCCAAGTGGCGTGTTCAACGTGGTGCACGGCGACAAGGTCGCGGTGGACGCGCTGCTCGCCCATCCCGACATCGCGGCGGTGAGCTTCGTCGGCTCCACGCCGATCGCGCGCTACATCTATGCCACCGGCTGCGCCGCGGGCAAGCGCGTGCAGGCGCTGGGCGGCGCCAAGAACCACATGGTGGTGATGCCC
>DAOOVM010000382.1:0-2239 GCA_035370085.1 Rhodanobacteraceae bacterium | reverse complement strand
GGACAGGACTACGCCACCGCCTTCGTCGTCGTCAGCAGCGCGCAGCAGCGGCGCAACCGCGTCGAGGAGGCCCGCGCCGCCGCTGCGCGCCTGGCCCGCGCACCGCGTCGCTGAGTCCGCCGCGGCGACGGTAGACAGGACTCAACCCAGCCACACGAACTTGAACAGGAACACCGCGGCGATGGCCCATACGGCCGGGCTCACCTCGCGCGCGCGCCCCGCCAGCAGCTTGGCGCCGGCGTAGCTGAGGAAACCGAAGGCGATGCCGTGGGCGATGGAGAAGGTGAAGGGCATGGCCAGGGCACAGATCACCGCCGGCGCCGCCTCGGTGAGGTCCTCCCAGTCGATCTCCGCCAGGCCCCGCGCCATCAGCACCGCGACGTAGATCAGCGCCGGGGCGGTGGCGAAGGCTGGCACGGCGCCCGCCAGCGGCGCGAAGAACAGGCTGAGCAGGAAGAGACCCGCCACGACCACGGCGACAAGACCGGTGCGTCCGCCTGCCGCCGTGCCCGCGGCGCTTTCGATGTAGGCCGTGGTCGAGGACGTGCCCAGCAGCGCGCCCGCCACGATGGCGCTGGAGTCGGCCAGCAGGGCGCGGCGCAGGCGCGGCAGACGACCGTCGCGATCGAGCAACCCGGCGCGGTGGCACACGCCGATCAGGGTGCCGGTGGCGTCGAAGAGTTCGACCAGGAAGAACGTGAGCACGACGGTCAGCAGGCCGCCGTGCAGGGCACCGGCAATGTCCAGCTGCAGCAGCGTCGGCGCCAGCGAGGGCGGCGCGGCGAACACGCCGGCGTAGTGAGTCTGGCCCAGGACCATGGCTGCGGCCGTGACCGCCAGGATGCCGATGACGATGCCGCCCGGTACGCGCCGCGCCTGCAGCCCGAGGATCAGCAGCAGGCCGCCGCAGGCCAGCAGCACGCCGGGCGCGTGCAGCTGGCCCAGCGTCAGCAGCGTCGCCGCATCGCCCGCGGTGAGACCGGCGTTGCGAAAGCCGATCAGGGCGAGGAACAGGCCGATGCCCGCCGACACGGCGAGCTTGAGCGAGCGCGGTATGGCATTCACCACCCATTCGCGCAACTTGAACACGCTGACCACGATGAACAAGCAGCCCGAGAGAAACACCGCACCGAGGGCCGCCTGCCAGCTATAGCCCAGCGTCCCCACCACGACGAAGGCGAAGTAGGCGTTCAGACCCATGCCCGGCGCGAGGGCGATCGGGTAGTTGGCCAGCAGGCCCATGACCGCCGAACCGATCGCCGCCGCCAGGCAGGTGGCCACGAACACCGCGTCGCGCGGCATGCCCGCGGCGGCGAGGATGTCGGGATTGACGAACACGATGTAGGCCATCGTGAGGAAGGTCGACAGCCCGGCCAGCACTTCCGTGCGGACATCCGTGCCGTGCTGGCGCAACTGGAACAGGCTTTCGAACATGTGCGGCAGTCCCCCGGAGCGGGTGCGGATGACGAGGGGCGCGGGCGAGGCCGCACCGCGCCGTTCGGTTCGCCCACGACCCGGCGTTGAAGCGCAGCGTGCGCAATCCCTCGCACCCCCTTCCTCCACGGAGCTTGCCATGACGCCTTCGATTCGTCCCGTCCTCGCCCTTGCCCTGGCCTGCGCCCTGGCCGCCTGCCAGCGCGAGGCGGCGCCGCCGCCGGCCGCCGCGCCGTCTGCGGCACCCGCACCGGCACCCGCGACGCCCGCAGCCGTCGCGCCGGCCGCCACCGCTACGGCCGCCAGCGCCGAGAGCGTGGGTGTGGCCGACTGCGACGACTACCTGGCGCGCTATGAAGCCTGTCTCGCCGGCAAGGTGCCCGATAGCGTCAAGCCCACCCTGCAGCAGAGCCTGGCGCAGACCCGCGCGGCCTGGAAAGCGGCGGCCGCGACCGCCGCGGGCAGGCAGGGACTGGCCGCTGCCTGCCAGCAGGCGCGCGACGCCAGCCGCAGCATGCTGCAGCAGTACGGCTGCAGCGATTTCTGAGCAGCGCATCGCCGGGCGGCAGGGGCCGCCCGGCCCGGCAAGGCTGCCGCCGTCGCCCTCGCCTGCGCGGCACGCGGCGGGAACGCGGGTTGGCTATAGTGCCGTCCAGCGCCGTCTGCACTGGATGGCCGCCAGGCACCGTTCGGGGAGGAGGGTTTCGTGCTGCTGCTGCGCCTGCTCGAGTTCTGCTTCGTCGTGCTGTTCCTCGCCCTGCTGCTCACCCAGGTGGTGGTGCCGGCGCTGAAGAAGCTGGTGGAG
>DAOOVM010000381.1:0-2246 GCA_035370085.1 Rhodanobacteraceae bacterium | reverse complement strand
TGTGGTACTTCAGCATCTGGCTGCGCGCGCTGGCGCCGTAGCGCTCGCGCATGGCACGGGCCCAGATGCGCCGCGCCACGCGGCCGATCACCGTGTACTCCGGATCCATGCCATTGGAGAAGAAGAACGACAGGTTGGGCGCGAAGTCGTCGATCTTCATGCCGCGGGCGAGGTAGTACTCGACGATGGTGAAGCCGTTGGACAGGGTGAAGGCGAGCTGGCTGATCGGGTTCGCGCCGGCCTCGGCGATGTGGTAGCCGGAAATCGACACCGAGTAGAAGTTGCGCACGCCGCGGTCGACGAAGAACTGCTGGATGTCGCCCATCATGCGCAGGGCGAATTCGGTGCTGAAGATGCAGGTGTTCTGCGCCTGGTCTTCCTTGAGGATGTCGGCCTGCACGGTGCCGCGCACGGTCTTGAGCGTGTCGGCCTTGATGCGCTCGTAGGTCTCGGCGTCCACCACCTGGTCACCCGTGATGCCGAGCAGGCCAAGGCCAAGGGCGTCGTTGCCGTCGGGCAGCAGGCCGGCGTAGCGCGGGCGCGGCATGTCGGCGAACAAGGCTTCGATGCGCGCGTGGGCGGCATCCCAGCGCAGGCTGTCGGCGCGCAGGTACTTCTCCACCTGCTGGTCGATCGCCGTGTTCATGAACATGGCGAGGATGATCGGCGCGGGACCGTTGATGGTCATGGACACCGAGGTGCTGGGTGCGCACAGGTCGAAGCCGGAATACAGCTTCTTCATGTCGTCCAGCGTGGCGATGGACACGCCGGAGTTGCCGATCTTGCCGTAGATGTCCGGGCGCTCGGCCGGGTCTTCGCCGTAGAGCGTGACCGAGTCGAAGGCGGTGGAAAGGCGCGCCGCCTTCTGCCCCTGCGAGAGGTAGTGGAAGCGGCGGTTGGTGCGCTCGGGCGTGCCCTCGCCCGCGAACATGCGCGTGGGGTCCTCGCCCGTGCGGCGATACGGATACACGCCGCCGGTGTAGGGGTAGTGACCCGGCAGGTTCTCGCGCATGAGGAAGCCAAGCAGTTCGCCCCAGTCGCGGTAGCGGGGTGCGGCCACCTTGGGGATCTTCTGGTGCGACAGGCTCTCCACGTAATTCTCCACGCGGATGGTCTTGTCGCGCACCCGGTATTCGTTGACCGGCTCGGTCACCGACTGGCAGCGCGAGGGCCATTCGCGCAGCAGGTGCACCGCCTCGCTCGACAGCGCCTTCACCGCCTCGTTGTAGCGCTGGCGCAGCAGCAGGATGGCGCGGTCGCCGTTGCTGTCGGGCGCCCAGTAGCTGGCCTCGCCTTCGGAATCGGTGGTCATGTGGCCGCGTCCGCCGGGCACCAGGTCCTCGGGCGCGTACAGGTCCAGCTCGCGCGGCAGGCGCGGATCGCCGATGTCGCGGAGCGACTCGTAGTAACTCTGCGCGCGGCTGGCCGCTTCGGCCTGCGCGACGATGGCGGCGTTGATGCCGCGGCCCTGCTCGGCGATCTCGGCGAGGTAGCGCACGCGCGCGCCGGGAATCAGCACGGTGGCGCGCGGTTCCTTCAGCGTGGTGTCGAGGGTCGGCGTCCAGCGTTCGGCGGCGAGCTTGAGCTTCTCGCGCAGCAGGCGGCACAGGTTGGCGAACATCCAGCTGACGCCGGGATCGTTGAACTGGCTGGCGATGGTCGGATAGACGGGGATGTCATCGTCCTTCAGCGTGAAGGCGGTGCGGTTGCGCTTCCACTGCTTGCGCACGTCGCGCAGCGCATCCTCAGCGCCGCGCTTGTCGAACTTGTTCAGCACCACGAGCTCGGCAAAATCCAGCATGTCGATCTTCTCGAGCTGGCTGGCGGCACCGTATTCGCTGGTCATCACGTAGACCGGGAAGTCCACCAGGTCGACGATCTCCGAGTCGCTCTGGCCGATGCCGGCGGTTTCCACCAGCACCAGGTCGAAGCCCAGCGATTTCAGATACGCGATGCAGTCCTTGAGCACCGTATTGGTGGCCGCGTGCTGGCGGCGCGTTGCCATCGAGCGCATGTACACGCGCGGGTTGCGCAGCGAGTTCATGCGGATGCGGTCGCCCAGCAGGGCGCCGCCGCTGCGCCGGCGCGTGGGATCGACCGCCAGCACGGCGATGCGCATGGCGGGGAAGGCGTGCAGAAAGCGCAGCAGGATCTCGTCCACCACGCTGGACTTGCCCGCGCCGCCGGTGCCGGTCAGGCCCACCACCGGCACCTTGCCGCCGGCGAGCTGCCAGGCCTTGCGCAGG
>DAOOVM010000380.1:0-2270 GCA_035370085.1 Rhodanobacteraceae bacterium | reverse complement strand
GTGGCGCTGGACGCCCAGGGCAGCGCCAAGGTCGCCGTCAAGGTGCCCGACTTCAACGGCACCCTGCGCGTCACCGCCGTGGTGTTCGGCGAGGACCGCTACGGCAGCAACGACACCGAGACCATCGTGCGCGCGCCGCTGGTGGCCGAGGTGTCCACGCCGCGCGTGCTCGCGCCCGGCGACAGCGCCAATCTGACGCTCGACCTGCAGAACTTCTCCGGCAGCGCGCGCGACTTCGAGGTGAAACTGGCGGCGGAGAAGCCGCTGCGCATCGGCGAGCCGCAGCGCAAGCTCAAGCTGGCCGACGGCGCCAAGGCCACGCTGAGCTTCCCCCTGGCCGCCGAGGACGGCATCGGCGTGGGCAAGTTCAGCGTCACCGCGAGCAGCGGCGAGCTGCGCATCGAGCGCCACTTCGAGGTCACGGTGCGCCCGGCCTGGCCGGCGGTGCTGCGCTCCACGCCCACCATCATGGACAAACCCAATGCGCTGGCGCTGGGCGTGGGCGCGATGGAGGGCATGATCCCCGATTCGGTCAATGCGCGGCTCACCGTCAGCAGCCTGCCGCCGTTGCCCTTCAGTTCCGCACTGAAGGGTCTGCTTGCCTACCCCTACGGCTGCATCGAGCAGACCACCAGCCGCGCCTACGGCGTGCTGCTGCTCGACACGGCCACCGCGAGCAAGCTCGGCGTGTCGCCGCTGCCCGACGACGCGCGCCGGCAGATGATCGACGCGGCCTTGAGCCGCATCTCCTCCATGCAGATTCCCTCCGGGCACTTCTCCATGTGGGGCGGCGACAGCTACGTCAGCGAGATGCTCACGCCCTACGTGACCGAGTTCCTGCTCGATGCGCGCGAGGCCGGTTTCGCCGTGCCCGAGGACGTGCTGCAGAAGGCGCTGAAGCGACTCAACGACGACCTCCTCTCGGGCGGCCACGCCTTCTACGGCTACGAGCACTCCGACCACCTGCGCTTCGCCAACGAGGCCTATTCCGCCTACGTGCTGGCACGCGTGCAGCGCGCGCCGCTGGGTACGCTGCGCGCGCTGTACGACAACGAGCGCGGCAAGTCGGTCACCGCCCTGCCGCTGGTGCACCTGGGCATCGCGCTGAGCCTGCAAGGCGACAAGCCACGCGGCGAGAAAGCCATCGCCGAGGGCTTCGCCAAGCAGTTCGAGCGCCCCTGGTACCTGGGCGACTACGGCTCGGACCTGCGCGACACCTCGCTGATGGTGGCCCTGACCCACCAGTTCGGCCTGGCCAAGCCCGACTACGATGCGCGCGTGTTCGACCTCGGCCGCCGCCTGGTCACGCAGAAGCACGAGCAGGACGACCAGGAAAAGAAGTGGCACTGGCGCTGGAACTACTACAGCACGCAGGAACAGGGCGCCCTGGCGCGCCTGGGCAAGGAGCTGATGAAGAACGGTCAGAGCACGCTTGCCGGCACCCTCAGCGTCGGTGGCACCGCCAGCACGGTCGAACCCGGCGTGATCTGGAGCCGCGAGTTCGGCGCGTCCGAGCTGCGCGGCGGCGTGCGCTTCACGCCCAGCGCCGGCGGCACCCTGTTCGTCACTGAGGATGTGGCCGGCGTGCCCAAGAACCCGCCCGCGGCGGAAGACCACTTCGTCGACATCAAGCGCAAGTGGTACACGCTCGACGGCAAGGAATGGCAGGGCGGCGCCCTCAAGGAAGGCGACGGCCTCATCGTCGGCATCCAGGTGGAAGCGCGCGAGGCAATGCCCGATGCCCTGCTGGTCGACCTGCTGCCGGGTGGCCTGGAGATCGAGAACTTCAACCTCACCGACGCCAAGCAATGGGCCGACGTGGTGGTGGACGGCATCACCCTCACCGACCGCGCGAGTGCCGCCGACGTGCGCCATGAGGAATTCCGCGACGACCGCTACGTGGCCGCACTGAAGCTGGAGCAGGGCCAGCAGGCCCACGTGTTCTACCTCGTGCGCGCCGTGTCGCCCGGCACCTACATCGTGCCGCCGACCCTGGTCGAGGACATGTACCGGCCCGAGGTGCGCGGCATCGGCAGGACCGTGCCGGCGACGGTCAAGGTGGTGGAACCCTAGGTCCCGCGCGCCCGCCGCGCCGGCTCCGGCCCGGCGTCTCCCGCGGACGGCGGGACGCGCCGGGGCCGGGAGGCGGCACGCGCCGTCCCCGGCGACCGCCGCGCCTTCGCAACCGCCAGCACGCGCTGCCGCAACCGATCCTTCCGCGTGAATCCCTCCGCCCGCCACCTGCCTTCCGCCGATACCCTCCCGCGAGC
>DAOOVM010000379.1:0-2291 GCA_035370085.1 Rhodanobacteraceae bacterium | reverse complement strand
CTGTGCACCTTCGAGAAGATCGACATCGAACGCCTGCCGCGGCGCCTGGCCTGAGTCCTAGCGACGGTGGTCGGCCGCGTCGTTCGAGGACCACTCCCGCGGCAGCAGGTCGATGTTCACGCGCGAGGTGCGCTCGGCGCGCAGGAGCACGCCTGCGCGAGTGAAGGGTTGGTGCCCATCGGCTTCGCAGGTCACGGCCACCTTCCCCGTGGGCAAGTGCTCCGCACGATAGCTGCCGTCACCGCCGGTACGCTGCGACACCGGCGCGGCCAGGGCCGGTCCGATGACGCGCACCTGCGCTCCGACGATCGGCAGGCGCGTTTCCGCATCCGTGCACGTGCCTGCGATCGTCGCGGTCTGCGCCTGGACTGGGTCAGCGACTGCGACTCGGCAACATGGCAGCGCCACGGCGAAGATGGTTGACCAGAGGGACATGTTCCGCATGACTCCACCTCTCAAGCCGATGCAATCGTCGGCGTGACAAAGCCTGCTCTTTCACGCCTGCGGCGACCCTCCCGCATCCGCGGGGTTGACCGAAGTAACGCTCTCACTCGTCAAAGTAGTCCGAGTCGATGCGCTTGACCTCGTAGCTCGCCACCGTGGTGACCGCCAAGCCGTGCTGGATCATGAGCGATCCGAGAGCTTCTCCGTCGATGAGGACAACCTTGGCGCCGATCTGCTGCACGTAGTTTCGCGCATCGGCACTGAACGTGGATGTCGTGATCAGGACTCCCTTGCTGGCGCGAAAACCCGCGAGACTGCCAACGAATGCCTGCACCACGGGTCGGCCAACCGTTCCCTCCCAGCGCTTGGCCTGGAGATAGATCACGTCCAGACCGAGCCGATCCTCATTGATGACGCCGTCTATCCCGCCGTCCCCTGACTTGCCGACGGTCCGCCCGGCCTCCTCGCGCGATCCGCCGTAGCCCATCTTGATCATCAAGTCGACCACGAGCTTCTCGAAAAACCCCGCAGGAGATGCCTTGATGCGATCAAGCAGTTCGATGGCCAGTTCCGCGCGCAGCATGCGGTAGACCCGGCTCAGCGTGTCTTCGGGCGATTCCGCCGCTTCCGAATGCGACGTCACCTCCGGCTACTGCTGGGACCGCCGCCCGGCGCTATGCCACTCGGCAAATGCAGGGATGGTTCTCAGATAGGCAACGTCGATCGAGACCCCCTTGTTCTTGAGAGCATCCAAGCCCGCAGGCGTGATACGCACGACGGAGCGCTGCGGCTGCTCTACCAGGCCCGCCATCTTCAGGTAGGTGCGCGCCCAGCTGATGCGGCTCTTGTAGGTCGGTATCACGCCGCTTGGCAGGAGCTCCGCACGGTCGGCTTCGGAGATCTGCAAGTCGTCGGCGAGAACCTCGTAAAGCTCCACCATCCTGTGATCGCGCCCATCCTGCAATCGTCGGAGCAAGGGTTGAAACCAATTCTGGAAAGATGGAACCGTCATGGTCGCTCCTGTCTGACCGGGCCCATTCTAGCCAGAGCGGTTCGCCTACTTCAGATCCCCCAACTGCGCCCCGTCGGTCGGGGCTGACAGCCACTCGGCGATATCCTGGCCGAGGGCCTTGACCGTGCGCCCGAGCACCGAGCATGAGCCCTTGTAGCCTGCGGCGAAGCCGCCCATCGAGTCGCGACGGCCCTTGAACTTGGCCACCGCACGTCTGTCCTGGTAGAGCGCGCCGCGCACGCTGGTGGACTTGTGATGGCCGAGGAAGGCGTTGCCCTCGGACACGGCATCACGAATCTCCAGCACCAGCACACGGCCCGGCAGGGAGGGATCGGTGGTGGCGACCGCCTGCGTGGCCACGCCCTTCTCCCGCGCGTAGGCAGTGATGAACTCGCCGAGCTGCTGGTTGATGTGGCACTCGTTCCGGATCTTGCCGGCGATCTCCGCGTCCTCGGCGAAGGGAACAGACTGCGGCACCGTGATCGGCTCCGCCACCGCCTGCCCTGTCCATGCCGCCAGTAGGACCAGCACTGCTGCTCGCATCATTCTCTCCTTGCTGTAAACGATCGCGCGACGACGCGATCCACGCCGGCACACAAACGCAATGGCGCGGCACATCCCGTCAGGCGCAGCCGCGCGGAGACGTTCCGCCACAACAATGTGCCGTTCATCCCGCGGCCATTGCCGCTGAGTTCGCCCGGCCGTGTACTTCGCGCCGGCGCGGCCCGGACGCCGGCGCGGCCTCCACCCCACACCCCCGTTGCCGCCCTGCTGCCGGCGGCCCCACGCCGGCGGCGCACGACGTCCGGTGCCGCGCTCCTTCCATCCCCTGGAG
>DAOOVM010000378.1:0-2310 GCA_035370085.1 Rhodanobacteraceae bacterium | reverse complement strand
CGGGAGCCATCCTCTCAAGATTCAGCTGGTCCGAAAATCGCCCGGCAGGTCAATGACCCAGTTGCAAGCGCACGACGAACTCGTGGGGTTCTGGAATGACCTCGGCCGATTCCAGAAATCCCTCGCGGTGTACGAAGCTGAAAACCTGGCGTGCGCCGTCGGATCGCTCCGTCACGATCTTGACCGATGATGCGGACCAGGCGAGTTTCCGGGAGCCATCAGCACGCAGGCGGAAACGGGGTGGCACTCCATCCTCGACGATGTCCAGCAACACGATGCCATGGCCGGTATCGATTCGCTTCGCTTCGTCGTGATGATGGTCGTGGTCGTGACTGTGCCCCTCAATGTGAGCATGATTCGCGGCGTCCTGTTGCTGCCGCCAGCTGCGCCACAGCATCCATAGCGCCACGAGGATGATGAGCAGCGCCGACGCCAACTGGAAATACGGCTCGCTGGTTTCGGCATTCCACTTGCCACCGAAATACAAGCCGGCCATGGCCACCAGCCACACCACCGCCGTGTGCGACAGCGTCGCGCAGACACCCAGGAGTGCCGCTTGGGCAACGGTGCCGCGGATCGCCACGATGAAGGCGGCCATCATGGTTTTCGAATGCCCGGGCTCAAGGCCATGGAGTGCGCCCAGCAGGATCGCGCTGGGAATGAACACCCAGGCATTGCCTTGCTGCAGCAAAGAGGCGAAGTCGGTCATGGTGCGGGGCCAAAAACAGAACGAAGGAATCGCAGCGCGTTACACCCTGCGTGTGGGACAGGTCGCGGAATGCCGCAGCGGTACTACAGGTAATTAGAAATGGCCTTGAACGCGCGCAACGATTTCGGCGACGTGGCCGTGCCTTCCAGGCAGTGATCGATGTGGTCGTGGATGAAGGTCTTCTTCGCCTGGGTGATGGCTTTTTCCAGGGCCTGCATCTGCATGGCCACGTCCTCGCACGGACGTCCGTCCTCGATCATCGCGACGATGGAATTGAGTTGCCCCGCCGCACGCCTGAGGCGTTTGACGATGTCGATGTGAGTGCCGTGAGTCGTATGCATAGCAGGCATGCTATACCCCCGATGGGTATCTCGCAATGGCGCGGGAAGCAAAAGTAATTGTGTAACTCCGGGAGGCGGAGATACAGTCCGCCTCATGTCACGCTCTGCCGCCCCTCTTATCGCTCGCCTGCGCCGTCGTCTTTCGACGTGCGTGTGGCTGTTTGCGTTGGTGGTGCTCGGCAAAACGGTGTTGGCGGCCAGCTGCGTGGCCGACGGTCTTCGGGCCGTGTCCGTGACCAGTGCGGCCGTGAGCATTCACGCTGACGATGGCACCCAGACCGTCGCCGACGACGGGGACGATGATGCTGCGGCGTGCTGGCACAGCGGCGCCGGCGGTTGCCATTGCTCCTGCGCGCATGGCGTGGCGTTGCCGGTGGCAGAAATCGCCGTTCGGACGGCGCTGGCCCCGGCACAGCCGCCCCGGGTCAGTCACGCCGATTTCGTCAGTTCGCCTCAACCTTCGGTTCTTCGCCCTCCTATCGCCTGATTGGCTGTTCCCACGCGCCTGGCGCGTGACGTTCGACGCACGTTGGTGCGTCGCGGACTGACCTATCAGGAAAACCCCTCATGAATTGTTCGAAGCGGGCGCTCGGCGTCCGTCTGTTGCTGTGCCTGCCGGGCGCGGCAGTGTGTGGTGCTGCGTCGGCGCAAGGCACTGGCGCCGCGCTGGCCCTGGCTCCACCGACCGTGTCGGCGCCATCACCGGCTACCGATGCTGGCCTTGCCTCACCGGCGCTCGCCTCCGCCATCCGAGAGGTCTGGGACCGCAATCCCGCGGTGCAGGCCGCGGAAGCCCGTGTCGCCGCGTCCCAGTCGATGGCCCAGGCCGCAGCGCGGCCGCTCTACAACCCCGAGCTGGAACTCTCGAGCTCCAATGCCGACGTCAACACGCGCAGCATCGGCCTCGCCCAGCAGATCGACTGGTCCGGCAAGCGCCGTGCCCGCGCCGCGGCAGCCGATGCGGAAACCCGGGCGGTCGAGGCCGAGCGCGATGGCGTTCGGCTGCAGGTCGCGCTGGACTGGCTGCGCGGCGCCGCCGCCCTGCAAGTCGCTCAGGACCAGGTAGCGTTGGGGGCGCAGCGCGTAGATCTGCTGTCCCAGTTTTCGACGCTGGCGCAAAAGCGCTTTCGCGAAGGCGACATTCCGTCACTCGAACGCGATTTGGCGGACCTTGCCGCGCAAGAAGCGCGTGCCCAGCAGGCCGAACTCGTTGCGGACGAGGCGAAAGCCCGGCAGACCCTCACCGCCGTCGGCGGCGCG
>DAOOVM010000377.1:0-2313 GCA_035370085.1 Rhodanobacteraceae bacterium | reverse complement strand
TGGCGCCCTGCCGTTGGCTCTGCTCGAGCGCGTTGTCGACGATTGGATTGCGCGCACCAAGGCCTGAGTCCTGCAGAGCCACACCGCGCCGCGGGACGTCGAGGCCGTCCCGCGGCGCCGCGTCGGCGCCGGCGCGGTGACAATCGTCAAGTCGCGGCGGTGACGGCTGACCCTGCCGCGTCGCCGCGCCCGGCCGGACACTGGCCTCGCCTCGATCCGAGGCCTTGCCGGGATCCTCCGATGGAACGCCGCTTCAGCTTCGACGCGCGCTGGCTGGTCGCCGCCCTGGTGGCACTCGCGGCCTGGCAGGGCGCGCGGGTCATGCGCCGGGTCTGGCGCCTGGGCATGGTGCTGTTCTGGGTCTGGTTCGGCACCCACGGCGTGCACTGGCTGCGCCACCTGCACTGAGCGGCGGCTGGCAGCGCAACGGCACGCCGGCTAGAGTGCTGCGCATGGACGTGCAGACATTCAGCGGCGATGCCGTGGCGCCCCACCTGGACGCCGTGGCGGCCCTGCGCATCGCCGTGTTCCGCGACTGGCCCTACCTCTACGACGGCGACGCTGCCTACGAGGCGAAGTACCTCGCCACCTACGCCCGCTCGCCGCGCAGCCTGTTCGTGCTGGCCTTCGACGGCGGCCGTGTGGTGGGCGCCTCCACCGCCATCCCGCTGGCCGATGAGACCGACGCCTTCCGGGCGCCGTTCCTGGAGCGCGGCATCGAACCGGAACGGGTGTACTACTTCGGCGAGTCGGTGCTGCTGCACGCCTACCGCGGCCGCGGTCTCGGCCACCGCTTCTTCGACGAGCGCGAGGCGCAGGCGCAGCGTCTGGGCGGCTTCCGCCTGACCGCCTTCTGCGCGGTGGAGCGCGCCGCCGACGACCCGCGTCGCCCACCGGACCACCGCGGCAATGAGGCCTTCTGGAGCAAGCGCGGCTATGTGCGCCAGGAGGACATGTTCTGTGTGCTGGAGTGGCGCGAGTGTGGCGCGTCGGCACCCAGCACGCACCGCCTGCGCTTCTGGATGCGTGCGCTGGAGGCCGGCGCGTGAGCCTGCGCCTGGCCCTGGCCCAGTGGCAGGTGGGCGCGCCGCGCAGCGTGGAAGAGTTCGGCGCGCGCGTGGCGTCGGCGCTCGATGCGGCCGCCACGGCGGGCGCGCAGATCGCCGTGCTGCCCGAGTATCTCGCCCTGGAACTCGCGGCCGCGTTTCCTGGCGCGGTGCACGCCGACTTCCTGCGTTCGCTGCAGGCGCTGCAGCCGCTGCACGAGACCTGGATCGCGCTGTTCGCCGCGGCGGCGCGGCGGCACGGCATGTACGTGCTGGCCGGCACCTTCCTGCTGCGTGTCGGTGCCGAGCGCTACCGCAACCGCGCCTATTTCTTCGCCCCGGACGGCGGCGTGCGCCACCAGGACAAGCTCACCCTGACCGGCTTCGAGCGCGCCGCTGGCGTGATCGAGGCCGGCGACGCGCTGCACGTCATGGACACGGTCCACGGCCGCGTCGGCATCGCCGTGTGCTACGACAGCGAGTTCCCGCTGTACGCGCGCGCCCAGGTGGAGGCCGGCGCGCGCCTGCTGCTGGTGCCGAGCTGCACCGATACCGCCGCCGGCGCCACGCGCGTGCGCCTGGGCTGCCGTGCCAGGGCGCTGGAGAGCCAGGTCTTCGTCGCCCAGGCGGTGACCGCCGGTGAGGCGCCCTGGAGCCCGGCGCTGGATCGCAACACCGGCGTCGCCGCGCTGTACGCACCGAGCGACCGCGGTCTGCCGGACGACGGCGTCGTGGCGCAGGCCGCGCCGGGCGAGCCCTGGCTGCATGTCGACGTCGACTTCGGCGCGCTGGCCGTGGCCGAGAGTGCGGGCCAGGTGGCCAACCGTCGCGACTGGCCCGCCCAGGAGCGACCCGCGGTGCGGCGCGCCCGCGTACTGCCGGACTGAGTCCCCGCCGCAGCGGTCGAAGGCGTGCTCAAAGACACCGTCGTGATCGGATTCAATGGCGCCGATGTCGTTCCGCGCGCCGCCCGCGCGGGCAGCCCGCGGGGTCAAGGTGCACTGTAGCCCTCCGGCAAGGGGCATGCGCGGGATCCGCGCCGGTGCGTCGGACGGCCTTCTCAGGCCAGCAGGCTCACACCGCCCACGCACCACAGCGAGAGCGATGCCAGGCCCGTGCCGAGGGCGCTGGCGGCGAGCACGTCGCTGGGGTAGTGCAGGCCCAGCACCACGCGCGAGGCGGCGACAAGCAGAGTAAAGGGCAGCAGCAGTACGACCAGGGGCGGGCAGTAGGCGATCGCCACCAGGCTGAAACTGACCGCGTGCAG
>DAOOVM010000376.1:0-2321 GCA_035370085.1 Rhodanobacteraceae bacterium | reverse complement strand
GCAGGGCACGCCGGAGGACGTGGCGGCGTGTGCGGGGAGTTTTACGGGGCGGTATCTCAAGCCGCACCTCGCACGCTGACGAAAACGGCTGGGTACTTGAGACAACCGGAAAGCGGCGCTCCAATCATCGCGACTGACACGCCAACCATCGCGGCCATCTGACCGGCCCGGAGAGAGGCATGAACATCCGCCCCATTCACACCCCAGCCGACTACAAGGCCGCTCTCAAGGACGTCTCGGCCCTGAGCGACCGCGACCCCGCGCCTGACACGCCGCAAGGCGATCACTGGGACGTGCTGACCACGCTGATCAAAGCCTACGAGGCGAGGCACTTTCCCATTGACGCACCCGATCCGGTCGAGCCCATCAAATGACAACCATCAGGACGCCCGCCGCCACCGCTCGCCTTCAAGTTCGCATCAGCACCGAACTGCACGCGCAGCTCAAGCGCGCCGCCGAATGGCAAGGGCGCACCATGACCGATTTTGTCGTCGCGGCTGTCGAGCAAGCCGCGCACCAGGCCATTCAACAGTCGAGCCTCATTCAACTGTCGGTGCGCGATCAGGAGCTCTTTGCACAGGCCCTGCTGGAGCCGGCGCGCCCCACACCGACCCTCAAGCGCGCTTTCAAGCGCCGGCGCGACCTCGTGCGGGCCGAATGAGCCGCTCACCGTTTCGGATTGAGGCACCGGGGACGTCGCGCTGGCGTTCTGTCGTCATCACGGATTCACCGTACTGCCGGATGCGTCGCTGACCTTGCTTCTTCGAAAGCCGCTTGCAGGCCTGACATCGACGACGGGACATGCAAGACAGCAAGGAAATTGCGTACCAATTTGTATCGGCTAGTATTTCACGCTATGTACTTCTACGCCCAGCAGGTCGACATAGACAAGCCATCTGGACGCCATGATGTAACTCTCGATGTTCAAACGCTCGACGACCATGTGCGTTTGGCCTCAGCCCTCGGCGGTTCGGGGCTTCAAGACCGGCCCGCCGACGATGCTCAGGCATCGATGCTGCAACTCTCGTACACGCCGGCCGGCCGGCGAGGTTTCAAGGAGGGGTCGTGGTACGACATCGATCTTGCAGCATTTGAGAATATGCGGTATGAGATCGTCAATCCAGATGCTGCCGGCGCCTCATTCCTTCGGGCCAGATTGACCGGGAATCCGCGAGACGGCAACTTTGCACGGTATTTGCAGAAGCCCCGATCCGCCCATATTTCGCCAAGTACTCTGGACATCGTCGTCGATCCGGATCCGACGGGTGACATCGAGTTGACGATCGTCGACTGCGGACATGGGAATTGGAACGAGATCAGGACAGCAACCGATCGGCTGATTTACGACGTTGGCGCAAGCAGACGGTTCACTGCACCCGACGTGCGGAATCTGGTGGCAAGCCGAAACATTGCGAGTGAAACCCGAGCGGTCAGTGTCGTGATCAGCCATTGGGATGTGGATCACTTCCACGCCTTGCTGGAGTTTCAGCCGGCCGAACTTGCAAAGCTCCGAGCCGTCTTTGTCCCAAGCCAAGTGCCAGATACGCAGACCTATAGACGGGTTCATAAGCGCCTTACCGACAACAAGGTCGTCCTGGCGGCATTGCCACCAGCGGCGAGTCTCGGCACGTCAAGAGCAATCGCCCTGAGACCAATCTGGCAACGCAACATCTTCACCGTGTTCCGCGCCACGCCCGGCCGTTCGCGAAATCAGACAGGAATTGTGTTGGGTATCCGCGGTCCACGCGAAGTCGCGCTTCTAACGGGCGATCACCACTACGAGAAGGTGCTCGCCGCAGCGGCGAGCAGTCTCGGCCATGGACAGCCATCGTGCGTCTTGGTCGCGCCACATCACGGTGGCTTGGCCGGAAGGCCCTCGGCGCCAGATTGGCTGGCAGTCTTCTCGCGCCTGACAACCCCTATCTCCTGTGGCCGCAATTCGTATGGGCACCCAATGGCTGCGATTGAAAAGGAGCTGAAAGCAATGCAGGCGGGCACTCCCATTTTTCGCACCGACGTAGCCGGGACATCGACGAGGACGCTTTGACTCCCCTTTCCGACCTCCGCCACACCAGCCATCCCCTCTACATCCATCGAACGACAACCGGTTTGCCTCAGCATGGAACTCAAGGCGCATTTCTCCAATATCCACCAAGTGATCATCGACCATCTGGACCGGGCCCGGACCGAAGTCACGGCTGCCATTGCCTGGTTCACCGACCGGGACATTTTTGACGTGCTCTGCACCAAGGCGCGCTCAAAAATCAAGCCTCTCTTGAATTTTGAGTGGGCGGAATCGAGGGTGTTTTGGTTGCTGGCCG
>DAOOVM010000375.1:0-2327 GCA_035370085.1 Rhodanobacteraceae bacterium | reverse complement strand
GGCGCACTGATCGCCGTGCCGGCTGGCCTCATCGCCAAACAACCCGACCTCGGCACCGCCCTGCTGGTTGCGGCCAGCGGCGCCTTCGCCCTGTTCCTGTCGGGCCTGGCCTGGTGGCGCATCGGCGTCATTCTCGGAGCCGTCGGCGCCGCCCTGCCGGTGGCCTGGCACTACATGCACGACTACCAGAAAAACCGCGTGCGCATGTTCATGAACCCCGAAGCGGATCCGCTCGGCAACGGCTGGCACATCATCCAGTCGGAAATCGCCGTCGGCGCCGGCGGCGTGACCGGCAAGGGCTGGCACCACGGCACGCAGTCGCGCCTCGAATTCCTGCCCGAACACACCACCGACTTCGTCTTCGCCGTGTTCAGCGAGGAATTCGGCCTGGTCGGCGTGCTCGCCCTGCTCGCCCTCTATGTCTTCATCATCGGCCGCTGCCTGTGGATCGCCGCCGAGGCCAAGGACACCTATTCGCGCCTGCTGGCCGGAGCGCTGGCGATGGCCTTCTTTGTCTATGTGATGGTGAACGGCGGCATGATCACCGGCATCCTGCCTGTGGTCGGCGTGCCGCTGCCGCTGGTGAGCTACGGCGGCACCTCGGCCGTGTCCCTGCTTACCGGCTTCGGCGTGCTGATGTCGATCCACGCCCACAAGAAGCTGGTGCGCTAGATCGGCGCGGCGCCGGGGTGGCGCTTTCGGCGTAGGATGAGCGCCGAACCACGCCCCGGGAACCCGCCATGGCCAATGCCCGCACCGTCTTCGATGCCATCGCCGAGCTGCTGCAGCGCGAACACGAGGCGAGCTTCGTGTCCCTGTACGGCAAGCCGGCGCTGCAGCTCGGCGAAACCCCCTTCCTGTTCTTCCTGCAGGACGCCGCGGCGTTCCGCCTGTTCGGACGCGCCCACGCCCAGGCACTCGGCCTCGCCGGCGCGACCGCGTGGAGTCCGCTGGGCGAGGTCGAGCCCGACAGCCCCTGGGTGCGCGTGCCGGCGGCACATTTCCTGCGCTGGGAGGCCTTGGCCGTGGGTGCCGCCCTGAGCGCGGCCACGCCGCAGGTGGCCGGGCCGAGCGCCGTGCCCAGCGACGGACCGCCACCGGAGCCACCGGCCGCGCAGCGCTTCCGCGAGCAGTCCGCGCAAATTCTCGAGCGTGCCTCCAAGTTGCGCCTGCAGCGGTGAGCGCGGGTCGCGGCCGGCGTGCCGCGTGCTACCCTAGCGCCGCCGCTTTTCCCGCTGTCGCCGGCTCGCTGATGTCGAAAGTCGCCTGTTTTCTGCTGTCCGCCGGCGCCTGCCTCGCCCCGGGCCTTTTCGCCCATGCCGCCGACGCGGCCGCATCCACCTCCCAGGCCAGCGCGCGCGAGGCCGACTTGGCACGTTTCGCCGCCGAGGTGGCGCGCGAGTACAGGCAGCCCGCTCCGGCGGTGCTGGCCACGCTGCGCCAGGCGCGCTTCCAGCAGAGCATCGTCGACGCGATGAACCGCCCGGCCGAGGCCAAGCCGTGGAAGGATTACCGGCCGATCTTCGTCAGCGCGCAACGCGAGCGCGAGGGCATCGCCTTCTACCGCGAGCACCGCGAGCTGATCGAGCGCGTGGCGCACGAATTCCATGTGGCGCCCGAAATCGTCGTCGCCATCATCGGCGTGGAGACCAGCTACGGCCGCGTCACCGGCAAGTACCGCGTGCTCGACGCCCTCTACACCCTTGGGTTCCACTACCCCCCGCGCGAAAAATTCTTCCGCGGCGAACTGGCGCAGTTCCTCGGCTTCGGCGACGCGGAGTTTCCCGAGCCGCTGACCCAGGTGCGCGGCTCCTACGCCGGCGCCATGGGCTGGGGCCAGTTCATGCCGACGTCCATCGCCAAGTACGCCCGCGACTACGACGGCGACGGCAAGATCGACCTGTGGAACTCGCTGCCGGACATCGTCGCCAGCGTGGCCAACTACTTTGCCGCCTTCGGCTGGGAAGAGGACGGGCCGATCGCCCTGCGCGCGCAGCCCGCGGACGGCGCACGCACCATCGACCCCGGCGGCAGCGAACCGGTGTATCCGCTGGAACAACTCGTCAGCTGGGGCTATGCGCCGCTGCAGCACTATGACCCGGCGCGCCCCGCCAACCTGGTCAGGCTCGACGGCGAGCACGGCCCGGAGTACTGGATCACCTTCCAGAATTTCTACGTCATCACGCGTTACAACCGCAGCCCCCAGTACGCCATGGCCGTACACCAGCTCGCCCAGGCCATCGCCGCCGGGCTGCAGGACTCCGCACCGTGAATCGCCCGGCGCGCCTGGGTCTGGCGATCGGGCTGCTGCTCCTCACCGCGTGCGC
>DAOOVM010000374.1:0-2371 GCA_035370085.1 Rhodanobacteraceae bacterium | reverse complement strand
GGCGCGAGGAAGTGCGTGGCGTAGGGCACCGATTCGTTCACGCCGTTGAGGTCGGCGCCGTTGTGCACCACGCTCGGACTGGAGGTGTGCACGAGGCGGTCGATGCGGTGGAATTCGCAGGCAGCCAGCACGTGGTCGGTGCCGCGCACGTTGATCTCGTAGTACTCGGCCAGCGGGCCCCAGGCGCCGGCCTTGGCTGCGGTGTGGACGATGGCCTCGCAGCCGGCGGCGGCCTCGATCACCATCTCCAGGCTGCGCAGGTCGCCGGCGACCTGCTCCACGCCGAGCGCGTCGAGCGCGGCATGGCGCTGGCGGTTGAAGCTGCGCACAGCGTGGCCGCGCGCCGTGAGCTGGCGGCACACCGCCTGGCCGAGGAAACCGCCGCCGCCCGTCACCAGTACCTTCATCGTGCCTTCCCGTCGTGCGGCCGCTTGCACCGCGACGGCCCACGATACCCGAGGCCGGCGCCCGGCGCCGCGACGGCGGCGGCGAAGCGTGACGCCGCTCGCGTCCCGCCGCCGCCCTACCAGCGCGTCGGCTTGGGATTGCGCTCGTCGAAGTCGCGCTGGTGCCAGTAGGGGTAGATGGGCGTGCGCTGGCTGGCGGCCTCCAGACGGGCCTGCTGCGCGGGCGTCAGCGACCAGCCCAGCGCGCCGAGGTTGGCGCGCAGCTGCGCCTCGTCGCGCGCGCCGATCACCACGTTGGCCACGCTGGGCCGCGCCAGCAGCCAGTTGATCGCCACCTGCGGCACGCTGCGGCCGGTCTCGGCGGCCACGGCTTCCAGCGCGTCGAGCACGCCGAACAGGTGCTCGTCCTCGACGATGGGGCCGCCCGCCGCGCCGCCGTCCTTGAGCCGTCCCGGCGGCAGCGGCTGGCCGCGCCGCAGCTTGCCGGTGAGGCGGCCCCAGCCGAGCGGGCTCCACACCATCGTGCCCAGGCCCTGATCGAGCGCGAGCGGCATCAGCTCCCACTCGTAGTCGCGACCGATGAGCGAGTAGTAGCCCTGGTAGGCGACGTAGCGCTGCAGGCCCTCCCGGTCAGCCACGGCCAGCGACTTCATGGTGTGCCAGCCGGAGAAATTGGAGCAGCCGAGGTAGCGCACCTTGCCCGCGCGCACCAGGTCGTCGAGGGCCCGCAGGGTTTCTTCCGGCGGCGTCAGCGCGTCGTAGCCGTGCATGAAGTACAGGTCGATGTAGTCGGTGCCGAGGCGGCGCAGGCTGGCCTCGCAGGCGCGCAGCAGGTGGTGGCGCGAGGAGCCCTTGTCGTTCGGTCCCTCGCCCATGGTGAAGCTCGCCTTGGTCGAGACCAGCACCCGGTCGCGGCGTCCCTTCAGCGCCTGGCCGAGAATGTGCTCGGATTCGCCGCGCGAGTACACGTCGGCGGTGTCGAAGAAGTTCACGCCGGCCTCCAGGCAGATGTCGACCAGGCGCGTGGCCTGGGCCACGTCGGTGCGGCCCCAGGAGTTGAAGAACTCGCCCACGCCACCGAAGGTGCCGGTGCCGAAGCTGAGGACGGGAACCTTGAGGCCGCTGCGGCCGAGCTGGCGGAATTCCATGGGCGATCTCCGGGGGGCGCGGGGCGCCCATGATGCCGCAGTCGCCCTGCCGCGGTTCAGGTCGCGCGGCCCAGGCGCGTCTGCGCCCAGCGTGCCAGCGCCTCGCGGCCGATCTTGGCGTTGTGGCGGATGTCCACGGGAAAACCCGGATGGAACAGCAGCGTGGCGATGCCGCGCGTGTGCGCGTGCTGTGCGGCGAGCTCGCGCAGGGCGGCGGCGATGCGCAG
Organism: Rhodanobacteraceae bacterium; assembly: GCA_035370085.1. Taxonomy (GTDB): domain Bacteria; phylum Pseudomonadota; class Gammaproteobacteria; order Xanthomonadales; family Rhodanobacteraceae; genus Tahibacter. The sequence continues at coordinate 589 of DAOOVM010000374.1, read as the reverse complement.
GCGCTGCGCCGCCTGGCCGGGTTCCAGTTCCACGCACAGCACCGGCACCTGCGCGCCGGGGGCGCCGACGCCGACCAGGGCGGTGCGGCGCACGCCGGCCACGGTATTGAAGATCGGCTCGACCTGCTCGGTGTAGAGCTCGCCCTGCGCGCTGCGCACGCGCTGGCTCTTGCGCCCGCAGAACCACAGGCGGCCCTGCGCGTCGAGGTAGCCGAGGTCGCCCATGCGGTGCACGCTGCGCGTGCGGCCATCGGGCAGGGTTTCGCTGATCTTCGCCAGCGCCGTGGCCTGCGGCCGCGCGTGGTAGGCCTGCGTGGCAGTGGGGCCGGCCACGGTGATCTCGCCCACCGCGCCCGGCGCTGCCAGCAGCGCGTCGGACCAGGTCGCACTGGGCGCGTCGTCGATGCCGATGATGCGCACCGTGTTCGCCGCCAGCGGCCGCCCCACGCAGGTGCCGGCGCCGCGTTCGGTGGCGGCGCGCGTGTCGTCCAGCACCTCGCGGCTCTCGATCACCGCCACGGGCAGGCATTCGGTGGCGCCGTAGGGCGTGTAGACGCGCGCCTCGGGCTCCAGGCACTGGCGCAGGCGC
>DAOOVM010000373.1:0-2379 GCA_035370085.1 Rhodanobacteraceae bacterium | reverse complement strand
GTGCAGTTCGTGCGAGAGCTTGGAGGCGAGCGTGCGCAGGTAGTCGGTGTAGGCGCCGACGGCATCGAGCAGGCGCTGGAAGCTGCGCGCCAGGTCGCCCACTTCGTCGTGCTGCGTGGTGCCGGGCACGCGACCGGCGATGCGGCCGTCGCTGGCCAGGGCGCGCTCGGCGCCGTCGCGCAGGCGGCGGATGCGCAGGGACAGGCGCGTGGCGAAGGCCGCCAGCGCGCCGCCGGCCAGCAGCAGGGCGAACAGGCTGACCCAGGCCAGGCGCCGCAGCGCCGCGCTGGTGAGCAGCGGCAGGGCGTCGCCGGACTGCTGCAGCAGCAGCGCGCCGCGGATCTCGCGGTCGATCTCCAGCGGCACGGCGGCGGCCAGCACCACCTCGCCGGGCACCTCGCCGGCGCGCCAGCTCACCGCGGGCACGCCCGACAGCGCCTGCCAGATCTCCGGCGCGTCCAGGCGCGGTCCGTTCGCGGCAAGCACCGGCGAGCCGCCCAGGGCGGGCGCGATGAGGTAGCGGTAGACGGCACGTTCGAGCAGGCCCTGCGCCGCGCCACGCTGCGCCGACGGCGCCTCGTCGGCGGCGGCGGAATCGCCGCTGCCGGCGACCAGCCAGGCATCGGCGCTGAGCAGGCGCACGGCGGTTTGCTCGGGCGCGAACTGGCCCAAGGTCTGCGCCAGGGTGGCCGAGTACGCCGCCAGCGGGCGCGCATCCATGTGCGTGGGCTGCGCCGCGGCGGCGGCGTCGTACACGTCCAGCGCGAGCAGTTCGGGCATCTGCGTGCGCGGCAGGCGCAGTTCGACGCGGTAGCCGCTGGCGTCCTCCTGCCATTCGCCGCTGAGCGTGACCGGCAGCAGGCCGCTGTCCATGCCGCTGGCCAGCGCCTCGAAGGGACCGGGTGCGGCGCTGGCGATGAGATAGCGCCGGGTGAAGCCGGCGCGGACGAGGGTGAGGGCGAGGTGGTCGGCGCGCTCGGCCTGCGCGTCGCGCGCGTCGGCGCGCTGGCGCGTGGGGTCGCGCACCTCGGCCAGCAGGTAGAGCCAGCCCTCGTCCGCACCGAGCAGCAGCTTGAGTTTCTGCGCGTCCTGCGGCGGCCCCAGGTTCTGCGCGTAGGGCCGCAGCGCCGCCCAGTCGCCGGCGTAGCCGTCGACCTGCGGCGCACTCTCCAGCGGATGCACGTACAGCGTCGGCCCCAGCGGCGGCAGTTGCGCGCGCACCGCGGCGAGGCTGCGCGCCAGCGCCTTGCCCGAGGCGATCAGGGTCTGCTCCTGGCCCTGGCGCAGCAGCGCCTCCATCTGCCGCACGAACTGCCAGCCGGCCCAGGGCAGGGCCAGCATCGACAGGGCGACGAGCAGCAGTTGGCGGCGCAGGGTCATGCGGTGGGGGCGGCGCGGAAGCGCTGTGGCGGCGGGCGGGCAGTGCGCGGCATGGGCCGGCGCCGCGGCGCGATCGCTCAGCGCCGCGGGCGCGCGACGCCGCTCAGGGGCGCCACCGGTAGCCCGCGCCGTGCACGGTGTCGATGGCATCGAAGGCGGCGTCGATGGCCAGGAACTTCTTGCGGATGCGCTTGATGTGCGAGGTGATGGTGGCGTCGTCCACCACCACCTGCGCCTCGCGCATGAGCTGGTCGCGGCTCTTCACGTGGCCGGGGAAGCGCACCAGGGTGTGCACCATCCAGAACTCGGTCACGGTCAGCGGCACTTCCTCGCCGTTCCAGGTGATGCGCATGCGCTCCTGCTCCAGCCGCAGCGGTCCCTGGGCGATCACGCTCTCACTCTCGACCGGCTTGCGCAGCGCCTCGATGCGCCGGAACAGGGCGTTGATGCGCGCGGCGAGCTGGTGCAGGGAGACGTCCTTGGCGAGGTAGTCGTCGGCGCCGAGGCGCAGCCCCGAGATCACGTCGAAATCGGAATCGCGTGCCGTCAGAAAGAGGATCGGCAGGGTCGGCGCGCGCGCGCGCAGGCCGCGGCACAGCTCGAAGCCGCCCTCGGGCTCGTCGCCCAGACCGACGTCGATGATCACCAGCTCGGGCAGGCGCAGGGCAAAGGCGGTTTCCGCCTCCGGCCGCGAGGCATAGCCGCGCACCTCGTAGCCGAAGCGCGACAGCGCCTCGACGTAATTGGCGCGGATCAGGGGTTCGTCTTCGACGATGGCGATGTTGCGGGCCACGGTGGCACCAGGGTGGGGGAACGTGGCCGCAGCTTAGGGCCGCCCCACGGCAGCGGCAATGCGCGGCAACGCGCCGTCAGCGAATCGCCACAACTCGTCGCCGCCCTGCCCGCGCGCCCGCGCCGATTCGCCGCCGCGCGACGGCCCAATGCATCCCAGGCACCGACACCGCCCTTCCCCGCCCGAGCCCGCACCGCCATGGACCG
>DAOOVM010000372.1:0-2383 GCA_035370085.1 Rhodanobacteraceae bacterium | reverse complement strand
CAGTATCGGATGGGGCAGGCCGATGAGGTCGATGTCGGGCGAGGTGGCGGTGGTGCTGCTCCAGGTATTGTTGTTGCTGTAATTGCCGGCGATGCCCGTGCCCAGGACCTGCGTGCCCTCAAAGGCCGCCGGCGGGCCGACGAACTGCGGCACCCCGCATTGCCAGTCGCCGCTGAGCACCCACCCGTCCAGGCAGGTCTCGAAGCCGTAGAAGACCGGCCCGGGCGGTGCCTGGAATCCGTCGGCAAACACACGCTCGTTGGATTCGACCGCGCCCAGGTCGCAGTGCGCGCCGTGCGGACGCACGACGCCGCGCTGATCGAGTCCGGCGACCGGTGCGGCGCTGCAGGCCACATCGTCGCCGCGGTCGATCGCTGCGCTGTCCAACGCCGGGGCGTGGGTCCGCGTCGGGCCGCCATTGTCGGCCAAGGGCCCGAGCAGCGGATCGGCATAGGCCGGGAGCGTGTTGCTGGCACAGCCGTGGCAGGGCGATGCCTGCGCGCCGTTCGCGTCGGCATTGTCCCAGTAGAGATTGTGGTCGGCCGCCACGGCGCCGAAGGCATCCTCGACAGCTGCGCCGCTCTGGCTCGCGCCATTGGCCACAAACACGTTGTTGCGCAGCGTGGACGGCGCGGCCGAGGCGGAGCAGATGGCACCGCCGTAGCGCGCGGAGTTGCCCACGAACGTGGAGCTGACGACCGTTGCCGACCCCGCGGAGATGAGGATGCCGCCGCCCAACGTGGGACTGGCATTGCCCGAAAAGGTGCTGTCGGCCACGACGAGGTTGCCGCCGCTGGCGATGGCGCCGTCCATGTTGCCGCGCAGGGTACTGGCCGTGACGGTCAGCATGCCTCGGTTGACGATGCCGGTGCCGGCGTCGGCGATGGTGAGGTGGGCGATCCTCGCCGTGACGCCGGACTCGATCTGCAACGCCGCCACCGCCGGATTGCCGCCAATCGTCAGTCCGGGCACTGCAGCGCCGTCGATCGTCAGGTCCTTGCCGATGCTGAGCGTGCTGGCCGCGGCGATGGTTGTTGCGTTCGGCAGCGCAAACACGATCGTGTCGCCCGCCACGGCGCTGGTGAGCGCCTCGCGCAAGCTGCCGGGACCACTGTCGGCGCTGCTGCTGACGACCACATCCGCGCTCCAGGCGGGCGCGGTGCACAGTGCCAGCAGGGCCACGAGGGCACGCGCCAGTGGGGCAAGCGGACTGCGCATGGTCTGGCCTGAGGGGGGCATGAGTGGGGCTGGAAGTCTGGCGACGCCACCGGCTCGCGTCCAGTGCGGCGCTGCGCCGTCCCAGGCAAGGCGTGCGTGCGACCAGCGCGCCGTCGTGCGCCTCGGGAAGCCTACGAGGATGCGTCGGACTTCGGCACGGGGCGCAGCCGCGGCGGGAAGCGCAACACCACGCCGCGCTCGGGTTCGGCCCGCTGCCACAACACCGGCACGGCATCGGGCCGCGGCGGCTCGAAGGTCTGCGCCTCGGCAGCGGCGCGCGCTGCCTCCTCTTCCTCCTCCAGTTCCCAGCTGCGCTTGGGCTCCGGCGTCGGCGCATCGAGGCGACGCCACAGCAGGGCCGCCAGGGTGCCCGCCACGGCGCCGGACAGGTGGGCTTCCCAGGACACGTGCGGTTCGCGCGGCAACACGGTCATCACCATGCCGCCGTAGAGGAAGAACACGGCGAGGGCAATGGTGATCGCACTGCGGTCCTGGCGCAGCAGACCGAGGAAGAACAGGAAGAACATCAGGCCGTGGCTGAGCCCGCTGGCGCCGAAGTGCCACGACGGTCGCCCGATCAGCCACACGCCCACGCCCGAGAGCAGCCAGATCAGCGGCAGCGCGCGCCGCGTTGCCGCCGGGTAATTGAACAGGGCGAGGGTGAGCAGCAGGAAGGTGGGCAGGGTGTTGAAGATGAGGTGTTCAAAGCCAGCGTGCACCAGCGGTGCGGTGAGGATGCCGAGCAGGCCCTGCACGCGCCGCGGGTAGACCCCGAGCCAGGAGAAATCGCCGGGGCCGGCCAGCTCGACCGCCTTCACCAGCCACAGCACGGCGACGAAGCCCAGCGACATCAGCGCGGCGCGGCGGAGCTGGGGCAGGTCGCGCGGCGGCGGGGTCGACGTATCCATCGTCGTCAGGTGGGGCTGGGCCGCGCGGGGCACAAGGGCATCACGCTGCGGGCGGTGCGATTCCGTGGTCGCCGTCCTGCACCACCGTCCAGGTATCCCGTCCGCGCGCCTTGGCCGCGTACAGCGCGCGATCGGCGAGGGCGGTCAGCGTGGCCGGGTCGCGCGGCGTGGGCGCGAAGGCGGCACCGATGCTGGTGCTCACGGCCAGGGTGTGCGCGCCCAGCACGAAGGGATTGCGCATGACCTCGACGATCTTG
>DAOOVM010000371.1:0-2386 GCA_035370085.1 Rhodanobacteraceae bacterium | reverse complement strand
CAGCGGCGCCGCCAGTGTGCCGCCGCCCGCCACGCGGCGGTGTGGGCTGGGCGGCAGGCGCCCTGAGCACGGCGTCGCATTGCGCGTTACAGCGGCAGACGCCTGATAGGAATCGCCGCGCCCATCCGTCCCTGGCTGGCAGCACGACCCGACGCGACACCGCGCGGTGGATGCGCCACACAGAAGGGAAGCCATGAGCAAGCACGATTCCGCAACGACCGACGCCCGATTGTACCCGCAGCGCCCTGTACCCGCGTGGGCCGCGCTCGCCCTGTCCTGTCTGCTGGCCGGCACCGCCGCGGCGGCCGGGCAGGGAACGACCGACGGCAGTTTCGGCGGCGGCTTCGTGATCAGCGACTTCCATGGCGGGACGGACGAGGCCTATGCCCTGGCGCCGCTGCGCGACGGCCGCCTGCTGGCGGCCGGTGCAGTGACCGGCCCCAACGCCCAGGGCAGCGGCAGCAGCCTGAACGCCACTGTCGTGCGCTACCTGCCCGACGGCCGCGTCGACGGCAGTTTCGGCACGGCCGGGCGCTTCGAGTTCGACCTCGGCGGCCAGAGCGACGAGATCCGCGCGCTGAAGGTGTTGCCCGATGGCCGCATCCTCGCCGTCGGCAGCCTCACGCCGAAGAACGACGCCTATGCCCAGCTGGCCCTGTTCCGCCTGAACCGCAATGGTCAGCTCGATACGACTTTTGGCGCGGCGGACGGACAAGGGGGGCGCAGGGGTTACACCCTGCTCGATCTGAACGGCCCCGGCCGCCACGACGTGGGGATGGCCGTGGCCCTGCAGGCCAGCGGCAAGATCGTCGTCGGTGCCACGACCACCGTGCCGGTGGGCAACTTCTCCTACCAGCGCGTCGCCGTGGTGCGCTACAGCGCCGACGGCCAGCTCGACACCGCCTTCGGTGAGCCGGACGGCGCCGGCGGGCACAAGGGCTGGCGCGTGCTGCCGAGCTTCTACACCAGCGACGACGCGGCCGATTACCTCAGCGGCTTCGCCCTGTCGCAGAGCGGTGCGCTCGGCCCCGACGGCCAGCCCACGGACGACCGCATCACAGTGGTCGGATACACCTTCGGCCGCGCCAGCGCCTTCATCGGGCGCCTCACGGCCGACGGCGACATCGACACCACGCTGTCGAGCCTCGACCCGGTCAGCGGGGTGTCGCGCAGCGGCCAGGTGCGCCTGGTCGACGGCCTCAGCAATGGCCGGCGCACCGGTCTGTCCAGGATCGCCGCGGCACGCTGGAGTTCCGCCGGCCGCCTGCTGGTCGCGGGCAGCGGCGGCGACCGCGGCATGAGCGTGATGCGTTTCCTCGCCAACGGCAGCCTCGACACGAGTTTCGCCGCGGCGGGGTCGGCCACTTCGGTGCCCGGCCGCGTGACGCTGAAGTTCAGCGACATCAGCAACTACGACGAGGCCAATGCCCTGGCTCTGCAGGGCAACGGCAAGATCCTCGTGGCCGGATTTGCCACGGTAGGCGCGTACAAGGATTTCTTCCTCGGCCGCCTGACCGCCGACGGCCTGCCCGACACCGCCTATGGCGACGGCCAGGGCCGCGCCGTGGTGGCGACGGGCGCACAGGACGACCAGGCCTATGCGCTCGAGGTGGAGCCCTCCGGCAACGTCATTGCCGGCGGCTACGCCGACTTCGCCACCACCAAGCACGATTTCGCCCTCACGCGCCTGATCGGCGATCCCGATCGCCTGTTCTTCGACGACGTCGAGGTGCACTTCTGAGGCGGCAGACCCAGGCGCTGCCACCCGACGGGCACCCCGGCCAAGCCGCGGGGCACCCGCTTGCCGCCAGGGCCTGGACGCTTTGCGGTTCCCTTCACGACGCCGGCCGCCGTACCGATCTCCTCCCCAGAAACCCCCGGACGGTCGGCGGTCGGCGTCACCCCACTGGGCGCGGCCTTGCGTGATGCGATCGGCGTGACTCAGCCCGCTGCGGCGCTGAGCCCGCCCTCGGCGCCGCCCACCACCTCGAGCTGGCCGCCGGCGAAGCGCAGCCCGGCCTTGGGCCGCCCTACGTAGAAGCCCTGGGCATAGTCCACACCGCAGTTGCGCAGGGCGCGCAGGATCTCCGGCCGGTCGACGTATTCCGCCACGGTGAGCTTGCCGATGGAGTGGGCGATGCTGGTGATGGCGCTGATCACGGCCAGGTCCACGGCATCCGTCAACAGCCCCTGGGTGAAGGAGCCGTCGATCTTCAGCATGTCGACGTCCAGGTGCTTGAGGTGGGTGAAGGAGGAGAAGCCCACGCCGAAGTCGTCGAGGGCGAAACGGCAGCCAAAGGCGCGCAGCTCGGTGATGAGGTCGCGCGCCGCGTCGAGGTTGTTCAGCGCGCCGGTCTCGGTGATCTCGAACACGACCGCGCGCGGG
>DAOOVM010000370.1:0-2393 GCA_035370085.1 Rhodanobacteraceae bacterium | reverse complement strand
TCGAACACCGGATCGGCGAAGCGCGCCAGGTTGTCGGCGATCACCAGCTTCTTGACGAAGCCGCAGGCGATCAGCACGAGGGCCTCCTGCACGCGCGCGGCATCGACGCGGCGGTCTGCGTCCAGTTCGGCGAAGAATTCGTAGTCGCGCACGATCGGGCCCGCCTCCAGCTGCGGGAAGAAGGCCACGAACAGGGCGTAGTCGAGCAGGTTGCGGCGCGGGCGGCTGGTGCCGCGGTACACGTCGATGACGTAGGACAGGCTCTGGAATGTGTAGAAGGAAATGCCCACGGGCAGCAGCACATCCAGCGGCGTGAGCTGCCACGCCGGTGCGACGGTGGCGGCCACGCCGTTCCAGTTGGCGATGAGGAAATTGGCGTACTTGAAGAAGGCGAGCAGGCCGAGGTTCGTGGCGAGGCTCAGCCACAGCAGTCGGCGCGGATGGGACACGCGCACCAGGCCCAGGCCGATGGCGTAGTCGAGCAGGGTGGACCAGAGAATCAGGCCGAGGTAGATCCAGCTCCACTGGCCGTAGAAGTAATAGCTCGCTGCCAGCAGCATGAGCTTCTGCGCCGTGGGCCAGCGGCGCAGTGCCTGGTTCAGCACCAGCACCAGCAGGAAGAACACGACGAAATGGAACGAGTTGAACAGCATCGACGGCGGCGGCGTCTCGGCGCAAAGCCGCTAGTGTAGCCGCAGGCGATGCGTTTGCGCCGAAGTCCAGAAGTGGGTGGCCCGCGCAGCGATCAGCGGTGCCGGATCGCCCCGAGCAGGCGCCACGCCACGTAGCGCAGTTTTCCCGGCCAGCCTGCGAGCAGCGCCGTCTGGGCCTGGCCGAGCTGTCGGCTGAGGCTGGTCACTTCGCCATAGAGGCGCTGGTTGTGCTGGTCGCGACGGGCGAGCAGCACGCGCAGTTCCTGCACGTCGGCCGCGTCGAGGGTGTGGCCGGAGCGGAATCGCTCCGGCAGCGGGCGGTCGACGTAGACAGTGGAGTGGGGGTCGGCCAGTTCCTCGGCCGGACGGTCGGTGGTGTAGAAGTACAGCGCGATGGAGCGGCGCGTCAGCGCGGCCTTCTCCGGCGGCAGGGCGATGCGGCTGAAGCCGTGCCAGCTCCACTCCGTGGTCTCGAAGATCACCGCGCGGTTGTACAGCGGCGTGACCGTGGTGACGCGGTCGTCGGGGCTGCGCGGGTCGCTGTGCAGCTCCAGCGACCCGCCCCAGGCGTCGTCCCACTCGGAGTTGAGGTAGACGATGAGGTTAAGGCGACGATGCCAGAGCTCGACCGGGTGGCGGTTGAAGTCGATGTGCGCGTCGAGGTCTTGGCCGGCGCGGTTCTCGTGCGTACCGCCGCCGAAATACCAGGGGTCGTAGCGCAGGTCGGTGATGCCGGTGAGGGCGCCGACGAGGTCGAGGAAGGCGCGCGTCTGGATGGCGTCGTCCAGGGCCGCGTAGGCGGGCCCGAGCTCGCGGATCTTCTCCACCGTGGACTTGCCGCCCAGTTCGCCGTTCTCGTTGCGCGCGTTGCCGTGCTCGAAGGGCGGAAACTGCGCCAGCAGGGCCGCAGCGGTGGCTGGGTCAAAGAAATCGTCGATGACGACGTGGCGGAAGGGTTCGCGGCGCTGGAACTGCGCCGCCAGCGCGGGCAGTCGCGCGGACAGATCGGGATTCAGCATGGAGCGGGGGCCGACGGGAAGGCGCCTAGCTTGCCACAGCACCCGCTAGTCTTCGTCCCGGCGCAAGGGACACAGCCACGCCGCCAGCGGGGGCACGAGCAGGTTGGAGCGCACGGCGGCGCAGTCTCCGGCACGATGCAGGCGCTGCCGCTGCATGGCGGCTGCCGCGGCCGGCGAGGCCGGATCGGCGAGCAGCGCATACAGCGGGCCCGGGCCGGCGGCGATGCGTCGCGCCGCCTCGCGGTCCAGGCCGTAGGCCGGCAGCGGCGGTCCCATGAGATTGCCGCCGATGCGCACGAAGCGCACCTCGGGTGGAAAGCCCAGGGCCAGGAAGGCCAGCGGCTCGTTCTCGGCAAGGATCACCGTGGCGCGATCCAACTGCGGCAGGTCCGGCAGCTCGACGCGCAGGAACACGTCCTGTCGCTCGTGCAGGTGGCCCCAGCGCGGCGGCCGCGTGCCGAGCAGCAGCAGACCCAGCAGCACGCCCAGCAGCAGGCGCGCCGCCGGTCGCGCGCCGTCGCGCACCAGCAGCAGCGCCAGCAGCAGCGGTGCCAGCATCTCCAGCGGCGCCAGATAGCGGTAGTAGCCGAACACGGCAAGCCAGGCGAGGTAGGCCACCGCGGCGGCGGCGCCCAGGGCGCGCGTCGCGGCGGGCAGCGGCGCCTCTGTCCGGGCACCCCCGACCGCTCCGCGCGCGGCGCGCCAGGCCAGCAGGGGCAGG
>DAOOVM010000369.1:0-2407 GCA_035370085.1 Rhodanobacteraceae bacterium | reverse complement strand
TCGAATTCGCGCTGCACCGCCACGCTGGTGGCCAGCGCCTTGTCCACCGCCTGCGCGGCGATGCGCTGTCCCTGCGTGTAGGTAACGAAGACTGCCGCACCGACCGCCAGGGCAATCAGCACGGCCGTTCCCAGGAAGAAGCGCAGCGCCAGCGGCAGGGCGAAACCGCGCTGGCGCCACGCCGGGTCAATAGCCGCCATCGGCGCTGCGTCCATAGGGTTTGCCGAACTTGTTGGTATGGGGGGGAATGCGGCGCTGGGTCAGGTCGAGCTGCACGGCCAGCGAGCCGGCCGTGGACGGCCGCAGGCTGCGGTGCCAGGGCGTGGCGCGATCGTGCCAGACCACCACTTCGCCCTCGGCCTCGGGCAGCCCCTGCAGGCGGAAATGCCCGCGCGCGTCCGGCCGCGTGAAGAACGGCGTGTCCAGCACCAGGATGTGTCCGACCATGGAATGGTGCACGTTGCAGTAGACCCGCACGTATCCCGGATGCTGGAAGGTGACCGTCTGCTCGTCCCCCTGGCCGTACAGACCGACGTCGAAGGGATTGTCTTTCGACGTCGAGAAGGCGTTGTGCAGGATCGGGTCCTGGTTGGGAAAGCGCACCCGACTGCCCACGGTGATGGGCAGGATGCGCGGCACGAATTGCTTGCGCTGGGTGCTCATCGCATAGGGCTGCGGCGCGGGCGCCACCGCGCCGATGCTGGAGGGGCGGAAATACACCACGACCTCAGCGGCTTCCTCCGGACGCAGGGGCCTGCCCTCGGCAACCAGGACCACGTTGCCTTCGATCTCCGCGGCAGCCGCCGCACCTCCCAGCAGCATCAGCAGCACCGCCACAGCGCGCAACCGCATCGCTCCCCTCCCCGTCGGCCGCGGCACCGCTGACGCGGTGCGCATGGTGCGGCATCATAGAACTCCGCGCCCGCCACTGGCCACCGCCGCCTCCCGGAACCCCGCATGCCCACCATCGACATCCGCCGCAAGCACAGCAAGAACCTCAAGGACGCCAAGGTCGCCATCGGCGAGGTGGCCGAGGAGATCGCGGGCAAGTTCGACCTGACCTGGGGCTGGCGCGGCAACCACCTGCACTTCGAGCGTTCCGGCGTGAGCGGGCGCATCGCCCTGGAAAAGGACACGGTGCACGTCACCGCCGAGCTCGGCTTCATGCTGTCCATGCTCAAGTCGGCGGTGGAGCGCGAGATCGAAAAGCGGCTGGACCAGCATTTCGGCAAGGCCTGAGCGCCGGCCGCGCCCGATTGCATGGTCGGCACGCCGGCGGCCGCTACAATCGGCTACCCTCCCCCGGCATACTCCCGCGCATGCTCGTCACCCAGGCTGCCCAACGTCCGCGCAAGCGCGCGGGCCGCGCCCGCATCGGCATCGCCATCGCCGGCGGCGGCCCGATCGGCGGCATGTACGAACTCGGCGCGCTGCGCGCGCTGGACCTGGCGATCGAGGGGCTGGACCTCACGGCCCTCGACGTCTACGTGGGCGTCAGCTCGGGCGCCTTCCTCGCCGCAGGCCTGGTCAACGGCCTGGGCACGGCGGAGATGTGCCGCATTTTCCTCACCGGCGACTCCCACGAAGCGCGCTTCCGGCCGGAGTCCTTCGCCCGGCCGGCCCTGTTCGAGTATTTGCGCCGCGCCAGCTACGTGCCGAGACTGCTCGCCGACTGGTTCGGCGCCATCGTGCGCAATCCCCTCGACATGAACATGACCGATGCGCTGCTGCGCATCGGCAGCCTCCTGCCCACCGGCCTCTTCGACAACTCCGCCGTCGAGAGCTTCCTGCGCGAGGTGCTGACGGGCAACGGGCGCAGCAACGACTTCCGCCGGCTGGCGCACCGCTTCTACGTGATCGCAGTGGAGCTCGACACCGGCAAGGAGGTCCGCTTCGGCGCCCCCGGCAACGACAGCGTGCCCATCTCCCAGGCCATCGTCGCCAGCGCCGCACTGCCCGGGCTGTACCCGCCGGTGCGCATCGGCGACAAGTTCTACGTGGACGGGGCGCTGCAGCGCACCCTGCACGCCTCGGTCGCGCTGGACGACGGCGCCGAGCTGGTGATCGGCCTCAATCCGCTCGTGCCCTTCGACGCCGCACTGGCCAAACTGCACGGCAAGCAGTCGCCCGACAGCCTGGTGCAGGGCGGCCTGCCGGCCGTGCTGTCGCAGACCTTCCGCACCCTGCTGCAATCGCGCATGCAGGCCAGCCTGTCGCGCTACGCCCGCCACTACGACAAGGCCGACGTGGTGCTGTTCGAGCCCAATCCCGACGACGCGGAGCTGTTCTTCACCAACGTGTTCAGCTACGACAACCGGCAGCACGTGGCCGAGCTGGCCTACCGATCCACCCTGGCCGATTTGCGCGCGCAGCGGGAGACCCTGGCGCCGCTGCTGGCGCGGCACGG
>DAOOVM010000368.1:0-2408 GCA_035370085.1 Rhodanobacteraceae bacterium | reverse complement strand
ACTGTGAAAGAGGGATCTCCGATGACTGTTGAATCGAGAATATTTTCTGTAGCCGAGTATGTTCAGCCGTCCGAAGGCGAGCCTATTCGTTCCGTTGTGCTTGAAACCCGAGACTCAATTATCGTGGTTTGGCATGTCCATCCCGGGCAGGAAATTGCGGCTCACATTCATCCTCACGGCCAAGACACGTGGACTGTTTTGTCGGGAATGGCTGATTACTTTCAGGGCAATGGGATTGTTCGTGCCCTCAGGGAAGGTGAGATAGCCGTGGCAAGACCGGGCCAAGTGCACGGGGCGCGAAATACAGGTACCGAGCCATTTGTGTTCGTCTCGGTTGTGGCATCAGCCAATGCCGGTTTCGTATTGGCTGAGCGATAGAGCCCAATCTCTGGAGTTGGTCCAATGAGCGGTCGGGGAGATAGGTAACAGACATGCAGCGGACACGGCTGCTAAACCAGGTCGCAAACCTCCTTGCGTCGCAGCGTGCCGCAAGCGACGCGATCAATCGAATGGGGTCGGCATGAGACTGAACACCATCCAGTTCCCGACCGCGTAGCCGCCTGTCCTGCCGATCAGGTCTTGACCATCGACGCCTGGGATCAGTCCTGAATGTTCTTGGAGACCACTACGTTATGAGCCGCAGCCGCCGCAAAACACCCATCGTCGGGCACACGACCTGCGGCAGCGAGCGCGAGGACAAGAAGCTCTGGCATCAGCGCTGGCGCACCCGTGAGCGCACGGCGCTGACCAGCGCGTCGCCCGAAGCCCTGAGCGCCCATCTGCCCCTGCTGGAAAACCAGGCCAGCAGCGTCTGGTCGATGGGCAAGGATGGCCGCTCCTACTGGCCCGTCAAGCGCCAGGCCGCCACGGCGGATCGCATCGCCAATCACAAGGGACGCAACCCGCAAGAACGCGCCTCCCTGAAAAAGCGCCTGCTGCGCAAGTGGATGAGCAAATGAAGCTCTCCTTCCATCAGCACATTGCGCTGTTCTGGATGATCGGTGCTCCGGGCGTCTTCGCGCCCGTGATCGAGAACGCCAAGCGGCCCGATGCCGGCGCCGTCATGGCGTGGGGTGTCGCGATCGTGGCGGTGATGATCCTCTTCACCCCTTTGCTGCTGCGCTGTCCACCATTCCGGCGCTGGTATGGCCGGACGGATGCGCTGTCGGAGCGGCAGCGCCAGGCGCTTGCCGAGCGCGGCCTGCGCCGCTACTACCAGACCGCTTTCGATGACGGCTACGTGCCCCGCGTGATGCCCTACGTGTGGCGCATCATCTGGACGGTCGGCGGGTTGATGGCTGTGACCGCCGTACTGCCTACCAACACCGGACGGCCAGCCTTCGATGCCTTGGTGGTCTTCTCGACCTGGTATCCGATAGGCGTGATGCTGCTGGTTTTCGCGTCGAGGCCCCTTGGCCGGTTGATTCGCCAAAGAGCACAGGAGCGGCGGAAATGAGCACGTCAACCATCGAGGCGCTGGCCAGCGCCTGGGCAAGGATTGCCGAGGAAGCGGAATTCCCCGCTGACTACGAGGGGACTGCCACACCACAAGCGCATCGGGCTAGCGAAGCTATTCAGGAGCAGATTCGGGAGCGCATCGTCGCCACCAACGACATGCGGCTGTTCAGCCTGCTGCACCTGCTGGGTCAGGCGTCGCTGCGCATGGAGCAAGCGCTGTGGCCGGAGGATTACGAGCGGATGACGCGCGAGGTTGAGGAAGCCCTGCGGCAAGCCACCGACGCCAACGCCAGATCGTACACCCACGAAGAAGTGATGCAGGCGATGCAGGAACGCATCGACCGGGCGCGAGACAAGCCATGTTGATTGGCTATGCGCGCGTCTCGACGCAGGATCAGAACCTGGAGCTGCAACGCGAAGCCTTGAGCAAGGCCGGATGTAAAAAGGTCTTCGAGGACAAGGTGAGTGGCACGCGGGCAGACCGGCCTGGCTTGGCCAAGACGCTCGAAATGCTGCGCGAAGGCGATACTTTGGTCGTCTGGAAGCTCGACCGGCTGGGCCGGTCGGTCAAGCAACTGGTCGATCTGGTCGGCGATCTGCACAAGCACGGTGTCCAGTTCAGGAGCCTCACCGACTCCATCGACACCGGCACACCATCCGGGCGGTTCTTCTTCCACGTCATGGCGAGCCTTGCCGAAATGGAGCGCGAGCTGACCGTCGAGCGCACCCGCGCCGGGCTGGAAGTCGCCAAGCAGCTCGGCCGCAAAGGCGGCCGCAAGCCGAAGATGACCGACAGCAAGATCGAGTCGGCCAAGAAGCTGCTGGCCAGCGGGGTGCCGCCCAAGGACGTGGCCAAGAACCTCGGCGTGTCCATTCCGACGCTGTACCGCTGGGTGCCAGCCTCCACGCACGCTTAGCGTGCTTTATTTTCCGTTTTCTGAGACGACCCC
>DAOOVM010000367.1:0-2470 GCA_035370085.1 Rhodanobacteraceae bacterium | reverse complement strand
CGCGAGCCCATGCCGATGGGCCAGGTGATCGGCGCGCACTGGATCTTCAGCACCGACTCCACTTCGTCGAGTAGTTCGATGGGCGAGCGGCCCTCGCGGTCCAGCTTGTTGATGAATGTCATGATGGGCGTGTCGCGCAGGCGGCACACGTCCATCAGCTTGACGGTGCGCTCCTCCACACCCTTGGCGCAGTCGATCACCATGAGGGCGGAGTCCACCGCGGTGAGCACGCGATAGGTGTCTTCGCCGAAGTCGGCGTGACCCGGCGTGTCGAGCAGGTTGACGATGCGGCCCTCGTAGGGGAACTGCATCACCGAGCTCGTCACCGAAATGCCGCGCTCCTTCTCCAGCGCCATCCAGTCCGAGGTAGCGTGGCGCGCGGCCTTGCGGCCCTTGACCGAGCCGGCCATCTGGATGGCGCCGCCGAACAGCAGCAGCTTTTCCGTCAGCGTGGTCTTGCCGGCGTCCGGATGGGAAATGATGGCGAAGGTGCGCCGGCGGCGCGTCTCGGAACTCTGCTGGGACATGGCGGGCGCGGCGCCCGCAGGCGCGCTAGAACAGGCGAAAGGGCGCGGATTATACGGGAGAGGCGCAACCGCCTCCAGCGGCGGCCGGTCCGGGCGCGTCGCGACCGGCTCAGTTCGCCGCGGCGTCGCCCATGCCCTCGGGAATGACAACCGCGCCCGCCGGGCCGACCAGGCGGAAGGGCACGGAGACCAGCCGCATGCCGCGGTTGACCTGCACGCAGAAGTGCAGGTGGGGTCCGGTGGAGTAGCCGGTGTTGCCCGAGGCGCCGAGCTGGTCGCCGGCGTAGACGTGCCGCCCTGGCTGCACTGTCACGCTTTCTGGCTTCAGGTGGGCGTACACGGCCATGCTGCCGTCCGCGTGCAGCACGCGCACCACGTTGGCGCGCGTGGCGAATTTCTCGCGGTTCAGGCCGCTGCCGTAGAAATCGTTCTCCACCTGCATGACCGTGCCCTCGCGCGCGGCCAGCACGGGCGTGCCCTCGTCCACCGCCAGGTCGATGGCGTAACGCGACTGCTCGTCGGTGTGGCTGAAGCTGCCGCCGAAGCCCTGGTCGATGCGGTAGCCGCCGCCGAGGGGCAGGCGGTAGTCGACGCCGGCGGCGCGCGCGGCGGGATCGCCGGGGACGGCGCGGAAATCCAGGGAGAAGCTCGCCGCCCGAAGCCCGTCGGCGCGGCGCAGGCGCGTCAGCACGCGTTCCTCCTTGCCCTGCAGCACCACGTTCAGGGGCAGCGGCGGCTCGGCCGTCACATTGCTTTGCTCGACCAAACCGAGCTGCACCTCGACCGGCCCTGCGATCTGGTTGAACACGCGCGCCTCGCGCACGTCCTCGCCGCCGTCGACACGCAGTTCGGCGATGTGGTGGTTTTCCACGTCGGTCACCACGCTCTCGCTGACATCGGCCTGGCCCTGCGGCCGGATGTCGGTGAAGTGCACCTGGCCATCGGCATCGGTGTACTTGTAGATCTTCCTGGCTGCGGCCGGCAGGGTGCAGCAGGCCAGCAGGGCGGCCACGAGAAGTGGCGATGGGCGTGGGGTCATGGCGGGGAGGCACGGGGGCGAGCGCGCAGCTTAGCGACGGCCCGGCGCAGCGCCAAACCGGCGCCATGCGGCGCGCTTCCGTCGCCCGCGGCCCCGGCGCGTGTCATCGGCGCGACTGTGCCGCTTCATGGTCTCGTGGAATATGAACGGATAGACGGCTATACGGCCATTGACACGAGGACCCATCGGCCCTATCGTGCGGCCACGATCCATCAAGACCGGCTGAGGGACAGGCCCTTCGACGCCGGGGCAACCAGCGGTTCCGCGCCTGCGGTCCGCCACGGTGCCAACTCCTGCGGCGATCGTCGCGCCAGGCGCGCGGCGGTCGGCCGAGAGATGGGAAGCGCGAGCCCGTGGCGATGCCGCGGGGGAGTGCGTCCGCTCCGGTACTCCGCAGGCCCTACCGCCAGGAGCACCGCATGAGCCTTGCCGCCCACCATTCTGTCCCCTCCGTCGAAGAAGCGACGGCCGCCCCGGTCGGCGCCGACTGCGAGCGGTTCGAGCCGCCGACGGCCAGCTTCGACGAGCGCGGCGAGTGCCGCCTGTCCCTGCAGCCGCGCTACGCGGACGATCAGGCCCAGGTGACGCTGCGCTACCGCTGGCAGGGTGCCGCGCAGGCGCCTACCCTCATCGTGCAGGGCGGCATATCGGCCGGGCGCGATGTGGCCGCTGCTGGCGACGGCTGGTGGGCCGAGCAGGTCGGTCCGGGGCGCCCCATCGATCTGCGACGCTGGCGCGTGCTCAGCATCGACTGGCTGGACGCGGAGGATCTGGCGGCAAGCGCGGTATCGAGCGAGGACCAGGCCGATGCGCTCGCTGCCTTGCTCGACGTCCTCGGCATCGCGCACGTGCCTGCGTTCGTCGGCGCCTCCTACGGCGCCATGGTCGGCCTGGCGTTCGCCGC
>DAOOVM010000366.1:0-2472 GCA_035370085.1 Rhodanobacteraceae bacterium | reverse complement strand
AACCAGCGCGTACGCGACGTCTACCTCGGCAAGGAATTCCGCATGTAGGCCGCCGCCGGCGTGCACGCGAGGGCGTGCGCAAAGCGCCGACGATAGCGCATTTCGGCCGGTTCACCCACGCCCCGATCCGGATTAGGATGGCCGTGCCAAGGGGATGTGAATGAAGCCTGCGCTCCACCTCCGGCTGCATCAGCAGCTGGCGCTGACACCGCAATTGCAACAGGCCATCCGCCTGCTGCAACTTTCCAGCGTGGAGCTGGAAATGGAACTGCGCGAGGCGCTGGAGTCCAACCCCCTGCTGGAGTTGCCCGAGGAACTGCCGCCGGAGCCGGCGGAGGCGCCCGAGCCCCTGCACGCCAGCCACGAGTTCGAGCACGCGACGCAGGCGGCCGACCAGGCCGCCGGCAGCGAGCGCGAGGGCGAGGAGCCCTACGAGCCGCTCGACGCCGACTTCTCCCACGCCCCACGCGGCCCGGCGACGGACGACGAGGGCCTGGAGCCGCAGGAACCCGAGCGCGAGGACCTGCGCGACCACCTGCTGTGGCAGCTCAATCTCACGCCCATGTCGCCGCGCGACCACGCCATCGCCGCGGCCATCATCGAGGCGGTGGACGACGACGGCTACCTGCACGAGCCGGTCGAGGCCATCCAGCAGTGCCTGCAGGGCATGTTCCAGCCCACGCCGGCGGAAGTGGAGGCGGTGCGCCACCGCGTGCAGCGCTTCGATCCGCTGGGCGTGGCCAGCCGCCACCTGGCCGAGTGCCTGGATGTGCAGCTGGAGGCCCTCGACCAGGCCGCAGCGGGCGTGACGCTGGCGCGGCGCATCGTGGCCGAGCATCTGGAGGCGCTGGCGAAGAACGAGCGCGGCCGCATCGCCCGCACCCTGCGCGCCACGCCCGAGCAGGTCGACGCCGCGGTGCAGTTGATCCGCTCGCTCGATCCCAAGCCCGGCGCCAGCATCGCCGCGGCGCCGCCCGAGTTCATCGCCCCCGACGCCTACGCCTACCGCCAGGGCGGGCGCTGGCACGTGGCGCTCGCCGCTGCCTGCCAGCCGCGGCTGCACATCAACCACCACTACGAGTCGCTCATCGCCCGCGCCCAGCGCGACGACGCGGCCTACCTGAAGGGCCAGCTGCAGGAGGCGCGCTGGCTCATCAAGAGCCTGAAGACCCGCGCCGAGACCATCCTCAAGGTGGCGCAGTCCATCGTGCGCGCGCAGAGCGCCTTCCTCGACTACGGCCCGGAAGCGATGCGCCCGCTGGTGCTCAAGGACGTGGCCGAGGAGATCGGCATGCACGAGTCCACCGTCAGCCGCGTCACCACGCGCAAGTTCCTCTACACCCCGCGCGGCACCTTCGAGTTCAAGTACTTTTTCTCCAGCGGCGTGTCGACGGTGGACGGCGGCAGCGCCTCGGCCACCGCCATCCAGGCCATGATCCGCAAGCTCATCGACGCCGAGACGCCGGCCAAGCCGCTGTCCGACCAGGCCCTGGCCGAGGAGCTCAACCGGCGCGGCATCAGCGTGGCGCGGCGCACCGTGGCCAAGTACCGCGAGGCGCTGCACATACCCTCGTCGAACGACCGCTGTCGCCTCGGTTGAGGCTTGTGTTCGCCGGCGCGGAACCCCAGTACTGAACCATGGTCGTATTTCCAGCACGCGGGCAAACGGGAGGATCGATGCAGTGACACGGGGAGGCGCGGCCTTCCCGCACACGGAGGGTGCAGCCGCCCGCGCGCCGAGGGGCACGCGGCGGAACGACAGGCCCGGACCTCCGGGACAGCGCGGCACCCGGACGGAGTTCCGGCCTGCCGTATCGTTCGAGGAGAACCTCTATGCAGATCAACGTCAGCGGTCACCAGGTCGAAGTCACTGCCGCCCTGCGCGGCTACGTGGAAACCAAGTTCGAGCGCATCCTGCGCCACTTCGACCAGCTCCATGAGGTCGCCGTCACCCTGGCGGTGGACAAGCTGGCGCACAGCGCCGAAGCGACCATCCGCGCCGCCGCGGGCAAGACCATTCATGCCGAAGCCGTGGCCGAGGATATGTACGCTGCCATTGACGCGCTGTCCGACAAGCTCGACGGCCAGATCCGCAAGCACAAGGAAAAGCTCACCGATCACCGCAAGCTGGACGCGGCGCGCGTCGCCCGCGCCGAATGAGCCAGCGGGGCGGCCCGGCAACCGGGCCGCCCCGCTCCTGGAGTTCCGCCTCGGATTGCCGCGGCTAGACTGGGCGCCCCGCCCCACCCTGCCACCGCATGCGGCTGATCGAACTGCTCACCCCCGAGCGCGTCTTCGTCGACCTGCGCGCCTCCTCGCGCCACGCCCTGCTCGAAGCCCTGGCCCGCCGCCTCGCCCCCGAGGCCGATCTGGCCGTGCTGGAGGCATTGACCGAACGCGAGGCCCTGGGCAGCACCGCCCTCGGCGGCGGCGTGGCGCTGCCGCACGGCCGCTGTCCGCTGCTGGCCCGCC
>DAOOVM010000365.1:0-2473 GCA_035370085.1 Rhodanobacteraceae bacterium | reverse complement strand
ATGCCCTTGTCGGCGGAAATGCTCTCCACCGACCACTGCTGCTCGAAAAGGCGATGCTCGAGGACGCTGCCCTGCAGGGCCGACACCAGGGTCCAGTCGGCCTCGCTGGACACTACAGCATTTTGTGCCAGAGGCTCGGCCGGGCGCAGGCCTGCATCGAGGGCTACGCCTTGCCACACCAGCGCGTCCACAGTGCTACCAACGCGATCGACGCGGTATTGATTCGTGACCAGCACCGCGCTGGGAAGCGGGCGCAGAACCGTGACGCCGATCAGGCGCGCTAGCGCGTCATCCTCGTCGTCCCATTCACCAAGATAGCGGGCGCCGAAATTGGCGAGAATGCGCGCGGCGGGCGGCTCACTGTCGCCGACGAGCACGTCGGTGGACGCCTGGGTGGCTGGCGATTCACCCTGCACCTCGATACTGATGGCGTCGTAGCCGCCGGCGAGGACGTTCTGCGCAAAGACGGCGTGACCGGCCGGCCCACCGAATTCGATTTCCAGACGCAGCGATTGCCCCCCCTCCACCTCGCCCAAACCATGGGCAACGGGCTGCCCGGCGAGGCTCAGCACAGGACGGAGGTGCAGCAGATAGGGCGGCGTGGATCCAAGGCCGCCAAATGCGTCGGCGATCGCGCCGTCGTCGATGGACGCAGGCTCGTAGGACAAGGTGAGCCGCCGATCCAGCAGGCCGCTCAGCGGAAACTCTCGCTCGATCAACGCCGGCGAGGCCTCATCGGCCCCGGCGCGCACACGCAGCCGAGCCACCTGCTGGGCCTCGGCCGGAAGCGCCGCGTATTCCCCGGTCACGACGATGACCGGAAACGGCATGCCAAGCGGCAGCAATTCCAGCGGCGGCGCCTGCACCGCGTGTCTACTGAGCTGGGATTCCAGGGGCGGCCGCGGACTCAGGGTGGCCAAGTAGGCGTCCACTTGTCGTTCGAGCACGCTGCGTGGCAGCACATCGACGGGTACTGTCAGGTAATTGGTGACGACAGTCCGGACATCGACCGACGCGGCGCCGAGTACGCCCGCAGCAGGTGCGAACGCGTGCGGCTTGAGCGCCGGCATGAGCGGCACCCAGGCGTAGCCACTGGATTCGGCCGATGTGCCGCGATAGGCAGACAAGGGCACATAGGCGCTCACGAAGATCTGCTCGACACGGAAGGCGCCGATGGTGCCGGCCAAGACGACCGGTTCGTTGGGTACGCCCGCTGCGGTCAGGGCCTGGCCGACCTTGTCGCTGCGTACACCCAGCATCCGTGCCAAGTCATCAACAGGCACTACGACGACACCGCGCACATAGCGAGCGGCGATATTTGAAGCGCGCAGCAGGGCAATCAGGAGGCTTGCCTGGTCGACGTCGTTGCCGGCCAGATTGAGGAGAGTGCGCTCAGCTCCCTTCTGGGCTCCGGCATACCACTGGGTACGCACCGTGCTACGCACGAAGTCGAAGATACGCGCTGGCTCGTGGCCCAATTGCCCCGCCTGCTCGATCAAGGCCGTACTCAGCGGAGCGTCTGCCGTACCTACGCGATCATCGGCGGCAGGCCCGGGATCGTTCGCTCGGTCCAGGTAGGTCGGCACAATGGCCGGTGCCATCTGCGGCGCCCGAGGTGGCAGGCGCGGACGATGGACCGGCAATGCGTTCGCACCGAAGACGCGAACTCCGGAAGAGGCGACGGAAAGGCGCTCCTTCCACTGATCCAGTTCGGCGGCGCCGAGCTCAGGGGCACCGGACTGGGGAAGGCGTTGCTCCAGTGCTGCAAGTCCTGCACCGATCGATTGGATCGTCGTGAGAACTTCGGCACGATGCGTCGCCCACCGCGTGCGAGCAACGGCCGGCAGTGCGCGCATGTCGAGCACGCCCCCGACCTGTTCGATGCGTGCTTCCACCAGCCATTGTTGTGCCTGGGCCTGTTCGATGGTCGAGCGCAGGCGGCCGGAAACCACAGCCCCGCTTCGGGGCAATGCAGCAAGCTGTTCCCTGACCGCGTCCAGGGCATGTGCGTAGCCGGCAAATGCCGTTCGGCCAGGGGCTGTGGAGACGTGCGCGGTCGGGACAGGGTCCACACGGGCCTGTGCGATGGCCGTCCGAGCATCTTGACCTGCCATCAGGGCTTCGACCACCGGCGAATGCTGCCGCGGACCCGATCGCGCTTGATGCTGCGGTGGCGCCGCTTGAAGACTGGAGAGGGCACACGCCAACAGCGCGGCGACTGCCAAAGCAGGTCGACCTGGTCGGCGCAACAGGTTGTCAGGACTCATGTGGCGCCTCCCTGGCGCGGTGCTGCGCCGAGCAGCACTGGACTGTCATGCGCGCTGCAGCTTCCAGGATCCTTCGCTGCCGCTCCGCCAGCATGTGCTGGACGAGGCGCCAAAGGCCAGCCGGGTCGCCGCGGTGATCGTGCCAGGCAGCCATCAGGCGCGGCGCGTGAACAGCACGGCGCATTGCGCTAGCCCACGTCGGCCAG
>DAOOVM010000364.1:0-2500 GCA_035370085.1 Rhodanobacteraceae bacterium | reverse complement strand
GCGCAGGGCGATGCGGTGGAGCGCATCGAACTGTACGACCGCTGCATCGGCGAGATGGCGGCGCGGCTGGAGGCCGGGGTCGGCGCGGCGCTGAGCGAACGCGCCACCTGGACGATGCTGCGCGAGGCCTACGCCGCGGCCATCGCCAGCCTGCTCGACCAGGAGCTGTACAAGACCTGGTTCAACACCCTGGCGCGGCGCTTCTTCCGCATCCGCGGCGTGGACGCGGAGGTGGAGTTCATCGCGCTCGACATCGAGCCGACCGACCGCATCACCCACGCCGTGGCGCGCCACAGCTACGCGGTGTGGGGCAACTTGGCGCGCGTGTGCCAGAAGCTGCTGGACGACTATCCCTTCGCCGCGCCCTACGCCCACGCCGGGCTGTGCGCGGCGCGCATCGCCGAGGCGCTGTCGCGGCGCCTGGCCGCCTGGGGGCCCGACCCGGTGCGCGCGCTGGAGCTGCTGGAGACGGTGTTCTATCGCGAGCGCCGCGCCTATCTGGTGGGGCGCGTGTTCGGCGTGGAGCG
The DNA here is from genome assembly GCA_035370085.1 of Rhodanobacteraceae bacterium. Classification (GTDB taxonomy): domain Bacteria; phylum Pseudomonadota; class Gammaproteobacteria; order Xanthomonadales; family Rhodanobacteraceae; genus Tahibacter. The sequence continues at coordinate 1,973 of DAOOVM010000364.1, read as the reverse complement.
CATCGCGCCGCTGGTGATCGCCCTGACCCACGAGCCCGGCGGCATCCGTGCCGACGCCGTGCTCACCGAGCGCGAGAGCGTGGCGCAGGTGTTCAGCTACACGCGCAGCTACTTCCAGGCCGACCTCGCCACCGTCGGCGACGCCGTGGTGTTCCTGCGCACCCTGCTGCCGCACAAGCCCATCGACGAGCTCTACACCGTGCTCGGCCGCGCCAAGCAGGGCAAGACCGAACGCTACCGCCACTTCGTGCGCCACCTCGCTGCCGATCCGGACGAGGCCTTCGTGCACGCCGCCGGCGAGCGCGGCATGGTGATGGCAGTGTTCACCCTGCCGTCCTATCCGCTGGTGTTTAAGCTCATCCGCGACCGCTTCGCCTACCCCAAGGAAGTGGTGCGCGAAGAGGTGATGGCGAAATACCGGCTGGTGTTCCACCACGACCGCGTGGGCCGCCTGATCGACGCCCAGGAATTCCGCTTCCTGCGCTTTCCGCGGCAGCGCTTCAGCCCCGCCCTGCTGGACGAAGTGCTGGGCGAGTGCAGCCTCTCGGCCTACCTCGACGGCAACGACGTGGTGATCGCCCACTGCTACGTCGAGCGGCGGCTGCGTCCACTCAACCTGTACCTGCGCGAGGTGGACGCCGAGGCCGCGCGGCGCGCCGTACTGGACTACGGCCAGGCGATCAGGGACCTCGCGCGCAGCAACATCTTCCCCGGCGACATGCTGCTGAAGAACTTCGGCGTCACCGGCCACCGGCGCGCCATCTTCTACGACTACGACGAGCTGTGCCTGGTCACCGACTGCCACTTCCGCGCCCTGCCCGAGCACAGCGACGAGTACGACTCGGCAGCGCGCGACGACCTGTTCTATGTCGGCCCGCACGACGTGTTTCCGGAGCAGTTCCCGCAGTTTCTCGGCCTCGCGCGCGAGCTGCGCGACGCCCTCACGGCGGCGCACGGCGAACTGTTCGATGTGCGGTGGTGGCTGGGCCTGCAGGAAGAATTGCGCGCCGGCCGCGTGGCCGACCTCTCGCCCTATCCCGAGGACTCGCGCCTCACGCCCCACGCCCTGGGTCTGACCGCAGGATGAGGCGCGCCCGGCCCGCATGGGCCGGGCGCTGCGTGCGGGGTCACAGTCCCGAGCGGCGGCGCCCCGTCAGCAGGGACACCACGAACAGCACGAGGAAGACCAGGAACAGGATCTTGGCGATGCCGGCGGCAGCGCCGGCGATGCCGCCGAAGCCCAGCACGGCGGCGATGAGGGCGATGACGAGGAACACGACAGCGTAATGCAGCATGGCGGTTCTCCTTGGCGAGCGGCCGCAGGGCGGGCGGTCCTGCCGCTGCGGTGCGGGGCAACGGCCCGCGTCGCACAGGGAAGCCGCCGCCACGTGAATCGCGCCTGAGCCCGCCGGCCGCGGCGCCGCGCGCGGCACGCGCCGGCGGGCGCAAGTTCCTGCTGCGCCGGGGCTGCGCGCGCATGAACCGCCGCCAACGGCCGGCGCACCGCGGCGGCGCAGCGGCGCTGCGCTCAGGCGCACTCGCGCCAGGCGATGGGCGGCGTCTTCCCGGCGACCGCTACCGCATCCACTGCAGCGACCTCGCCCAGCTCGCGCGGCAACAGGCTGGCGAGAGCGCGCTCCGGCACCGGCGGATCGAGCACGGACGGCTGGGAAACGTGGCCGTGGAGGAACAGCAGGTCTTTCCACAGGGTGTGCATGGCGAGCTCCGGGAAGGGCTGGCGCGAGAGGGGTGCGCCTTGAGCCTGAGCGAAGATAGGCGCGGCGTGTGCCGTCAAAAAGCGATATGTTCGCAAGCCAGACTTGAGGGGAGCTCAAGATGAGCCGGATTCCGCTGGCCTCGCTGCAGGCCTTCGTGCGCATCGCCCGCACGCGCAACCTGTCGCGCGCGGCGGAGCAGCAACACCTCACCGTCAGCGCGCTCAGCCACCAGATGCGCGCCCTGGAGGAGCGCCT
>DAOOVM010000363.1:0-2520 GCA_035370085.1 Rhodanobacteraceae bacterium | reverse complement strand
TGAGACCGAGGTTGCCGAGCTGAGCCGGATTGACCTGCACGCGCACGGCCGGGCGCACGTTGCCGGCGATGCTCACCAGGCCGACGCCGGCGACCTGCGACAGCTTCTGCGCCAGGATGGAATCGGCGTACTTGTTCACCTCGCGCAGCGGCAGCGTGTCCGACGTCAGCGCCAGCGTGAGGATGGGCGCGTCGGCCGGGTTCACCTTGTTGTACACCGGCGGGTAGGGCAGGTTGCCGGGCAGGCTGCCCTTGGCCGCGTTGATCGCCGCCTGCACGTCCTGCGCCGCGGCGTCAATGTCGCGGTCGATGGCGAACTGCAGGTTGATGGTGGACAGCGCGGCCGAGCTGTCCGATGTCATCAGGGTCAGGCCGGAGATCTGTCCGAACTGGCGCTCCAGCGGCGTGGTCACCAGCGCCGCCATGGTGGAGGGACTCGCGCCCGGGTACTGCGTGCTCACCTGCAGGCTGGGCGCGTCGATCTCGGGCAGTGCCGATACCGGCAGCTTGCGGTAGCCGAGCAGGCCCAGCAGCACCAGCGCCAGCATCAGGAGGCTGGTGGCGACCGGGCGGCGGATGAAGAGCGTGGAGAAGCCCATCGGCCGGCCGCCTCAGCCGCCGCGCCGCGCGCCGGCGCCGCGCTTGCCCTTCTCCGCGGGCGCGGCGGGCGGCGGCGTCTCGCCCGGCTTGAGCGCCAGCACCTTGCTGCCCTGCTTGAGGCGGAACTGGCCCTCGGTCACCACCGGCTGACCTTCCTGCAAGCCCTGGCTGATCACCACCTGCCCATCGTCGGTGGCCACGCCGGTCTGCACGGCCTGCATGCTGGCCGCGCCGTCGGCACCGACCACGAACACGTAGCCGCCTTCCGGACCGCGCTGCAGCGCCGGCGCCGGCACCACCAGGGCGTTGGCGAGGGTGCGCACTTCCACACGCACGTTGACGAACTGGCCGGGCCATAGCGCGTTGTCGGCGTTGTCGAACTGCGCCTTCAGCTTGAACGTGCCGGTGCCGGGATCGATCTGGTTGTCCACCACCGTCAGTGCGCCGGTGGCCAGCACGTGGCTGTCGCCGCGGTCGAGGGCCTCCACCTTGAGCGCGTCGGCGACACCGCGCACGGCATCGAGGTGCTGCTCGGGCAGGCTGAAGATCACGGTGATCGGATGCATCTGCGCCAGCACCACGATGGCGCTGCTGTTGGCCTGCACCACGTTGCCGACGTCGACCTGGCGGATGCCGGCCACGCCGTCGATGGGCGCGCGGATGGTGGCGTAGTCGAGCTGCAGCTGCGCGCTGGCGATGGCCGCGTCGTCGGCGGCCAGCGCCGCCTGGAACTGGCCTACGCTGTGGCGCTGGTTTTCCAGGTCCTGCGCCGAGACGAAGTGCTTGGCGCCGAGCTCCTCGTAGCGCTTGAGCGTGCCCTGGGCGGTGGCGAGCTGGGCCTGGTCCTGCACCTTCTTCGCGCGCACCTGGTCCAGCGCCGCCTTGAGCGGGCGCGCGTCGAGGCGGGCGATGACCTCGCCCGCCTTGATCTCCTGCCCCTCGCGGAAGGTGATGGCCTCGATCTGCCCGCTCACCTGCGGGCGCAAGGTCACGGTGTTGAGCGCCTGCACCGTGCCCAGTGCCTCCAGACGCACCGGCACGTCGCGGCGGGTGGCGGGCACCACGGTGACGGCCACCGGCTCGTCCGCCCCCGGCCCGCCGCGGCCCGTCGTGCCGCGGCCGCTGCCGCCGCTGACCAGGCGGTAGCCGATGAAGCCGAGCAGGGCCAGGCCCAGCACGATCGAGACGAGTTTCCAGCGCGCCATGGAACGTCCTTGCAGCAAGAGGGGGAGAAGGCAGAGCGCCACGATACCAAGCCGGCCGTCACGCGGATGGCAACGACCGCGGCGCGGCGGCCGAGTTCGCCACCGCCCCGGCACTGTGCCGCGCTCCGCGCTGCCGCGGATGCGCCGCAGGTCATGCGCGGCACGGCGCAAGTGTGGAATTTTCGTGGAAGCGCGCGCTTCGCCCGCCCTCACCCCTGCCCCTCTCCCGCCGGGAGAGGGGAAAGACGCGCGGCGTCTGGTGGGGTGCGTCCGCCGTGAGAGGCGAGGACGCGCCGCGTCTGGCGGGAGTGCGTGCGCCGGTGCCACGGCTTTCCCTTCTCCCTCGGGAGAAGGTGGCCCGCAGGGCCGGATGAGGGCGGACTCGCCTCGGCGTGGGGCTTGCCGGCAGGAATCCCGTCGCGGCCTGCGGGCTCGGTAGGGGCGCGCCCGCGCCGCCGCGGCGGCGGTCCTGCAGTGGCGCCGCTCAGCCCCCGCGCACGGGGCGCTTGGCCAGCTTGCGTTGCAGGGTGCGCCGATGCAGGCCAAGCCGGCGCGCGGCTTCGGAGATGTTGCCGTCACTCTCGGCCAGGATGCGTTGGATGTGCTCCCACTCCAGGCGCTTGAGCGGCGGCGGCGCATCGGGCGGGCGCATGCGCTCGAGCTGGCGCGAGGCCGGACCCTCGCCGGCCTCGTCCGCTGGCTCGTCGTCGGGATCA
>DAOOVM010000362.1:0-2543 GCA_035370085.1 Rhodanobacteraceae bacterium | reverse complement strand
TCAATCCGACCCTGCCCAACCGCGGCATCTTCCTGTCCACCGACGGCGGCCTGACGTGGACGCAGCAGACCACCCAGGCGGGCAACGATCCCGGCTCGCGGATCATGCAGGATCCGGTCGTGGCGACGACCTGGTGGTCGGCGGGCTACTCGGTTTCCGCCACCACCGGCGGCCTGCAGAAGTCCATCGACAATGGCGTGACCTGGGTCCAGGTGGCGGGGACCGGCGGACTGCCGGCGCTGTCGACCGCCTGGGGTCGCGCCTGGATCACCGGCACCGCGGCTCCCGGCGACAGCAGCTCCACGCTCTACCTCGGCAACAGCCTGACGACGGGCAATCCCGGCAGCCAGGGCGGCAAGGTGTACAAGTCCACCGACGGCGGCGCGACCTGGACCGAAGTCACGGCGGCGCGCGGCTACTGCCAGGGCCAGTGCTTCTATGACCTGCCGCTGGCGGTGGAGCCGGGCAATCCGGCTGTGCTCTACACCGGCGGCGCGGGCAACGCGGGAGGCTCCATCGGCGCCGAAACCGTACCCAGCCTGTTCATGCGCTCGGACAACGGCGGCACCAGCTTCGTCAGCCACGTGCGCAGCAGCGACGGCCTCACCGCCCTGCACGCCGACATGCACGCGATCGCCGTATGGCCGGGCCAGCCCAACCGCGTCTGGGTCGGCAATGACGGCGGCGTGTGGCGCTCGGACGACAAGGGCGGCAAGTGGGTGAATGTGAACACCAACCTGACCCTGACCCAGTTCACCGGCTGCGACCTGCATCCCACCAGCCCCAGCGGTGCCTACGGCGGCACGCAGGACAATGGCACGGAAGGCTACACCGGCACGGTGGGCTGGCCGCACCTGGACTTCGGCGACGGCGGCTACGCCCTGATCGACCAGGGCAATCCGAACAACCTCGTGCACACCTACTTCAACCAGTCGAGCTACCTGCTCGGCGTCGGCTTCACCACGGCCGGATTCAGCACCACCCAGGGCGGCTACTTCGGCTCCTTCGCCGATCCAGATCCCGGCGTCGGCAACGGCATCGGCTTCAGTGACCGGGTGCTGTTCTACGCGCCGATCCACCTCGATCGCGGCCACTCCGACACCCTGTACTACGGTACGAACAAGCTGTACCGGGCGCCGGCCTTCTTCGCCCAGACCGTGGACGGCGGCGGCAATGGCCAGCCCGGCATCTTCAGCGCCCTGGGCAGCGGCAGCGGCGGCCAGGACCTGACCGGCGGCAACGGCGCCATCAGCGCCATCGAAACCGTGGCCAACGTGGTGCCGAACACCGATGCGCAGGTGATCTTCACCGGCTCGAACAACGGCCACGTGTTCCGCTCCATCGACGGCGGCGCCAGCTTCACCGAGGTCGACGCGCTGCCGGCACTGATTCCGCTGTTCGTGTCCGACATCGCCGTCAATCCGCGCAATACCAACGTGGTGTTCCAGGCCCGCGCCGGCTTCAGCACCGCGGCGCCCTACCAGAACGTGCGTCGCTCCCTCGACGGCGGCCTGACCTGGACCAATGCGTCCAACGGTCTGCCCAACGTGCCGGTGAACGCGATCGCCTTCGACCCGGTGTTCCCCGGCCAGATCTGGGCCGGCACCGACGTCGGCATGTACCTGTCCCAGGACAACGGCGACACGTGGATCCCGTACAACGACGGCATGCCCAACGTGCAGGTGGTCGACCTCAAGGCCAACCGCAACACGCACACGATCCTGGCCTGCACGCACGGCCGCGGCGCCTTCACGCTCGACCTCGACGCCATCTACATCGACGGCTTCGACGGCAACTGAGCGCGCCACCTGGCGCCATGCGGGGCCCGGCACCACGTGCCGGGCCTCTTTTTTTGTATCGTTGCCGACCCAGGCCGCGACGTCGGCCGCGCGCCCGCCGCCCTGCCGCGAACCATGCCTCTCGACTGCTGCCTCGTCCTCGCCTACTGCCGGCCCGGCTTCGAATCCGAATGCGCCCAGGAACTGCAGACGCAGGCGGCCGACGCCGGCATCGCCGGCCACGTGCGCACGCAGCGTGACTCGGGCGCCGTGGAGTTCGTCGCCGCGGACGCGGCGCAAGAACTCGCCCCACTGCTGGACTGGCGCGCGCAGATCTTCAGCCGCCAGCGCCTGGCGGTCTTCGCGCACTTCCCCCACCTACCCCGCGGCGACCGCCTCACGCCGCTGCTGGAGGTCCTGCGCGCCCGCGGCGAGCGGTTCGCCGAGGTGTGGGTGGAGGCGCCGGAGACGGAGGCCGGCAAGACCCTGGCGCGCATGTGCGCCAGCCTGGAGAACGCCCTGCGCGCGGCGCTGCGGCGCGAGCACCTGCTCGACCCCCGCGCGCCGCGCCGCCTGCACCTGTTCGCCGCGAACGAGACGTCCTTCCACCTCGCAGCCGGCGCTATCGCGCACGCTGCTCCCTGGCCGCAGGGGATTGCGCGCCTGAAGTTTCCGGCCGAGGCGCCGAGTCGTTCCACACTCAAGCTGGATGAGGCCTTCCTCGTCCTGCTCGATGCCGACGAGCGCACGCGCTGGCTGCAGCCT
>DAOOVM010000361.1:0-2554 GCA_035370085.1 Rhodanobacteraceae bacterium | reverse complement strand
CGTGGCTGGGCATGCACGAGATCGGCCGCCTCGAACCCAAGCCCGGCGTGCCGCCGACCAGCGCGCACCTGGCGGGGCTCATCGACACCACCAAGAGTGGTGGCGCCATCGCCATCCTGTACGCCGCCTACCAGGATCCCAAGCCCAGCGAGTGGCTGTCCGAGCGCACCGGTGTGCCGGCCCTGATGCTGCCCTTCAGCGTCGGCGGCGACGGCAAGGCCAAGGACCTGTTCGGCCTGTACGACGACACCCTCGACCGGCTCGTGGGAGCGCTGAAGTGAACTGGGAAGGTCTCGATCTCGGCATCCTCGGCCCGGCCTGCGTGGCCGGTCTCATCGTGCTGGCCACGCACGTGCCCCTGGGCACGCGCGTGCTGGCCCGCGGCATCATCTTCATCGATCTCGCCATCGCGCAGATCGCCGCGCTGGGCGTGATCCTGGCGCAGTTCTTCGGTGTGGACGAACACGGTGCCGGCGTGCAGGTGGCCGCGGCGGTGGCCGCGCTGGCCGGCGCGGGCCTGCTCAGCGTCACCGACCGGCGCTGGCCGGAATACCAGGAACCGCTGATCGGCACGCTGTTCGTGCTCGCAGCGACCGGTGGCCTGCTGCTGCTGGCCAACAATCCCCACGGCGGCGAGCACCTCAAGGACCTGCTGATTGGCCAGATCCTGTGGGTGAGTGCGGCGCAACTGTGGCCCGCCGGCCTGATCTCCGCCGCCCTGCTGGGCGTGATTGCTTGGCGCCGCGGCGCGCTCGATGGCCTGGCCTTCTACGCCGTGTTCGCGCTCGCCATCACCATCTCGGTGCAGTTGGTGGGCGTCTACCTGGTGTTCGCCAGCCTGATCGTTCCCGCGCTGGCCACGGCCGGCATGCGCGGGCCTGGGCGTCTGGTGGCGGCCTACGCCATCGGCGCCGGTGGCTACGTGCTCGGACTGGGCCTGTCGGCCGTGCTCGACCTGCCCAGCGGCGCCATGATCGTGTGGACCCTCGCCGTCTGCGGCCTGCTCGCGCAGGCCGTGCCGGCGGTGCGGCGCTCGCATCCGGCACACGCGGAAGCCGCCTAGCGGTCCCGGACGCGCCGGGGCAGGACTTCCGGCGCGTTGCGCTCGCACCTGGCGTGTCTAGACTGCGGCTTCCCTGCCGCGTGAGCTGCCCATGACCGTGCTGCAAACCCCGCGCCTGCGCCTGCGCCGCCTCGATCACGCCGACGCGCCCTTCATCCTGCGCCTGGTGAACGAGCCGTCCTGGCTGCAGAACATCGGCGACAAGGGCGTGCGCACGCTCGACGACGCCCTGCGCTATCTGGACGAGGGGCCGCTGGCCATGTACGCCCGCCACGGCTTCGGCCTCTACGCCGTGACCCGCCGCGAGGACGATGCACCCATCGGCCTGTGCGGTCTGATCCGTCGCGACACGCTGCCGGACGCGGACATCGGCTACGCCTACCTGCCCGAGTTCTGGGGCCAGGGCTTTGCCCGCGAAGCCGCCGCCGCCACCCTCGAACATGCGCGCCGCGACTTCGGCCTGCCGCGGCTGCTGGCCATCACCGCGCCGCACAATACCGCCTCGATGCGCCTGCTTGAGCACTTGGGTTTTGCCCTCGAGCGCGTCGAATGCCTTGGCGGCGCGACGCAGCCGAGCCATGTGTATGCCCTGGCGCTGGCGCCGTAGCCGCGCAGCGCGCGCGGCACGGGGTGTTCGTCGCTCCCGCGTGACGCTCAGCCGCCGAAGCCGTCGGCGAAAATCCTGTCGTCGTACTCGATCGCGCCGATGTCCGGCGCACTGCCGCGGTAGCCGTCGTTGATGCCGGGAATGGGCAGACCGTGGTCGATCAGCGGGCTGTCGGCTCGCGGGCGGAAGTCGCCGCTGGCGGGGGCGACCAGGCCCGGATCGGCGGACAGGCCGGCCAGCTCCAGGCCCAGCGCGCTGCGCAGGGCGGGCAGGCTGGCGTAGTTGGTGCCCAGCCACTTGACCAGGCGTGTCGGGTCGCTGCTGTAGAGCAGGTCGTAGTCGGCGTCGACGGCGATGTTGTTCACCTTCACCCACACGTAGCGCGTGGCGGCATAGAGGTTGTTGCGGCTGCGCAGGCTGGACGTGACGCCGGGATCGAGCAGGTACAGGGCCTCGGTCGCCGCTGCGCTCGTGAGGATGCTGTTGTGGTACAGCAGCAGCGGGCCGACGCGGTCGGGATAGCCGCTGTTGACCTTGAGAAAGCTCGAAGTGTAGCCGTCGACCTGGCTGGTGCGCGTGTTGCCGAGGTTCCAGGCGATATTGCGCACGATCCAGCTCGGCCCCGGCCAGGTCGGCGCCACCGACACGCCCATGTGCGAGTCGCTGATGACGTTCTCGAACAGGCGCACGTTGGCACAATAGCCGTCCGGCTCCAGGGCGTCGTCGTTGTGGTGCTGCAGCACATTGCGGTAGACGTCGGTCTCGGTGGTGAACGCGCCCGCGGGCGGCAGCGAGCCGCAGGGGCCGATGCCGTTGAAGCCGCCGTCGGTGCGATTGCGGCGGATGACATTGCCGCGGCCGACGTCGTCGGTGAAGACGATGGC
>DAOOVM010000360.1:0-2573 GCA_035370085.1 Rhodanobacteraceae bacterium | reverse complement strand
GCGGCACGCCGAACTTCCTCGACGCCGGGCAGATGGGCGAGCTGATCGAATCGCTGGCGCAGCACTTTTCCCTGTCCACCGAGCCCTCGCGCGAATTCGGCATCGAGCTGGACCCGCGCTACGCGGACGCGGACTACGTGCGCGCCCTGGGTGAGCTCGGCTTCAACCGCCTGAGCGTGGGCATCCAGGATTTCGACCCCGCCGTGCAGGAGGCGGTGAACCGCCACCAGAGCGAGGCGCAGACCGCGGCGGCCATCGAGGCGGCGCGTGCCGCGGGCTTCCGCTCGGTCAGCGTCGACCTGATCTACGGCCTGCCCAACCAGACCCTCGCCGGCTTCGCGAGCACGCTCAGGAGCGTGATCGCCCTGCGCCCGGACCGCATCGCCGCCTACAGCTACGCCCATCTGCCCGAACTGTTCAAGGCGCAGCGCCAGCTCGACGCCAGCCTGCTGCCCGATGCGGCGACCAAGCTGGCCTTGCTGGGTGAGACCGTGGAAATGCTCGATGCAGCCGGCTACCGCTACATCGGCATGGACCACTTCGCCCTGCCCGGCGACGAGCTGGTGCGGGCGCAGGACAACGGCACCCTGCAGCGCAATTTCCAGGGCTATTCCACCCACGGCGACTGCGACATCATCGGCCTGGGCATGAGCGCCATCAGCCGCGTCGGCGACAGCTACAGCCAGAACGCCAAGGACCTGGTCGGCTACTACGCCGCCGTCGACCACGGCCACCTGCCGACCGTGCGTGGCCTGCGGCTGAGCGACGACGACCTGATCCGCCGCGATGCGATCAACCGCCTGATGTGCCATGGCGCGATCGACCTGCGCGACTTTGAGGCGCAGCACCGCATCGACTTCGCCGTGTACTTCGCCGGCAGCCTCGATCGCCTGCACGAGCTGGCCGAGGACGGCTTGGTGCAGCTCACCCCCGAACGCATCCTGGTCACCCCGCGCGGGCGCTTCCTCCTGCGCACGGTGGCCATGGCCTTCGACGCCTGGCTTTCGGCGCCCCGGGAGGGCGCGGTACGCTACTCCCGCACGATCTGACCGACCCTGGTGGGTGCGGCGGGAGCACAGCGATGAGCGAAGCCATGCGCGCGGGCAAACTGGCGCCCGCCCCCAGCCCGATCGCCGACGACGGCGATGCGGTCCGCTTCTGCAGCACCTGCGCCTTCGGCGCGGTGTGCCAGGAGTACGGCGTCGACAAGATCGCGCTGAACGAGCTGCACTGCCTGGTGGAGCACGTGGGGCCCTTCCGCCAGGGCGAACACCTGTTCCGCACCAACGATCCCTTCGGCGCCATCTACGCCGTGCGCGCCGGCATGGTGAAGACCTACATCGACGACGAGCTCGGACGCGAGCAGGTGCTGGGCTTCTACCTGCCCGGTGAGATGGTCGGACTGAACGCCATCTACCCGGCGCGCTACCCGTGCAACGCGGTGGCGCTGGACACGGTGTATCTGTGCCGCTTCTCCTTCCCGGCCATGGTGACCCTGGCCACGCGCCTGCCGGGGGTGCAGCAGCAGCTGTTCCGCCTGCTCAGCAAGGACATCGGTACGGCCTCGCTGCTTGGCGGGGATTTCAGCGCCGATGAGCGCCTGGCCGCCTTCATGGTGGACCTCGCCGACCGCTACTCCGCGCGCGGCTTCTCCGCCACGCGCCTGCGCCTGACCATGCCGCGCGGCGACATCGCCAACTACCTGCGCCTGGCGGCCGAGACCGTCAGCCGCGTGCTGCGCCGCTTCCGCGACCAGGGGCTGATCGCCGTGGAAGGCCGCGAGGTGGAGCTGACCAATCCGGTCGAACTGCGCCACCTCGCGCGCTGCGTTCTGCATCGCTGAGGACTCTGCACGCGGCCGGGTGACGCGGCCGCTTGATGCAGGTCAGAGCGGCGGCGTTCCGCCCCGACGCACCATGCGGCAGACTTTTCATGGAGCGCCGCGATGTCCACGACCCGAAGACTGTGGATCGGTCTAGCCCTGTTGCTGGCCGCCACCTTCAGCGTCCTGCTCTGGCAGGGCCGCGAGATCTACCACGCCGCACCGCCGCTGCCCGACAAGGTGGTGAGCGCGTCCGGCAGCGTGCTGTACACGCGCGCCGACATCGATGCCGGCCGCGTGGTATGGCAGTCCATCGGCGGCCAGCAGGTCGGGTCGATCTGGGGCCACGGTGCCCTGGTCGCGCCGGACTGGAGCGCCGACTGGTTGCACCGCGAGGCCGATGAACTGCTCGGTCTGTGGGCGCGGCGCCAGTACCAGGCCAGCTACGCCAGCCTGAGCGAGCCGGAAAAGGCCGCCCTGCAGGCGCGCGTGCGCGACGAGCTGCGCAGCAACGGCTTCGACAGTGCCAGCGGCACGCTGCGCGTGTCCGAGGACCGCGCCATCGCCATCGCCAACGTGGCCGCGCACTACGTCAGCCTGTTCTCGAACGATCCTGCAACGCAGAAGCTGCGCGACACCTACGCCCTGCGCAACGATACGGTGCCCGACCTGGAGCACCGCCGCCAGATGACGGCGTTCTTCTTCTGGACCTCCTGGGCCGCGGTGACCACGCGACCCGGTGCGGACAAGA
>DAOOVM010000359.1:0-2582 GCA_035370085.1 Rhodanobacteraceae bacterium | reverse complement strand
CCAGGCCCAGCCACAGCGGCCAGCCCAGCCGCAAGGGCACCAGCACCGCCGCCGGCGTGCGTTCAGCGCCACCGAGCACATCGGCGAGTTCGGCATGGTTCCAACCCGGCGCGCGCGGGGGATCGTCCAGAGCGCGCAGGGCGCGGTACAGCGGAGCGAGTTCCAACGGCAGGTTCACGCGCCGGCCCGACTCCGCGCCGCGGCGGCCGCGCGCTCGCGTTCGCGCGCGGGCAGCAGCTGATCCATCACGTGCAGCCGCTCGGCATCGCCCATGGCGCTCCAGCGGGCGATTTCGGCGCGCGTACGGTGGCAGCCGAGGCAGTGGTCGCTGGCGTCGAGCTCGCACACGCCGATGCAGGGCGAAAGCACGGCACGGGGCACGGAGGGGAAGAACGTCATCGCGGTTCGTGGATCGTCTGGCTGCGGCCTGGGTCGCATCCCGGCCGCGTGTGGCCTGCTAGAGTAGCGCAATCAGGGATTGGGGACAGGCGCGGATGCTCGCTCTCGCCACACGCGTGGTCAGCGATTACGGCAAGGTGCTGGGACGGGTCGTGCCGGGAACCTACGGACTGCCCGAATCCCTGTTGCCGCACGCCAAGGAGCGCATCCGCACCGCCATCCGCGTGCTGCTCGACCACGTACCGGCCGACCAGGTCGAGCTGCGTGAGGGCCTGGCACGCGGCTACGTCTACCTGGCGCAGTTTGTCGCCGACGACGACGCGGCGCTGATCGCCGAGGGCTCGGCCGCCCTGCACGGCGGCCCGGTCGGGGAAGCGGCGGAACCGGCCATGCGCCTTATCAACCGCATCAAGCTCGACATGGAGCGCGCGCTGGAGGAACTGCGCGGCGGAGCCTAGCTGCCCGGGCCGCACCGCCCCGGCAGGGCGCAAGGCGGTGGGCTGCGGAAACGACGACGCCGCGCTGGGCGCGGCGTCGTGCGGGCGAAGCGACAGGCTTACTTGACTTCGAGCAGCTTGATCTCGAACACCAGCGCCTCGTTCGGACCGATGCGCGGCGGCTGGCCGCGCTCGCCGTAGGCGAGTTCGGGCGGCACGAACACCTGCCAGTGGGCACCCACGCTCATCAGCGGCAGGACTTCCTGCCAGCCCTTGATGACCGAGTTCACCTTGAAATGCACCGGTTCGCCGCGGGCGAAAGAGCTGTCGAACTCCAGGCCGCTGGAGAGCGAGCCGCGGTAGTGCACGGTGACTTCGCTGTTGGCATTGGGACGCGCGCCATTGCCGTCCTCGATGACGCGGTACTGCACGCCCGAGGCCAGCGTCACGATGCCCTTCTTGGCCTTGTTCTCGGCCAGGAACTTCTGGCTCTTGGCCTTGTTCTCGTTGGCGACCTTGTCGAACTCGGCCTTGGCCTCGGTCATCATCTTCTGCTGGAACTTGCCCAGCACCTCGCGCATCTGGTCTTCCGGCACGGTCGGATTGCGCTTGGCATAGCCGTCCTGCAGGGCGCGGATGACGGTGTTGACGTCCACATCCATCTTGCGCTCGACGAAATCGTTGCCGATCTGGTAGCCGATGGCGTAGCTGAGCTTGCCCTTCTCGCTGCTCGTGTCCTGGGCCACAGCGGCCCCGGCCGCGAGCATCGCCGTCGCGGCGAGTGTCCAACGCAAAGTCATTGCCTGTCTCCAATGAAAAAACCGGGCGACCGGGGAGTCCGGCGGGCCGCCGCGAGGGGGCGCCATGATAGCGGAGCCTTCCCGTGCGGGCCACACCGCCCGCGCGCCGCTGCTGCGAACGCCGCGGGCGCGCCAAGTTCCCGGCCGCCGCGCAGGATGACGGCGGGCGTCTGAACCGCGGCCCACGCCGACGCGCCCGCGCCGCCACGGCCCGCTGCTACCCTACGCGCCCCGTTTTTCCGACCGGAGCTGCCATGGCCTTCCGCAACCTGCTCAGCGCCGACCGCGGCGCGGTGCGCACCCTCACCGTCCACCGCCCCGACAAGCTCAACGCGCTCAATCGCGACACCCTCAACGAACTGGCCATCGCCTTCGAACAGGCCCGCCACGACGACGCCGTGCGCGTGGTGGTGCTGGCCGGCGCCGGGGAGAAGGCCTTCGTGGCCGGCGCCGACATCGCCGAGTTCAGCACCCTCTCGCCGGTACAGGCGCAGGCGTTCTCGCGCGCCGGGCAGCAGCTGATGCGCGGCATCGAGCGCTTCCCCAAGCCGGTGCTCGCACGCATCCAGGGTTTCGCCCTGGGCGGCGGCATGGAGCTGGCCATGAGCTGCCACCTGCGCGTGGCCTCGGAGCGGGCCAAGTTCGGCCAGCCGGAAATCAACCTCGGCGTGATCCCCGGCTTCGGCGGCACGCAGCGCCTGGCGCGCCTGGCCGGCCGCGCCGCGGCCCTCGAACTGTGCCTGCTCGGTCACAGCATCGATGCCGCGCGCGCCCTGGCGCTGGGCGTGGTCACGCGCGTGGTCGCGCCGGAGCTGCTCGATGCGGAAGTGGACGCCCTCGCCGACCAGCTCGCCGCCGCCGCGCCACACGCGCTCGCCGGCATCCTCGACACGGTGGTGCTGGGCGAAGACATGGCGCTGGACCAGGCCCTCGACTACGAGACCGC
>DAOOVM010000358.1:0-2592 GCA_035370085.1 Rhodanobacteraceae bacterium | reverse complement strand
CGCGCAGCGCTTCCACATAGCCATCGCCCAGCGCCGTGCGCATGCGCTTGTTGCCGATGAACGGCGGATTCCCCACCACGAAATCCGCCGCCGGCCACGCCGCCTTGCGCGGATTCACATACCGCTCCACCGGCTTGCGGGCGCTCTCGTCCGGCACCGGCTCGCCGGTCACCTGCGAGGGCTTCATCGTCACCCCGTCCCAGCGCGTCACCGGCTCGCCGTGCTCGTCGGTGACGAACTCCACGCGGTCATAGGCCAGCACCGCGTCGCGGTTCTCGATGTTGCGGAAATCGCGGATCACCGGCTGCGGCGGGTTGACGTCGCCGCGGGTGCGGAAGTGCCATTGCAGGTAGCCGATCCACAGCACCACCTCGGCGATGGCGGCAGCGCGCGGGTTCAGTTCGATGCCCAGCAGGTTGTGCGGGTCCACGGTTTCGCCGGCGCGCGCGTCGGCGCGCTCACCGCCCAGGGCCAGGCCGGTCTGGCGGTGGCCCAGCTCGTCCAGCGTGTTGAGCACCTCGCCTTCCAGGCGCTTGAGGTGTTCCAGCGTGACGTACAGGAAGTTGCCGCTGCCGCAGGCCGGGTCCAGCACGCGCACGCTGCACAGGCGGTGGTGGAACTTCAGCAGTTCGGCCACCGCCTCATCAGGTTTCCCTTCAGCCGCGAGGGTGAGCGCGGCGGCCTGGGTGTTGCTCCACTCGCCGCGCAGCGGTTCGATCACGGTGGGCAGCACCAGCCGCTCGACGTAGGCGCGCGGCGTGTAGTGCGCGCCCAGCTTGTGGCGATCGGCCGGGCTCAGGGCGCGCTCCAGCAGGGTGCCGAAGATGGCCGGCTCCACGTGCCTCCAGTCGGCGCGGGCGGCGTCGATCAGCAGGTCGATCTGCGCGGTGTCCAGCGGCAGGGTGTCGGGCTGCTTGAACAGCTTGCCGTTGAAGCGCAGCACGTCCCCGGCCAGCACCGCGGAGAAGCCGCCGCCGTCCATGTCGGTCCACAACTGCGCCAGCATGCGCATGGCCACGTCGGGACGCTCGCGGTGCGCGGTCAGTAGACCTCGAAAGCTCTCGGCCGGCAGCAGGCGCACGTCCTCGGCGAACATGGTGAACAGGCAGCGCATCAGGAACTGCGCCACGGCGTCGGGCGCGTGGTCGACCTCTTCCAGCGAGCGGGCCAGCGCGGCCAGGCGCGCGGCGATGTCGCGCGTGACGCGCGCGGACTCGCGCGAGGGGTCGAGCGCGAGCGGATCGAGCCAGACCTTGCGCAGCCGTTCGCGGATGGCGTCGTCGCGCAGGTCCGGCAGTCCGATGCGGTGACTGCGCGGGTCCGGGAAGGGCACGTAGCTGCCGCCGCTGCGGCTGAACTCGGCGTACAGCTCGATGCGCTGGCCGACATCCACCACGACGAGGAAGGGCGGGCGTCCCTCGGCTGCGGGCAATGCGCGGGCGTAGTTCTGCGCCTGGGAGTGGGCGCGCAGCATGGCCTCGTCGAAGCCACGGGTGTGCGCGCCGGCTTTGATTTTCTTCGACTCCAGCACGAAGGCGCCGCGCCGGTACAGATCCACGCGCCCGGCGCTGCTGCTGCCGTCGGCGTGACGGAAGGTGAGCGGCCGCTCGAACATGTAGTCCTGCTCGGGCGTGGGGTGCGGCCGCGGCACGCCCAGCAGGGCGCACAGGTCGATCAGGAAGCTCTGCGAGGTGGACAGCTCGGAGGCGTTCACCCCCGCCCACTGGGCGATGAAGGCGTCGGCGTCGTCGCGGCGGATGTCGTGGCTCACAGCGGTTGCGCTCCTTCGCAGGGACTTCGCAGCGGGAATGGCGCCGGGGACGCGGGACACGACCCCAAGAGCGGCGCACGCCGCGTACGTACCCGCGGATCGTCCTGCCGGCGCGGGTCGCGTTTCAAGCGCGAGAGCGCAGACGAGGGCGCGTCTGCGGCCGGTGTCGGCCGGGCGGCGCGGCGTGCGCGCTCACCCCGGACGTGCTGCTTCGCCCGTCGGCGCGAAGCGCAGATGGCGCTCCTGCGCCGTCCTATCGGTTTGCGGGACTTGGGCGGGGCCGGGATAAGCCGGCCCGGCCGTGCACGGGCGCGGTTCGCCTCACCACACCACTTCGGCCATGGAGCAGTTGAGGCCGGAGCCGATGCCGAGCAGGGCGACGCGCTTGCCCTTCTCCAGGCGGCCCATTTCCTTCAGCTTGGACAGGGCGATCGGCACGGAGGCGGGGCCGACGTTGCCGAATTCGGGGAACACGGTGAGCACCTTGCGCGGATCGATGCCGAGCAGTTCGGTGAAGGCGGCGGTGTGCACCTTGCTGATCTGGTGCACGACGAACTCGTCCAGCTCGCCGCTGGCCCAGCCCAGCGCGGCGCGTGCGGCCTGGAAGGTCTTGGCGGCGAGCTTGAGGCCCTCCACCAGCAGGGTGCGCGTGTCGGTGACCATGCGGTCGAGGTTGCCGCGGCACAGGTGCGAGAACTGCGTGGCCGCGCGCGTCACCGAGCCGAGGAAGCGGTGGCCGTCGGGCAGCAGTTCGGCGCGGCCCAGCACCATGGCGGCGGCGCCCGAGCCCAGGGTGAGCGAGGCGAACTCGTTGCGGAACT
>DAOOVM010000357.1:0-2599 GCA_035370085.1 Rhodanobacteraceae bacterium | reverse complement strand
ACGGCGCCGGCAAGTCCACCACCATGAAGATGATCGCGGGCTTCCTCGCACCCAGCTCGGGCAGCGCGAAAGTCTGCGGCCACGACGTGGAGAGCGCGCCGCTCGACGCCAAGCGCAGCCTGGGCTACCTGCCCGAAGGTGCGCCGAGCTACGGCGAGATGACGCCACGTGGCTTCCTCGAGTTCATCGCCGATGCGCGCGGTCTCGCTGCCGATGTGCGGCGCCGCCGCATCGACGACGTGATCGGCCGCCTGCAGCTCGAGGGCGTGCTGGCGCAGCCCATCGACACCCTGTCCAAGGGCTTCAAGCGCCGCGTCGGTCTGGCCCAGGCGATCCTGCACGATCCGCCGGTGCTGGTGCTGGACGAGCCCACCGACGGCCTCGACCCGAACCAGAAGCACGAGGTGCGCACCCTCATCAACGCGATGGCCCACGACAAGACCATCGTCATCTCCACGCACATCCTGGAAGAGGTGCACGCGGTGTGCACGCGCGCGGTCATCATCGCCCGCGGCCGCCTGCTCGCCGACGCCACGCCGGCCGAGCTGGAGGCGCGCTCGCGCTATCACGGCGCGGTGTCTCTCACGGCGAGCAACGCCGGTGCCGCGCGCGAGGCGCTGGCCCGGGTGGCCGACATCGAGAGCATCGAGATCGACCCGCAGGACAAGCGCATCACCGCCTTTCCGCGCAAGGGCCGCCTCATCTTCAACGCGGTGAGCGAGGCGCTGAAGGCGCAGAACGTGGCGGTGAGTGAACTGCAGCTGGAGGCCGGACGCCTGGACGAGGTGTTCCGCAGCATCACCACCGCCGCCCAGGAGGCCCGCGCATGAGCGCCATCCGCACCGTGTTCCGGCGTGAACTGGCCAGCTACTTCGCCACGCCGGTGGCCTACGTCTTCATCGTGATTTTCCTGCTGCTGGCCGGCGCCCTGAGCTTCTACCTCGGCGGCTTCTACGAGCGGGGCCAGGCCGACCTGCAGCCCTTCTTCAGCTTCCACCCCTGGCTGTACCTGTTCCTCGTGCCGGCGGTGTCCATGCGCCTGTGGGCCGAGGAGCGCAAGAGCGGCAGCATCGAGTTGCTGCTCACCCTGCCGCTGACCATGGCGCAGGCGGTGGTCGGCAAGTTCCTCGCCGCCTGGGCCTTCATCGGCATCGCGCTGGCGCTGACCTTCCCGATCTGGATCACGGTCAACTACCTCGGCAGCCCGGACAACGGCGTGATCCTCGCCAGCTATCTCGGCAGTCTGCTGATGGCCGGCGCTTTCCTCGCCATCGGCGCCTGCCTGTCGGCCGCCACGCGCAACCAGGTCATCGCCTTCATCCTCACCGTCGTGGTGTGCTTCCTGTTCCTGCTGGCCGGCTACCCGCTGGTGCTGGACTTCTTCCGCGCCTTCGCCCCGCAGGGTCTGGTGGACGCCATCGCCGGGCTGTCCTTCTTCAACCACTTCAGCGCGATCTCCAAGGGCGTGATCGACCTGCGCGACCTGCTGTATTTCGCCCTGACCATCGCCGCCTGGCTCTACGCCAACGCGATCGTGATCGACCTGAAGAAAGCCGACTGAGGAGGGAGCCCATGACCTTCAACCGCAAGACCCTCACCGGCAGCGCGCTCGCCATCCTGGCCATCGGCTTCGTGGCCGTGGTGCTGGTGTCCAACAGCCTGTTCCGCGGCGCCCGCGTCGACCTCACCCAGGGCAGCCTCTACACCCTGTCGGAGGGCACGCGCCACATCATCGCCGGCGTGGACGAGCCGATCCGCCTGACCCTGTTCTACTCTGACAAGGCGACGCAGAACCTGCCGCAGCTGCGCACCTACTACCAGCGCGTGCGCGAATTGCTGGAGGAGATCGCCGCGCGCAGCAAGGGCAAGATCCTGCTCAGCGTGATCGATCCGCTGCCCTTCTCCGAGGACGAGGATCGTGCCACCACCTACGGCCTGCAGGCCGTGCCGGTCGGCCCCACCGGCGAAAAGGTGTTCTTCGGCCTGGCCGGCAGCAACTCCACCGACGGGCAGGCGACGATCGCGTTCTTCCAGCCGGACAAGGAGGCCTTCCTCGAATACGACGTGGCCAAGCTGATCCACGAGCTGACCGAGCCGAAGAAGCCGGCGGTGGGCTTCATCGCCGACCTGCCGATGGGGGCGGGCTTCGATCCAGCCACGCGCCAGATGCGCGAACCCTGGGCCACCTATCAGGAGCTGTCGCAGCAGTTCGATGTGCGCTCGCTCAATGCCGCGGCCCTCAAGAGCATCGACAAGGACATCGGCGTGGTGGTGCTGGTGCATCCCAAGCAGCTCAACGACGATGCGCTGTACGCCATCGACCAGTTCGTGCTGCGCGGCGGGCACCTGGCCGTGTTCGTCGATCCGAACGCCGAACTGGATGACTCCGGCGCCGATCCGGGCAATCCCTCGGCGGCGATGTTCGCCAACAAGTCTTCGGACCTGGCCAGGCTGTTCAAGGCCTGGGGCGTGGACTACGACCCGAACAAGGTGGTGCTTGACCGCGCCCACGCCCTGCAGGTGGGCACCCAGCCCGGTGCGCCACCGGTGCTGCACGCGGCCATCCTCGGCTTCACCCGCGCCGACCTCAACAAGGGCG
>DAOOVM010000356.1:0-2604 GCA_035370085.1 Rhodanobacteraceae bacterium | reverse complement strand
GAACTGGTCGAGCTGGTGCCGAACGGATCAGGTGGGTGGATGGAACGCCAGGCGTCCATCGCCATTGGCGACAAATAGAGAGGACCCTTGGGGGTGAACTTCATGATCATGACAGCTACCAAGAACCGGGGGCCTGCGACCAAGCCCGTCCAACGCGACGTCCCGACGCGCCGTTCGGTCGCACTGTTTGCCGTCGCGCTGCTCTGGGCCGGCAATGCCTGGGCAGAGAACGTGCTGGAAAAAATCAGCTACAGCACACTGCCCGGGGGCAAGGTCGAGCTGACCCTGAAACTGGCGGGAAGTCCGCCGGAGCCACAGGTCTTCACGACGGACACGCCGCCGCGTATCGCCCTCGACCTCGCAGACACGCGCAACGGAACCTCGGATCGCCACATCGACATCAACGCTGGTGCGACTACCGGCGTGTCCGCGGTCGAAGCCGCCGGTCGAACCCGCGTCGTGATCGACCTGGTACGGCCGTCGAGCTACGAGACCCGCGTCGACGGCACCAGCCTGATCGTGACGGTCGGGAACGGGGCTTCGGGTTCGGCCACCACCACCGCCATGGTAGGTAACGACCCCACCAAGTCCGTCGCCGCCGGCGGCACCGAGGTGTCCAATGTCGACTTCCGCCGCGGCAAGAACGGCGAGGGCCGCATCATCGTCTCGTTCAGCGGCGAAGGTGCGACGGCCGACGTCAAGCGCGAAGGCGACAAAGTCGTGTTGGATCTGTACAACGCCAATTTGCCTCCCAATCTGGCCCAGCGCCTGGATGTGCTCGACTTCGCCACGCCCGTGCAGTTCATCGAGACGCGCTCGGGGGGCAACGGCGCCCACATGGAAATTTCGGTCAAGCCGCCGTTCGAGCAGTTGGCCTACCAGACCGGCAGCGAGTACGTCATCGAGGTCGCACCGAAGCGCGATGACGAGAAGGCCAAGAAGGGCAAGGACGCGGAGCCCGAATACAGCGGCGCACGCGTCACCTTCAACTTCCAGGACATTCCGACCCGTTCAGTGCTGCAACTGATCGCCGATGTGTCCGATCTCAACGTGGTGGTAGCCGACAGCGTCAAGGGCAACGTCACATTGCGCCTGGTGAATGTGCCCTGGGACCAGGCGCTGGACCTGGTGCTGCAGGCCAAAGGGCTGGACAAGCGCCGTCGCGGTAACGTGATCTGGGTGGCGCCGCAGAAGGAGATCTCCGACTACGAGCAGGCCAAGGAAGATGCGCGCATCGCGCTCGAGCAGCGCGTCGAACTCGAGACGGCCTACATTGCCATCAGCTATGGCAAGGCCAAGGACATAGCGAGCCTGTTGACAGAGGGCAAGCAGGCGCAGGCGGCGGGAGGTGGTAGCGCCTCGACCGCCGCCGCATCAACCCGCGGCCTGCTCTCACCCCGGGGCAGCGTGACCTTCGACGAACGCACAAATACTCTGTTGGTCAATGACACGCCCGACAAGATCAAGGAAATCCGCGAACTGATTGCGGTTCTCGATCGTCCAGTGCAACAGGTGCTGATCGAGTCGCGTATCGTCATCGCGACGGACGATTTCGCGCGCGACTTGGGCGTGAAGTTCGGCGTCAGCGGAGGCTACGAGGATCGCCACGGTAATGTCGTGACCACGAGCGGACGACAGAGCGCCGCGGACTCCATGGCCAATGTGGCGCTGAGCAATCGATTTGCAGGTGGACGGGGGCTTCCCGTTTCGACGCCGGGACAGTTCCCGGGTGGCATCGCGACCCCGGCGCTCCCCGATCGCCTGAATGTCAATCTGCCTGCGGCATCGCCCGCTGGGGCGTTCGGCTTGGCAATTTTGGGGGCCGACTATCTGCTGGATCTGGAGCTTTCGGCGGCTCAGACGGAAGGCCGCGGGGAAGTGATCTCCAGCCCTCGCGTGATCACGGCCAATCAACAAGAGGCGGTAATCAAGCAGGGTCAGGAGATCGGCTACGTCACGTTCCAGAGCGGCGGCGGTGGCGGCAACGCACAGGCTACCGTCCAGTTCAAGGACGCTGTGCTTGAGCTGCAGGTCACGCCGACCATCACCGCCGATCAGCGCGTCTTCCTGGCGCTCAATGTGAAGAAGGACGCCATCGCGGCCCTCGTGCCCAACCCCGGCGGCGGCTTCGTGCCGCAGCTCGACAAGCGCGAGATCAACACCTCGGTGCTCGTCGACAACGGACAGACCGTCGTGCTCGGCGGCGTCTACGAGGTCGAGAAGCGCGATGACCTGAAGAAGGTCCCCTTCCTCGGCGACGTGCCGGGCCTGGGCGCCCTGTTCCGCAACGACAAGCGCAAGAACACGAAGGCGGAACTGCTGATCTTCGTCACGCCTCGAATCCTCAACGAAAGTCTAAAGTAAGCGGCCGACGCCGGTACGCTGTGGCTGGGCGCGGGATCGGAACTGCAGAAATTGCGAGCTTGGAGAAACGATATGAAAGCCTTGAGCAAATGCCTGGGTTTGTTGCTGATCAGCGCGACTCTGGCAAGTTGCGGCGGCGGCGGCGGGAGCGGTAGCCATTCCGCGTTCGAGCCCACCACCAGCGGTAGCTTCACCATCTCTGCGGTACGCACCCAACTGCCGTTGAATCCCAGCGGTGTG
>DAOOVM010000355.1:0-2606 GCA_035370085.1 Rhodanobacteraceae bacterium | reverse complement strand
TGCTGAACCTTGCCGAATACCGCCAGCGGCCCGCGCTGCTGGCCGACTGGCTGCCCTGGGCCGGGCTGATCGCGCCGGGCGTCGTCTTGAACAAGGACGGCAGTTTCCAGCGCACGGCGCGGTTTCGCGGGCCTGACCTCGACAGCGCCACGCAAGGCGAGCTGATCGCCACGTCGGCCCGCTTGAACAACGCGCTGCGCCGGATGGGCTCGGGCTGGGCGCTGTTCATCGAGGCCGAGCGCCGCGCTGCGGCCGACTACCCACATTCCGACTTTCCCGAACCGTTGTCTTGGCTAGTGGACGAGGAACGCCGGGCAGCGTTCGAGGAATCGGGCAACCATTTCGAGAGCGGCTACCACCTGACGCTGGTGTACCTGCCGCCCGAGGAATCCCGCGCCCGCGCGGCGGGCATGTTGTACGAGAACCGTCCCACCGAAGGCGTGGACTGGCGCGAGCGACTGACCGCCTTCATCGCGGAAACAGATCGCGTCTTTGACCTGCTTGATGGCGTGATGCCGGAGATTGCCTGGCTGGACGACAGCCAGACGCTGACCTACCTGCACGCGGCTATCTCGACGCGGCGCTACCGTGTGGGCGTACCTGAAGTGCCGTTTCACCTCGATGCGCTGCTGGCCGATGCCCCGCTGGTCGGCGGCCTCGCGCCGATGCTGGGCGACCAGCACCTGCGTATTGCGACAGTGCGGGGCTTCCCGACCTCGACCTGGCCGGGGATTCTGGACGACCTCAACCGCCTGGGGTTTGCGTACCGCTGGAGCACGCGCTTTCTCTGCCTCGACAAATCCGAGGCGGAAAAAGAACTCGCCCGCCTGCGCCGCCAGTGGTTCGCCAAGCGCAAGAACGTCATCGCGCTGCTGCGCGAAACGATCTTCCAGCAGGAAAGCCCGCTGGTGGACACGGATGCCAGCAACAAGGCCGCCGACGCGAACGCCGCCTTGCAGGAGCTGGGCAGCGATCAAGTGGCCTTCGGCTACCTCACCGCCACGGTAACGGTGCTCGATGCCGATCCCGCCGTGGCAGATGAAAAGCTGCGCATGGTGGAGCGCGTCATCCAGGGGCGCGGCTTCGTCACCATCCCCGAAACGCTCAACGCCGTGGATGCGTGGCTGTCCTCGATTCCCGGCAACGCATACGCCAACGTGCGCCAGCCCATCGTCTCGACGCTGAATCTGGCGCACATGATGCCGGTGTCGGCGGTATGGGCCGGGCCGGAGAAGAACGAACACCTCGACGGCCCGCCGTTGATCGTCACGCGCACCGAAGGCGCGACACCGTTCCGGCTGGTGACGCACATCGGCGACGTGGGCCACACGCTGGTGGCCGGCCCGACCGGCATGGGCAAGTCGGTCTTGCTCGCCACGCTGGCGATGCAGTTCCGCCGCTATCGCGGCTCGCGCATCTTCGCGTTCGACATGGGGCGCTCGATGCGCGCCACGATCCTGGGCCTCGGCGGCGAGCACTACGACCTCGGGCTGGATGGCGAGATCGCTTTCCAGCCCTTGGCGCGCATCGACCGCGATGGCTACCGAACCTGGGCCGCCGAATGGATCGAGGGCCGCTTGCTGCACGAAGGTGTCGCCGTCGGCCCCGAAGAAAAGGCGGCGGTCTGGTCGGCACTTGGCAGCCTTGCCGGTGCGCCGGTGGAACAGCGCACCATGACCGGCCTGTCGGTGCTGCTGCAATCGAACGCGCTGCGCCAGGCGCTCGCGCCCTATGTGCTGGGCGGTGCCCACGGCAAGCTGCTGGACGCCGACCGCGACCGACTGGGCATGGCCGACGTGCAAGGCTTCGAGATGGAAGAGCTAATGCACAGCAAGGCTGCGGTGCAGGCGGTGCTGCGCTATCTGTTCGCCCGCTTCGATGAGCGCTTCGACGGGGCGCCGACGCTGCTGATCCTCGATGAGGCGTGGCTGTTCCTCGACGAGCCCGCGTTTGCCGCGCGCATTCGCCAGTGGCTCAAGACGCTGCGCAAGAAGAACGTCAGCGTCATCTTCTCCACGCAGTCGCTCGCGGACATCAAGGATTCGAGCATCGCGCCGGCCATCATTGAGAGCTGCGCCAGCCGCATCTTCCTGGCCAATCCGCAGGCGACAGAACCGCAGATTCGCACGATCTACGAAGGCTTCGGCCTCAACAGCCGGCAGATCGAGATCGTCGCCACCGCGCAGCCCAAGCGCGACTACTACTACCAATCCCGTCTCGGCAATCGCCTGTTCGACCTTGACCTGGGGCCGGCGGTGCTGGCCTTCGCGGGCGCTTCCACGCCGCAAGACCAGCGCGACATCGACGCGGTGCTCACCGTGGCTTCCACCGCTTCTTCCACGTTCGCAGCCGCATGGCTGCGCCACCGCAGCCTCGATTGGGCGGCCGAGCTGCTGCGTGACTTCCCCGGCACGCCGCCGGGCGCCGCCTTTGTTCCCACCCATCCGCAGGAGAACCACCCATGAAAACCCATGCTCCCAAGCTCGCCGCGTTGACCGCCGCCTGCGTGCTCGCCTTCGGCATCGCGCAGCCCGCGCACGCGCTGTTCGGCGTCGGCGACATCGTGCTCGACCCGACCAATCTGGTGCAGAACACGCTCACGGCTG
>DAOOVM010000354.1:0-2610 GCA_035370085.1 Rhodanobacteraceae bacterium | reverse complement strand
GCTTCCTACCTGCCAGACTCGCAAAAAAGGGCGGTTGAACTTCCTATACCCGACCTCGCCCTCGGCGCGGTCGCCGGCTAGCTTGAGGTTCACGGTCGTCACGTTGTGATGCAGGATTTCCATGGCCTTCTGGATTTCCGGCAGCTTGTCGATGAATTCCATCGCCAGGCCCTTGGCGAAGTGGCCGTGATCGTCAATCGCATCCTCGTGATAGAGCGTACGCATCTTGACGTGATCGTGGCGGTCGGCAGCGTTGCAGTAGGCCATGATCAGCTCGTAAATCGCCTGCTTGTCGAGCAGTTCGTCGAGCTGCTGTTCGCGCGTCTTGCCGCTCATCAGCTCAATCCCACGACCGGCAGCGCGACGCCGTGCACCGCGCGCGCCTGCTCGGAGCAGAGGAAGGTGATGACTGCCGCCAGATCGCCCGGCGCGACCCATTTCTTCGGATCGGCGTCTGGCATCGCGGCGCGATTCGGTGGCGTGTCGATGATGCTGGGCAGCACGCAGTTGACGTTGATGTTCTGCTCGCGCAGTTCGCCGGCCATGGCTTCGGTGATGCGGATCACCGCGCTCTTCGAGGCGCTGTAGGCCCCCATCTGCGCCACGCCTTTCTGGCCGGCGCCAGCGCCGACGTTGACAATCTTCCCGCCGCCGCCCGCCAGCATCGCCGGTACCGCGGCGCGCACGGCATTGAGCAGGGTGCCGACGTTGATGTCCTGCATCTTTTGCCAGTCGGCTGCCGCAGTGGCATGCACCGGGGTGCCCATGGCGAAACCGCCGGCGATGTTGCAGAGGGCGTCGAGACGGCCGAACTTCTGCATCGCGGCGTTAACCGCATTCTGCGCCGAGGCAGAGTCGAGCAGGTTGGCCGGCAGCAGCAGGCGTGTGTCGGCGGTGCCGGGATACGCTTGTTGCAGCACGGCCTCGCTGACGTCGGCCAGCGCCAGCCTGGCGCCACCAGCAGCAAAGCCTGCGGCAACCGCCTTGCCGAGAGAGCCGGCCGCGCCGGTAATCATCACCACCTGATTGTCGAAGCGCATGGCGTTTCCGTATGAGGAATCTGGTTTATTGAAGCAGACGGCAATGTGCGGGCGAATCCTGCAATCGTGTGAGCCCGCATGCCGGCGATTTCAGCTTGCCTTGGTGGCCGCTTGCGTCTGCCAGTAGGGGTGATCCGGCGGATATTGCGGACCGTCCGGCGACCACTCCGGCGGGCCGAAAATCCAGCCCAGCTTGTTGCGCCAGCCCTTGGCGTTCCAGACCTGGCGCAGCATGAAGGCGGTCTCGTGGAAAATCACGGTGGGCAGGCTGAAGGTCTTGAGGTCGTGCACCAGGCCGTATTTCACCGGGACGTCGCGGCGCTCTTCCTGGAAGGTGCCGAACAGCTTGTCCCAGATAATGAGGATGCCAGCGTAGTTCTTGTCGATGTAGATGCCGTTGCTGCCGTGGTGGACGCGGTGATGCGAGGGCGTGTTCATGAACTTTTCGAGGAAGCCCAGGCGGTCGATGGCCTCGGTGTGGATCCAGTACTGGTAGATCAGGCTGATGCCGAATTGCACCGCAATCGCCAGCGGGTGAAAGCCGACGAAGGCCAGCGGCAGGTAGAACACGAAGGTATACGCCGGGCCCAGGGTCGACTGGCGCAGCGCAGTACTGAGGTTGTAGTGCTCGCTGGAATGATGATTGACGTGCTCCATCCAGAACAGGCGGCAACGGTGCGCGCTGCGGTGATACCAGTAATAGGTAAAGTCGTCGGCGAAGAACAGCAGCACCCAGGTCCACCAGACGAGGGGCGAGAGCGTGAACAGGCGATGTTCATAGACGAAAGCAAACAGCCAGCCGGTATAGCCTGCGCACAGGGCCCGCATGCCGAGCTTGATCAGGCCCAGCGAGATGCTGACGCTGCTGTCCTTGATCTCGTAGCCCCTTTTGCCCTTGCTCTTGGCGCGGCGCAGGGCGAACCACTCCCAGGCCATCAGGACCAGAAAATAGGGGATGGCGATGTAGAAGATGTTTTTGGCCCACCAGTCCAGCGTTTCCATAAGCTCCTCGATTCGCACGATGTATTGACTGTTAGCATTCTCTCCATTGTGTATCACTTGCCGCTTGACCCCGCACGACAATCTGTATGACAGCACGCGCCAAGACCGGAGTCGACGACCCTGCGGCCCTCGCGCCCAGCACCGCGGTCAGCTATCTGCTGGCCTTGTTCGACTATTTGCGCCTGCGGCAGATCGATGCGACCGAACTGCAGCGGAGCCTGAACGTGGATCTCAACGACCGCGATGCGCGCGTCAGCGAGCTGGAGGCGGCTGAATTGTTCAATCGCGCCGCCGTGCTGGCCCAGGATCCTGATCTCGGCGTGCATGTTGCCGAGCACATCCGGCCAGGGCATTACGGCGTTCTCGGCTATGTCGCCATGGCCTGTACGACCCTGGGCGAGGCCATGCTCGCCCAGCAGCGCTATCAGGGGCTGGTGATCACCGTTGCGCCGGTGGACGTGCGGATCGACGCCGAAGCGATCGTGTTGAGCTGGAACCGTTCGACCGATCTCCGCTACCGCCAGCTTGCGGAGTTCAATCTCGCCGGCATGCTGACTTTTGTGCGCTG
>DAOOVM010000353.1:0-2631 GCA_035370085.1 Rhodanobacteraceae bacterium | reverse complement strand
GATCTGCGACGCCTGCGCCAGCGCGGAGGAAATCTGCGATGACCGCGTGGCGAAGCTCCTCGGAGCGCAGGCGCACGAGCGCGGTTTCCGGCCGCGCGCACAGACGCTGGAAGTGCACGGCCTGTGCGCGCGCTGCGCGCGCAGCTGAACGGGACGCACGGCGATTGGCGCGGAGGCGCCGGCCGCGCGCTGCCTTCACGGGCCGATGTGGTTACAATGTAACGAAAGCGCGGGTTCGCCCGCGCCGCCTTGCAGTCACCGACAGGCCGCCCGTGAACGACCGCACCGCCCCCGCCGAAACGACGTCCCGCCTGCGCGAAGTGCTCGTCGCCTGCGCCGACCGCTTCGGTGCGACGGCGTCCTTCCTGTGCGCGCTGCACTGCGCCGTGCTGCCCTTCGTCGTCGCGCTGCTCCCCGCCCTGGGCCTGGGCTTTCTCGCCAACCATGCGGTCGAACGCGCCTTCGTGCTGTTCGCCTGCGGACTGGGCAGCCTGACGATCGGGCTGGGCCTGCGACGCCACGGCGATCGGCGCGCGCTGGCCCTGCTGCTGCCCGGCGTGGGCCTGCTGCTCGGCGGCATAGGGCTGGACAGCGGCAGCGCGCCCCTGTGGCACGCCCTGCTGGTGAGCGCCGGTGGTGTGCTGCTGTCGCTGGCACACCTGACCAATCTGCGGCTGGGCCACGTGCACGACGCCCGCTGCCGCCATCTGGGCTGAGGCCGCCTGAGGCGAGGCCGCGGCGGCGGTGATTGTGTAACCGCGGCCGGTCTTCCTAGCATCCGGGCATGACTTCGCCCAATTCCCCCTCCCTGCCCGATCCCTACACGGACGAGCACCATCACCATCACCACCACCCGCGCGCCGGCGACGGTCGGCGCGAGCGCCGGCTGCTGCTGGCCTTCGGCCTCACCGCCATCACCCTCGTCGCGGAGGCGGCGGGCGGCATCGTGTCGGGCTCGCTGGCCCTGCTGGCCGACGCCGGTCACATGCTGGTGGACGCCCTGGCCCTGCTGTTCGCCTGGCTCGGTGCGCACTACGCGCGGCGGCCGGCGGATGCGCGCCGCAGCTTCGGCTATGCGCGCCTGGAAGTGCTGGTCGGCTACACCAATGCGCTGGCGCAGTTCGTCCTGGTGGCCTGGATCGCCTTCGAGGCCGTGCTGCGCTTCTTCCAGCCCAGCGCCATCCTGAGCGGCGTGATGCTCGGCGTGGCGCTGGCGGGCCTGCTGGTGAACGCCCTGGTGCTGCAGGTGCTCGGTGGGCACGACCACGACGACGTCAACACGGCCGGCGCGCGCCTGCACGTGCTGGGCGACCTGCTCGGGTCGCTCGGTGCCGTCGCGGCGGCCCTGCTCGTGCGCTATCTGGGCTGGAGCTGGGCCGACCCGCTGGTGTCGGTGTTCGTCTCCGTGCTGATTCTCAACAGTGCCTGGCACCTGCTGCGGCGGTCCGCCCACATCCTGCTCGAGGGCGTGCCCGAGGGGCTGGAGATCGAACGCCTGCCTGCGCTGCTCGAGGCCGAGGTGGGCGACGTGCGCAACGTCCACCATGTGCACGTGTGGCAGCTGGCCGGGGGCAGCCGCATGGCTACCCTGCACGCCCAGGTCGCGCCCGGGGCGCAGCCGGATGCCGTGATCGCCGAACTGCGCCGTGTGCTGCACGAGCGCCACGACATCGACCACGTCACGGTGCAGGTGGACGGCGCCGGCTGTGCCGAGCCGGGCTGCCCCGCGCCGCGGCGCGGGGCCGCCGGCTCGCGCGAGGCCGCGCACGGCCGGCACGCGGGCGGCCCCCACTCCCACCACCACCACCATTGAGCAGGGCGGCGTCCGCCGGCCCCGCCCTTGCGCTTTCCGCCTGCGCTGCTATCCTGCCCGGCCGTTTTCGTATCCATCACGTATCGAGGTAACGCCATGGGCAAGGGCGACAAGAGAACCGCCAAGGGCAAGCGCTACGCCGGCAGCTACGGCATCGCGCGTCCGCATTCCGCCAAGACCGTCGCCGCCACCAAGACCGTGGCCAAGCCGGCGGTGAAGAAGGCGGCCCCTGCGGCCGCGAAGAAGGCGCCGGCCAAGAAGCCGGCCGCCTGAGGCCCACACCGCGCCGCGCCCCGCAGCGGGCGGCGATGCTGTCGAGAAAAGACCCCGCCTTGGCGGGGTTTTTTCTTGCCGCGCGGCGCAGCGGCGGGCGCCGGGCGGGCCGGCTGCTCAGATCGCGTGCACGCGGCGGCCAGCGGCGTAGACAGCGCGCGTGAGCGCGCCGCCGATCCAGTAGCACAGCTCGGCCGGGTGGTCGATGTCCCACACCACGAAGTCGGCGCGGCGCCCCGCCTGCAGCGTGCCGCGGTCGTTGAGGCCCAGCGCCCGCGCCGCGTGTACCGTGGCGCCACGCAGCGCTTCCTCGGGCGTGAGCCGGAACAGAGTGCAGGCCAGATTCATGGCCAGGCGCAGGGACAGGATGGGCGAGGTGCCGGGATTGAGGTCGCTGGCCACGGCCATGGGCACGCCGTGGCGGCGGAATGACTCGATCGGCGGCACGCGCGTCTCGCGCAGGGCGTAGAAGGCGGCGGGCAGCAGCACCGCGACCGTGCCGGCCTGCGCCATGGCACGCACGCCCGCCTCGTCGGTGTATTCGA
>DAOOVM010000352.1:0-2634 GCA_035370085.1 Rhodanobacteraceae bacterium | reverse complement strand
GCCTGCTGACGGACCGACTAGTCGAGCATCCCCTGCACATTGGCCTCAGGAAGTGGTTCCTGCCTTTGACAGGGTTCCCGGGCTCGTTGAAGAAGGTCACGCGCACCAAGTCTTCCAAATCCGCCGATTTCACACATTGGAAGATCACCAGTCGATGAGCACCCCGAAACCTCTCCTCTCCAAAACCCGCATCCAGAACGGCCGCCAGTGCCACAAGCGGCTCTGGCTGGAAATGCACCAGCCGGATCTCGTCGCGTGGACGGACGAAGCCCAGGCGCGCCTCGACGAAGGAACGCGTTTCGGCGAACTGGCGCGCGAACTGTTGGGCGGCGGCGTGCTTGTGGAGGCGGGACATCGCGAGGTGGAGCAAGCGTTGGCGGAAACCGCTGCCTTGCTCGCCCAGTCGCGGCGCACCACGCCGATGCTGTTCGAGCCCGCGTTCTCGCACCGTGACGTGCGCGTGCGCGTGGACGCGTACCGGCGCGGCCCGCGTGGCGACACGCTGATCGAGGTGAAGTCGACCACGGGCGTGAAGCCCGAGCACATCTGGGACTGCGCCATCCAGACGTGGGTGGCGCGCGGCTCGGGACGCAACGTCACGAAGATCGAGCTGGCGCATCTTGATCGCGACTTCGTGTACACGCGCGAAGGCGACTACGCCGGCTTGCTGGTGTGCAAGGACATCACAGCGGAGGTCGAGGCACTGCAGCCGAAGATCCCGGCCATCGTGACGCGCCTGAAGCGCGTGGCCCGTGGCGAGATGCCCGCCATCGCCACCGGCGCGCAGTGCGAGGATCCGTACCCGTGCCCGTTCTTCGAGCATTGCCGGTCAGCAGAGCCGCCGGGGCCGGACTTCCCGGTGACCTTGCTGCCGCACGCCAGGTTGCTGATCGAGCGCCTGCAGGCGGAAGGCCACACCGATCTGCGCAAGGTGCCGCTGGCCGCACTGGAGAACGCCAGGCACCGGCGCATCGCGCGCGCCACGCGCACGAACCGTCCCTGGATCTCGCCCACGCTCGGGCAGGTGCTGGACGACATCGGCTACCCGCGACATTTCCTCGACTTCGAGACGATCATGTACGCCGTGCCGCGCTGGCTCGGCACGCGTCCGTTCCAGCAGCTGCCGTTTCAGTTCTCGTGCCACACGCAGCAGCGTGATGGCCGCTTCACGCACGCCGCATTCCTCGATGTCTCGGGTCGATCATCGCTTGCCGGTTTCGTGGATGCGCTGCTCGACGCGGTCGGAAAGAAAGGTCCGATACTGGTCTGGAACGGCAAGTTCGAAGCGGCCCGCCTGCGCGAGCTGGCCGTGCAGTTCCCGCCCAAGGCGGATGCACTGCACGCGATCATCGAACGCATGGTCGACCTGCTGCCGATCTATCGCGAACACTACTACCACCGCGACATGCGCGGCTCCTGGTCGCTCAAGGCGGTGCTGCCTACCGTGGCGCCGGAACTCGACTACGCCGACCTCGCCGTCGGCGACGGCAGCGAAGCGCAGGCGGCGTACAGGGAAGCGATCCATCCCGACACCCCGGAAGCCCGTCGCGAAGAACTCAAGGCGCAGCTGCTGGCCTACTGCGAGCGCGACACCTTCGCCATGACGCGACTGATGGCCGTGCGCGCTCCGACGCGGCACGAATCGCCGACGGTGGCTTGATGGCGGACTTCTCCGCGCGCTTGCGCGTGGCCTTCGCTATGCATCGCGGCGCTCCGGCTAGGCAGCAGGATGCCGTGCTCGTCGGCGCCGAAGTCTGGCAGGAAGATCGACTCCTACCCCGGGAAGCGTTGGTCGAAACCGATGTGCTGGCCGCGCTTGCGGACGGCGTGGCGACGAGCCCCAATGCGCAGTTCACCAGTCGCTTTGTGTTGAAGACCTTGCCGCGCGTGATCGCGGCGCATCCGGAATGGCTGCAGGAAGGGCAGGTCGCCGCGCGACACGTACGGGAAACGCAGGCGCGACTTGCCGCCGAGCTCGCCCGTCGCCCCAACCTGCGGGGCAGTTCCTGCACGCTCGTCGCCGCCCATTTCCTTGAGGGCCGCGTTGTCGTGCTCAACTCCGGTGACAGTCGCGCCTACCTGCGGAGACGCGACGGCTCGGTGCAGCAGCTCAGCAGGGATCACACCGAGCTGCAGCGGATGATCGACGCCGGCGAGGCCGACGCCTCCACCGAGTACGCAAGCATCTACGATGCGCTGTCCGACTGCC
The DNA here is from genome assembly GCA_035370085.1 of Rhodanobacteraceae bacterium. Taxonomy (GTDB): domain Bacteria; phylum Pseudomonadota; class Gammaproteobacteria; order Xanthomonadales; family Rhodanobacteraceae; genus Tahibacter. The sequence goes on along the minus strand of DAOOVM010000352.1, from coordinate 425 downwards.
TGATCGCCGATCCGCATGAAGGCGCCTTCGCGATCCATCGTGCTGAAGCCGAGCTTCGCGATGGCGATGCCGTGATCCTCTGCACGGATGGCATCCACGACGTGTTAGGTGACGCGACCTGGTGCAAGCTGATGGGAGCGTTCGTCGACCCGCTCCCGCTCGTGCAGGCGACGCACAAGGCCGTGCTGAAGGCCGGCGCTCCCGACAACTTCACCCTGATTGCTGTCGGCGCCGCATTCCGCTGATTGACAGGTGGTTGGCACGCCCTTCGCGATGCGAAATCGGCTGTCGTGATCACCTCCCACACTGGCCTCGACAGCCCTGCACCGTGGAGACCATCGATGAAAGTCCGCGTCGCCTCCGCTGCTTTGTTCCTTCCGCTCACGCAGGTTCAGGCAGCCACCTGGTACGGCCACGACGATCTG
>DAOOVM010000351.1:0-2717 GCA_035370085.1 Rhodanobacteraceae bacterium | reverse complement strand
GCAGGTCAGTCGGGCGAGAGGCAACCGGTCGTCGTAGTCCAGGCGGAGCACGGGCCCTCCGGGGTCATTCTGGGCGTCAGGCCTCTGTCCGGCGGCAATGGGATTTGCATGCTCGAGGAGGTCGAGTTGCTCGCGGGCGGCTTCTCATCGCAGCATGGCACCTAACAATTCGTGGATGGACTCCTCGCGCAAGTGACCGAGTGATCCGTCGTTTGGGGAACGGTGCGGTTGCAGTCGTACTTGTCGGTTTCTTGTTTGTTTTTTCGCAGGCGCCATGCGGGCCTATGAAATGAATTTCTATTCTTCATAAAAAGTCAGTCAAGCCCAAAAGGTATGTCGAGGAACACCCGAATCGCAGTAGCCCTCAGCGGCATCTGGCTAGCAATCATCGTGCTGACCTTGGCGGTTGAGTATGTACGCGTCCTGCCCGGTCAATGCCTATTTGGCAACGGACAACCCAAGGAGGTTTTGCCTCTCGAAGGGACCTTCCTTTCATGTCATTGGTGGAGTGTTGTGGGCGAGGGGTCGTGGTGGGGAACGGCTCTGCTTCACGTTGGGCATCAAGTCATTGAGGTGGACGTCATGAAGCTATGCTTCGCGACGTGTGGCCCTCTTCTGGCATTCTGGTTCGTCTTTGCAGTCGTACCATTCTTGTGGCGATGGGTTCGGGCTGGAGCTGGCGGCGGTGGCGCCTAGCAATTCGTTTACGGCCCCCTTGCAAGGGTCCGAGTAAATCGCCGATTGGCAATTTGCGCGGTTGCGGTCATGTCCCACGGGGATTCCCTTCGGTCATATCCGGCCTTTAGGTGAGCGCTCGGCGCTCTGGGCGGGACTCTGGCCAGAACGCATGCAGGCGCGCTGGCGTTCGCAGGCTCGCGACTGACGCCGCTCGAAAGCCCCGCTCACCCAGCGGAGCGACGCCATAGGCTCCATCGGCCATCGGTGGCCCGCAGAGTGATTGGCATGCGGGTTCCGCAATCCGACCCGTTGGCCATCGACGCGCTACTCGGGCAACGCGGTCGCTGCCCGCGCGTTCACTCGCCAAAGGTGCGCCGGGGATCGTCGGCGTAGAACGGGCCTTCGAGGCTGTGCCGGCAGTGCGTGCACAGCAGGCCGTTGCCGTGGCCGTAGTGCGGGTCGGCCCAGTACCAGGTCACGCCGGCGGGGAAGGTAAAGCGCGCGGTCACGTCGCCGTGGCGCAGCACGGTGTCGAGCTGCACCTCGACCGCGCCGGTGTCCGGCGACACGCGGGATGCGACGATGCGCGCGCCGTCGGCGAGCAGGGCGGCGAGGAGCGGGCGCAGGTGCGGGCAGAGGGCGTCGGGCATCGGCGGTGCGGCGGGGCCGCCGCGGCGGCTGCCGCGCGCCCCTCGTGGTGCGAAGGGCGCGCGGCCTGCGCGGGGCTCAGAAGTCGCGGTCGCCGGAGAGGATATTGCCGAGGCCGCCGAGCACCGAGCCTTCCTCGCGGCTGCCGCCGCGCTGCGGGGCGGCGGCCAGCATGCGGCCGGCCATGCGCGAGAATGGCAGGGACTGCAGCCACACCTTGCCGGGGCCGGTGAGGGTGGCGAGGAACAGGCCTTCGCCGCCGAACAGGGCGCTCTTGATGCCGCCCACGGGCTTCACGTCGAAGTCCACGTCGCTGTGGAAGGCCACCACGCAGCCGGTGTCCACGTCCAGGCGTTCGCCCGGCGCCAGGGTGCGTTCGACGATGGTGCCGCCGGCGTGCACGAACACCCAGCCGTCGCCCTCGAGCTTCTCCATGATGAAGCCCTCGCCGCCGAACAGGCCGGTGAGGATCTTCTTCTGGAAAAAGATGCCCAGCGACACGCCGCGCGCGGCGCACAGGAAGCTGTCCTTCTGGCAGATCAGGCGGCCGCCGTGTTCGGACAGCTTCATCGGTACGATGGTGCCGGGGTAGGGCGCGGCGAAGGCCACGCGCGCCTTGCCGCCGCTGCCGGCGTGGGTGAACACGGTGGTGAAGAGGCTTTCGCCGGTGATCACGCGCTTGCCGGCGCTGAGCAGCTTGTCCATGAAGCCGCCGCCCGCGCTGCTGCGCGAGCCGTCGCCGAACACCGTGTCCATCTGCACGGTGGCGTCCTTGTACATCATGGCGCCGGCCTCGGCCACGGCGCTCTCGCCGGGGTCGAGCTCGATTTCCACGAACTGCATGTCGCTGCCGAAGATCTTGTAGTCGATCTCGTCGGCCGTGCCGCTGCCGCCGGGCACGGGCGGCGGTGCGGCGCCCGCCAGCGGGCCGCTCTGCAGCTCCGCCACCTGGGCGATCGGCTGCCAGTCGCTGAAGCCCTGGCGCCAGCAGTGTCCGTTCGGATTGCTGCGCGCCTGCGCGCGCGCCGCTACGTCGTCGAGCGGGCCCATCTGCTGGCCGTTGTAGCTGAAGAACCACTGCGCCATGTGCTGCCTCCGGGGTGAAGTCGGGCGGCAGTGTACGGGGCGCGGCCGCGGGCCGTCATGCGCGCAAGGTCATGCCTGGGCCGTGCGGTCGCCGCCGCGCGGCGGCGTCACGGTTGCGGCGGCGGGGGCTGGCTATACTGCGCGCCCGCTGCGCTGCCCATCCCTCGCATGTCCGATCGTTCCGCTTCCCTGCCGCGCGTGCGTCGCGAGTGGCTTGCCGTGTGCCTCGCCGTGGTGGCGGTGAAGGCGCTGTTCCTGCTGCTGGACGCCACGCCGCGGTTCTTCCTGTGGGATTCGGTCACCTA
>DAOOVM010000350.1:0-2745 GCA_035370085.1 Rhodanobacteraceae bacterium | reverse complement strand
TGGAAGCCGTGAACTGGGGCAACAGCAATCCGACCGTGCGCGGAGTGATCGAGAAGACCCTGGGCGTGCACCGCGACGCCAAGGTGCCGGCCTACCACAGCGACACCGCCGACAAGCGCGTGCGCGCGGACGATGACGGAGCCAATGCGGTGGCCGCCGGCCCGACCACGGGAAAGGTCGCGGTGTTCGTCACCTGCTACGGCCGCTACAACCATCCGCAGATGGTCGACGACCTGGTGGCGGTGTACCGCCACAACGGCATCGCCGTGCGCCTGGTGCGGCAAAACCAGTGCTGCGGCATGCCCAAGCTGGAACTGGGCGACCTCGACACGGTGGAGAAGTACAAGAACGACAACCTGCCCGTGCTGTCCGCCCTGGTGCGCGATGGCTGGGACATCGTCGCGCCGATTCCCTCCTGCGTGCTCATGTTCAAGCAGGAACTGCCGCTCATGTTCCCTGGTGACGCCGAGGTGCAGGCCGTCAAGCGCGCCATCTACGACCCCTTCGAATACCTCATGCACCGCCAGGCCGCAGGCCAGTTCAGGACCGATTTCCGCCACGAGCTGGGCAAGGTGGCCTGGCAGGTCGCCTGCCACCAGCGCGTGCAGAACATCGGCCCCAAGACCCGCCAGGTGCTGGAGCTGGTGCCCGGCACGCAGGTGACGGCCATCGAGCGCTGCTCCGGCCACGACGGCACCTACGGCGTGAAGCAGGCCACCTACGACTTCGCGCGCAAGATCGCCAAGCCGGTGGAGAACCGCGTGAAGCAAGCCGAGGCGCAACACTTCACCAGCGACTGTGTCATGGCCGGGGCGCACATCGCCCACGGTCTCGGCGACGGCCGCGAGGCCGAACACCCGCTGAGCCTGCTGCGGCGCGCCTACGGCATCTGACCCATCGCTGCCATGAACGACACGACCGGCGACGCGGCCGAGCTCGACACCCTGCAGCACCGGCGCCGTCACCTGCGCCTGGTGCACTCCGCCGCCGGCAAGCAAAGGAAACGAGGCATGGACAGACTCAAGCGCTCCGACCTGCACACGCTGGAAGCCTACGCGGCCGAGCGCGCCGCGTTCCGCACGCGCGTGATCGCGCACAAGAAGGCCCGTACCGTGCATCTGGGCGAGCACGTGACCCTGCTGTTCGAGGATCGGCTCACGGTGCAGTACCAGGTGCAGGAGATGCTGCGCATCGAGCGCATCTTCGAGGCCGCGGCCATCCAGGAGGAACTGGACGCCTACAACCCGCTCATCCCCGACGGTACTAACCTCAAGGCGACGATGTTGATCGAATACGCCGATCCGGAGGTGCGCAAGCGCGAGCTGGCGCGCCTGGGCGGCATCGAGCACGCCGTGTACGCCGAGGTGACCGGCCACGGCCGCGCGCGCCTGTTTGCCGACGAGGACATGGACCGCAGCGAGGCCGACAAGACCGCGGCGGTGCATTTCCTGCGCTTCGAGTTCACGCCCGAGGCCATCATGGCTCTGCGCGCTGGCGCCGCGCTGGCCTTCGGCATCGACGACGCGCGCCTGCCGGCGCGGCTCGCCGTGGCGGGCGCCACGCGCGACGCCCTGCTGAAGGACTTCGGCTGAGCCCTACCCTGCCCCGGGCGGTGGCGCCGCGGCGCGACGCAGCGGCCCGCGGCCGTCGCTAATCCGCCGTGCGTCGCCTCGGCATCCTCGCCGCGCTGCTCCTGGCCACCCTCGCCGGGTACCTGAGCCACCGCCAGGTGGCGCACGCGCCGGGCGTGCTGGCGCCCGAGGTGCCGCGCCAGACCGATCTGCCGGGTGCGGCGCCGCAGTTCTCCCGCGCCGGCGCAACGCTCACCGCGGTGGCGAACTTCGAGGTCGACGCGCGCGTGCTGTCGCGCGAGGACTACTGGTTCGACGCCGGCGCCAAGCTGGTGCCGACCGACCTCGCGCTCGGCTGGGGCCGCATGTCCGACAGCGCCGTGCTGGACCGCGTCGACATCGCCCAGTTCGGCCGCTTCTACTACTGGCATGTGCAGGAATTCCCCATCCCCGAGCGCGAGATCATCGAGTCCAGCGCCAACATGCACCTGATCCCGGCCGACCGCAGCGTGGAGCGCAGCCTGGGCCGCGTGCGCGCCGGCGACCTCGTCCACATCCGCGGCTATCTGGTGAATGCGCACATGCCCGACGGCGGCGAGTGGCGAACCTCCACCACGCGCAGCGATTCCGGCGCGGGTGCCTGCGAGCTGGTGTGGGTGGAAGACCTGGAGATCGCGCCGCGCCGCTGAACGCGCTGGGGCGCGCGGCGATGGGCATGGGGTTTCCCCGCGCGGCGCGTCGGCGCATCATGGCCACATGGCCGCACGGCGGACCCACACTCCCCTGCAGATCAAGCGCGCCTACGTCGCTCCCGATGCCAGCGACGGCGCGCGCGTGCTGGTCGACCGCCTGTGGCCGCGCGGCTGCCGCAGGGAGGCCCTGCAGCTGCGCCTGTGGCTACGCGACCTGGCCCCCAGCGACGAACTGCGCCGCTGGTTCGGCCACGACGCGGCGCGCTGGCCCGCCTTCCGCGAACGCTACCTCGCCGAGCTCGCCGCCAAGGACGCCGCATTGGCGCCGTTGCGCAACCTGATGGCCGAGGGCCCGGTCACCCTCGTCTACGCCGCCGCCGATGTCGAGCACAACAACGCGGTGGTGCTGCGGGAATACCTGCTGCAGCGTCCGGCCTGATCAGCCTGCGGCGACACCGATCGGGCAGGCCACGCCCGTGCCC
>DAOOVM010000349.1:0-2746 GCA_035370085.1 Rhodanobacteraceae bacterium | reverse complement strand
TGCAGCGGTTCTGCGACCAGGCGAACACCCAGGGAATGGCGCGCAGGCGTTCGATGCGGAAGGCCGCATTGGCGCCGTCGGCGCGGCGCGGCGGACGCGAACTGATGCGCAGGCGCTCGATCACGTCGATGGGCGTGGCAGCGCGGAAGTAGTCGGCGAAACCGTCGCGCTCGTACACCAGGCCGCGATAGGCGGCACGCGCCACCTCGGCCATGGCGCTGGCCATGCTGCGCCACTGCGCCTCGCGCGGCTCGGGCGGGCGCGGCTTCAGGCTGGCGCGCAGCACCGCACCGGCGGTCTGCTCCAGTGTGCGCAGGGCCAGGGCGGGAATGCCGTACTTGCGGTGGATCACCTCGCCCTGCTCGGTCAGGCGCAGGTAGCCGTCCACCGAGCCGCGCGGCGCGGCGACGATGGCGCGTTCGGTCTTGCCGCCGCCGCGGCTGGCGGAGCCGCCGCGGCCGTGGAAGTAGCGGATGGCGATGCCCGACTCGCGCGCCAGATCGGTCAGCACCACCTGGGTGCGCTGCAGCGCCCAGCGCGAGGCGAGCAGTCCGCCGTCCTTGGCGCTGTCGGAATAGCCCAGCATCACCAGCTGGCGGTCGCCGCGCGCGGCGAGGTGGGCACGGTAGTGTGGTTCGGCGCAGAGTTCGGCAATGACGCCGCGCGCCGCATCGAGGTCGGCGACGGTCTCGAACAGCGGCGCCACGTCCAGCGGCACGCGGCCGTGCGAGTCCACGCAGCCGGCGAGCCGTGCCAGCACCAGCACGGCCAGGGCGTCGGCCGCGCTGCGGCTCATGCTGATGATGTAGGGACCGAAGGCCTGCGCGCCGAAGCGCAGACGCGCGGCGTGCACGGTGCGGAACACTGCCAGTGTGGCGGCGGCCTCGGGCGCGTCGGGTTGCGCCACCGGCGTGCCGTCGAGCACCTCGCGCAGGCGCGCGGCGCGCTCGGCTGCGGGGCGCTGCGGCCAGTCGGGGTCGGCCAACAGCGCGGCGAGCGCCACGTCGTGCTGGGCCGAATCCTGGCGCAGGTCGAGCGCGGCAAGATGGAAGCCGAAGGTATCGATGCGCCGCAGCAGGCGCCGCACGGCGGCCTCGCCAGCGTGCGCGCCGCCGTGGGCGGCCAGGCTGTCGGCGATGAGGGCGATGTCGGCGCGAAATTCCGCGGCGTCGGCGTAGCCATCGCGGCGTTCGCGCGCGGTGGCGGACAGGCGCGCGGCCACCAGACCGAGCAACTGCCGGTAGGGCATGCCCTCGGCACGCGGCGGCAGGTGGTGCTGCGCATTGGGCAGCAGGGCGCGGTAGTGCGCCACCCGCGCGACGACGGCGGCGTCCACCGCCACGCGCGAGAGCGACTGGCTGAGCAGGCTGCGCAGGCCCGTGAGCTCCTTGCGGTAGGCGCCGAGCACGAGGTCGCGCTGCGCGGCCAGCGTGGCGGCGATGGTGTCGGCGCCGACGTTGGGGTTGCCGTCCATGTCGCCGCCGACCCAGGTGCCGAAGTGCAGCAGCGGCGGCAGCGGCGCCGCGCCCAGGCCCGCCTCGCGCAGCGCGGCGGCGAAGGCGTCGTAGAACTCGGGCACCACCTCATACAACACATCGACCAGGTAGTAGGCGACGTGCTCGGTCTCGTGCGCCACGCTCGGGCGCTCGGGCGCGTTGTCGCTGGTCTGCCAGGCCGCGGTGAGCGCGGTACGCATGCGCTCGGTGTCGGCGCGGCGCTCGGCGGGTGTGCGCGTGCGGTCGAGATCGGCCAGCAGGGCGCGCACGAGGGCACGCTCCTTGGCCAGCAGGGAACGGCGCACCGCCTCGGTCGGATGCGCGGTGAACACCGGCTCGACGTGCAGGCGCGGTAACAGGGCGGCCAGGTCGGCGGCGGTGACGCCCTCGCGGGCCAGGCCGACGGCGACGTCGCGCAACCCGCTGGGCTGCGGCGCCGCCTCGCTGCGCTCGTACTCGCGCCGGCGGCGGATACGGTGCACGCGCTCGGCCACGTTGATGGCCTGGAAATAGCTGGCGAAGGCGCGCACCAGGGCGGTGGCGTGGGCGGTGTCCAGGCCGCTGAGCAGGGCAGCGAGCTCGTCCACCGGCGCGCCCTCGTGGCGCCGCACGATGGCCGTGCGCCGCACGCGCTCCACCTCGGCGAGGAAATCCGCTCCCTCCTGTTCAGCCAGGATCTCGCCCACCAGGGCGCCGAGGCGGCCGACATCCTCGCGCAGCGGGCGGTCGGTGGGGGGAAAGTCGGGTTCGCGCGGGGCGTCGGCGTCGATGTCGGTGCTCATGGCCGCCGAGAGTAGTGCGGCCACCGCGCCCGGGGCTATGCCGCGGCGGCTATATGGCCGCGTGCAGGGCCGCGGCGTGGTGGGCAATGTGCTCGCCGATGAAGCTGGCGATGAAGTAGTAGCTGTGGTCGTAGCCCGGGTGCAGGCGCAGGGTCAGCGGATGCCCGGCGGCCGCGCAGGCGGCCTGCAGCAGCTCCGGACGGAGTTGCGTGGGGAGGAATTCGTCGGCACCGCCCTGGTCGACGAGCAGCGGCAGGCGTTCCACGGCACGTTCGATCAGCGCGCAGGCGTCCCACGCGCGCCATGCCGCGACGTCCTCGCCGAGGTAGGCGCGGAACGCTTTCTGGCCCCAGGGCACCTGCGTCGGTGCGACGATCGGCGCGAAGGCGGACACGCTGCGGTAGCGCCCCGGGTGGCGCAGCGCGAGGGTCAGGGCGCCGTGTCCGCCCATGGAGTGCCCGCTGATCC
>DAOOVM010000348.1:0-2767 GCA_035370085.1 Rhodanobacteraceae bacterium | reverse complement strand
GCAACACCTTGATCTTCTCGTTGCGCACCGAGTTCGGGCCGAACCGCGCCGGCGGTTCCATCGCCACCAGGCACAGCAGCTGCAACAGGTGGTTCTGCAGCATGTCGCGCATCGCGCCGGAGTCGTCGTAGTAGTCGCCGCGGCCTTCCACGCCCACGGTCTCGGCCACGGTGATCTGCACCTGCTCGATGTGGCGCGCGTTCCACAGCGGCTCGAACAGGGCATTGCCGAAGCGCAAGGCGAGCAGGTTCTGCACGCCCTCCTTGCCGAGGTAGTGGTCGACGCGGAACACGCGGCGCTCGTCGAACACCTCGGCCACGCCGTCGTTGATCGCGATGGCGCTGGCGAGGTCGTGGCCGATGGGCTTTTCCAGCAGCACGCGCGTGCCGCGTCCGGCGACGCCGAGCGCTCCCAGGTGGTGGCACAGCGGCGCGTAGAAGCGCGGCGCGGTGCTGAGGTGGTAGACGCTGTCGCCCTCGGTGTTGGCGCGCACCACCTCGGCGATGGCCGCCAGCGCCGCGGGATCGTCCACCGCGGCGGCGCGGTAGTCGATGCGCTCGAGCAGGGCGCGCAGGGTGGCCTCGTTGCGCTCCGCCGTCGGCACGCGCTGCTCGATGCACTGCGCCACCAGGGCGCGGAAGGCGTCGGCGTCCATGGCGCTGCGCGCGCTGCCGAGGATGCGCAGGCGCGGCGGCAGCAGGCGGTCGGCCTCCAGGCCGTAGAGCGAGGGCAGCAGCATGCGCTGGGCCAGATCACCCGTGGCGCCGAAGATGGTCAGCAGCGAAGCCGCGTGTCCCGACATGCGTTGGATTTCCTCAGGGTCCGCCGCAGCCTACGTGATGCGCCCGGCGCGATGTCGCTGCATACGATTGCACGCGGCGGCGCGCTGCCGCCACATCGGCGCGCGCGGTCGCGTCAGTCCAGCGCGAGGAAGAGCGCGCCGTAGGGCGGCAGGCGCAGCGTACTGCCGTCGAGCGTGCCGGCGACCAGGCCGTGGCCGTCGAGCACGCGCGGCGCCGCCGGCAGCTCGACCGGCGCGGCCAGCGCCTGCGCGGCGGTGTTGAAGTAGGCGCGCACGCACTCGCCGTCCAGGCGACGCTCGAAGGCCAGCACCGGCTCGGGTCCTTCCAGCATGCGCACGGCGCCCCAGCGCAGGGCGGGGTGCTGTCTGCGCCAGGCGAGGAAGCGGCGGAAGCGCTGCAGCGGCGAATCCGCATCGGCCTCCTGCGCGGCCACGCTGCGCGCGCGGTGCGTATCGGGCAGTGGCAACCACGGCCGGGCGCGAGAGAAGCCGCCGTGCGCGCCCTCGTCCCAGGGCATGGGCGTGCGGCAGCCGTCGCGGCCCTTGAAGCTCGGCCAGAAGGCGATGCCGTAGGGATCCTGCAGCAGCTCGTAGGGCACCTCGGCCTCGGGCAGGCCGAGCTCCTCGCCCTGGTACACGCAGATCGAGCCGCGCAGGCAGCAGGCCAGGGCGGTGAGCGCGCTCGCCGCGTACGGCGGCGCCGCGTCGCCGCCCCAGCGGGTCGCCACGCGCGGCACGTCGTGGTTGGAAAAGCTCCAGCAGGCCCAAGCTGCGGGCCGGGAAGCCGAGTTCGAGTTGGACCCCGGTCAAAGCGCGGAGCTCATCAACGAAGCCACGCTTTACTATTTCCGCTATGTCCGCCTGTTCCAGCTCAAGGACTGGCAACGCACCATTCGCGATACCGCCCGCAACCTGCGCGCCTTCGACTTCCTCCACCGCTACGCCCAGCGCGAGGAGGACCGGCTTTACCTTGAAAAATGGCGCCCCTACATCCTCCGCATCAATGCCACCGCCCGGGCCATGCTCGAGTTGGAGAGCGGCCATTACGAGCAGGCCCTCCACGCCGTCCGTGGCGCCATGGAGACGATCAACGCTCTCGAAGAGCTGGACGACGAAACCTTCAAGTTCGAGCGCCAGCGCTCCCTCTCCGCGCTGCGCGAGCTGGCCCGTCAAATCGAAGGCAGCCGGCCGCTCTCCGAAACCCAGCGTCTGGAAAAACAGCTCCGCCGGGCCATCGAACGTCAGGAATTCGAACGGGCGGCCGAATTACGCGACCGCCTTCGCGCCCTGAGGAAACAGGAAGGCGGGTGAAATTACCCGCCGTCTTTCGCGTCCTCTCCCCTGCTTCCGCGACGCGGGCGGATGAATCCCGCGGGCCGCGCCCGCCGGCTCAGGGCTGCGAGTCGGGAGGCGGGGGGACGTCCGTGGGCGAGTCGGGCTTGTCAGGCGCGCCCGTGGGTGGCGCGTTGGTCGTGCTGACCCCGACGATTTCCGCCGGGGTTCTGCGGCGCACCCCCCCGATGACCTTCACATTCCCTTCGTCATCCACACGCAGGCGGGGGCGTGACCCCAGGTAATCGTAAATCTCGTCCGTCACCACTTCGCCATCCGGGTTGAAAACGTGGTAACTGAAGGAGCGCGGGCCATTCTGATAAAGGAGGTGGAGGTTGCTGCTTTTGTCCAGTTGCGGCTCGGGCCGGCTGAACGAGACAATCGTGCCGATGGGCAGGACCTTGAGCGTCCGCAAGCCCGGGCCGTCGGTAATGCGCAGATAGAGCCGGAGCTGCCCTCGCAGGTAGTTGGCCTGCTGAAGGATATACCGTCGCGTTTCCGGCGGCTGACCGGAAGTCGCAGCCAGGCCGAATTCACGCTCCCACATACGCGTGCCGTTAATGATCTGGAAGACGCGGGGCGGACTGGTGATCTCGCGGTCCCACCCTGGGATACGCAGGGTGGCCACGACCG
>DAOOVM010000347.1:0-2767 GCA_035370085.1 Rhodanobacteraceae bacterium | reverse complement strand
TCCGTGAAGCCAAGCCGTTGCTGGACATGGCGATGAGCGGATCTAAGGCGCAGCGCGAGGCAGCGCAGGAATATCTTGATGGCAACATAGACCTTGCCGAGTTCAAGGCTGCGGTGGATTCCAAGCCCGATCCGGCTGATACGAAGCCCAACACCGAGGATGCTGGCGAGGAGCTGTGGGCGAACCGGCGCAACAGCACCGGCAAGGGACTGCAATGGGCGGACATCGAGGACCTGAACCCGACGCTCAAGGCACGCGAGGCCGTCAAGTCGAAGGTGTGGCCGCGCCCGAACTACGAGCAGCTTGTTGAGGGTGGCATCCCGGCACCGATGGCGCGGGTCATCAAGTCTGTGTACGACGCCATTGCGACCAAGCCGCAGACATCGAAGGCGCCGACGGATGAGGATTACCAAGCGTACATTGCCGGCGTGCAGAAGGTGCGCGACGCGACCTTTGCATGGGCGCGTGCCGCGATGGAGAAGGCCCCGGTAGCGGATAACAAGGATGTGGTGGAGTTTGGCGAGAAGCACGGGCTTGCCGCCAAGGACGTGGCCGCGCTGGTTGGGGTCATGCTCAAGCGTGGCGGCGACGGTTCCATGCTAGACGCAGTGTTTCCCTATGACGCGCAGACTGAGCGCAGCAGGTTCCGCGCGGGCACGCCGCGTACCAGCGCGAACAACGACCTGGCGTTGCTGCTGGGCGGGAGGAAACTGACGGGAGCCATGCAGGTCATCCCGCAGGACATCATGGCCGCCATCCGCGACGTGCAGAAGGGTTGGCCGTCGCCGCAAGAGGCGTGGGAAAAGACCTACACCATCCACGAGGACAAGGTGGGGGATCGCAAGTTCCGTAACGGCGAAACCATCACGATCACCGAGCCGTCGTTCTGGATTGCCGCCAAGCAGGGGCGGTTCAATCTGATCGTGGCTGACGGGTTCAAGACCCGCGAGGACGCCGCGGCGGCGGCAAAGGCGCTGTATGAGAAGAAGCGCAAGAATGGTGGCGATGGCGCAAAGTCAGAGGCGTCTGTTGACCTGAAGGACACGCGCGATGGGCCGCAGCGCAGGCAGTCGAACGAGGACATCACCAGCGACAAGCTGCGCGACACATTCGGTTTCAAGGGCGTCAATTTCGGCAACTGGATGAAGGGCGCATCCAAGGCAAAGATGGCCGAGCGGCAGGCGCATCTGAACAACGCCTATGACTCGATGCTCGACTTGGCCGAGATCCTGAACATCCCGCCAAAGGCCATTAGCCTCAACGGCATGTTGGGGTTGGCCATCGGCGCGCAGGGGTCTGGCGGTCGAGCAGCCGCCCACTTTGTCCCCGGCGTCAACGAGATCAACCTGACCCGCGCGCAAGGGGCTGGCAGTCTGGCCCACGAATGGGCGCATGCACTGGATCACTATTTCGCCACGCTGGCAGGTGGACGAGTTGCCGCCGGCAAGACACCGTACCTGTCAGAACATACCGCAGACAAGCACGACGGCGTTCGCCCAGATGTGCAGGAAGCGTTTAAGGCCATCGTCAAGGCCATGCGTGGCCGAGACATGACGCCGGAGGAGGTCGCCGCGCAGGAGCGCGCCATGCTGGAAAGCGCGAAGCGTTCGCTGGAGCGCAGCCTTGCCTTCATGCGCGACGGCATTGCGAACGGGACGCTCAAGATCGGCACCGGGCGAAGTCGCGAAAACGTCCTGTCCACCTTCGACGAGCTGGCGACTCGCCTGCGCAATGGCGACCTTGGCGATGGCTACCTGAAGCACGGGAAGGGATTCAATGACTCCGAGCCGCAGGTTGTCGCAATGCTGGCAATGCTTTACCGCGAATCGCTCGGGTACAAGTACCAAGAGATCCCGGCGCTTGGATACAACGCGCGCCGCGTGGCCGAGGGCGGCAAGGCGAAGCAGAGCAACGCCACGCACATCCCGCAGGTGCCTTCCAATTTCCGACGCGAAGCCCTCAAGCTGGACAAGGGTTCCACCGGCAAGTATTGGTCATCGACGCTGGAAATGTTCGCCCGCAGCTTCCAGAGCTATGTACTCGACCGGCTCGCGGCGCAGGGCGCGCGTAACGATTACCTCACTCGCCCGCAGATGGATGAGGCGACCCTGAAAGTAGCGCAGGAGATGGGCATTGGCGAGGATGGCGACCGCTACCCTCGCGGCGATGAGCGAAACGCCATCAATCGAGGATTCGACACGCTGGTGACGTCACTGCGAACCCGCGAAACCGATGGCGGCAATGTGGCGCTTGAAAACGTCGAGGACTCTTCCGCTGACTGGCTGGCCAACATCGAGGCCGACGAATCCCGCACGAATGGCGACATCGACGCCGACCGGCTAGGGCTGCGGAAGGCGGTCAATGGACTGCTGGGCAAGTCTGGCCTACGGGTGGAATACCTACGGGGCTACGCCGGCTTGCCGGAGGGGCTGCGAAATGCCGTTGAGTCCCGCAACGCAATGGGCCGCAAGGGCCAGACGGCTGCGCTGTATGATCCGGAGACCAAGCGGGTTTTCGTGTTCACCCACGTTGTTCGCACGCCTGAGCGCGCAGCATGGAACGCTGCCCACGAGATTGCCGGCCATGATGGACTGCGCAAGCTGCTGGGCAAGCGACTGGACGAAGTGCTGGAGCTTGCGGATAAGAACCCCACCGTGTCCGCTCTGGCCGACGAGATCGCCGTACAGCGCAAGCTGCGTGGCGATCAGCGCCTGCTGGCTGTGGAGGAAGCACTTGCAGAGCTGGCCGCAGCCGTCCGCACTGGCGA
>DAOOVM010000346.1:0-2784 GCA_035370085.1 Rhodanobacteraceae bacterium | reverse complement strand
CGGCACCGACCCGGCCAGCGGCGCGCTGGTGTTCCAGTCGGTCAACCGCGCCAGCGCACGCATCCGCGGCGCCGAGCTGGAGGCGCGCTGGCGCGCCGCCGGCTGGCTGGCCGAGGCGCGCGCCAGCCGCGCGCGCGGCGACGACACCGCCCGCGACCGGCCGCTCAACAGTGTGCCGCCCGCCCGCGCCAGCCTCGGCCTGGGGCGCGAGACGCGCGACGGCCGCGGCGGCGTGGAACTGCTGCTCAGCGGCGCGCGCCGCGTCGACCGCGTCGACGCCAGCGCCGGGCCGCTGTTCCGCCCGGCCGGCTACGCGCGCTGGGATGCCGACGCCTGGTGGGAGTTCGGCAGCGGCGCGCGCCTCAGCCTCAACCTCGGCAACCTCACCAATCGGCGCTACTGGGACTGGAATGCCGTGCGCGGCGTGGCGCCCAGCGCGCGCGACCTCGACCTCTACACGCAACCCGGACGCAGCCTTGGCCTGACGCTCGCCGCGGACTGGTAGCCTGCGCGGAAACTCCCGCACGCCTGCACGCTGGCTGCACATTCACCCGCCAGCCTGGTTCCACTGGCCGCCGGGGGGCGGCATCCGCCGAGGGAACCGATGACCGCCAGCATTCGTCGCGCCGCCGCAGTGCTCCTGCTGGGCCTGCCCTGCGCCGTGATCGCGCAGGCCCCGCCGCCACCGCCGCAGCCGCTGGGATCGCCGCCGGTGCCGGCGGCGAATGCGCTGAGCAGCGCCAAGATCCAGCTCGGCCAGGCGCTGTTCTGGGACGAGCAACTCTCGCTCACCGGCACCGTGGCCTGCGGCACCTGCCATCGCCCGGCCAGCGGCGGCAGCGATCCGCGCACGGCGTCGGGCACCGCGGCGGCCACGCACCCGGGTGCGGACGGCGTGTTCGGCACGGCCGACGATGTGCGCGGTTCCGCCGGGGTCGCCGCCCACGCCGCCGACGGTCTGTACCATGCGGCCGGCTTCTTCGGCGTCGCGCCCCAGGTGACCTCGCGCAAGTCGCCCGCGGTGGTGAACGCAGCCTACGCTCCGCAGCTGTTCTGGGACGGCCGCGCCGGCGGCAGCTTCAGCGATCCGGCCACGGGCCAGGTGCTCATCCCCGTCGGCGGCGCGCTGGAGACGCAAAGCCTGGTGCCCCTGCTCAACCCTGCCGAGATGGCCCACCAGGGCGAGGCCGCGGCCGATCTCGCCGCGCGCGTGGCGGCGCTGCACCCGCTCGACCTCGCCGACAGCGTGCCGGCGGCGCTGCAGTCCTGGATCGCCGGGCGCGCCTACCCGGCCCTGTTCCAGGAAGCCTTCGGCTCGGCCGGGGTGAGTGCCGCGCGCATCGCCCTGGCCCTGGCCAGCTACGAGCGCACGCTCAGCGCCAACCAGGCGCCGATCGACAGCGAGTTCGGCGGCACGCCGACGCTCACCGAACTCGAGCGCCAGGGCCAGCAGCTGTTCATCGCCAACGACTGCGCCGCCTGCCACGCGGGGTCCCTGTTCAGCGACAGCGCCTTCCACTACATCGGTGTGCGTCCGGCCAACGAGGACACCGGCCGCTTCGCGGTCACCGGCAATCCGGCCGACACCGGCGCCTTCCGCACGCCCAGCCTGCGCAACGTGGCGCTGCGCGCGCCCTACATGCACGACGGCCGCTTCGCCACGCTGGAGGAGGTGGTGGACTTCTACAACCGCGGCGGAGACTTCAGCGCACCGAACAAGGACCCGCGCGTGCGCCCGCGCAATCTCACGCCGGCGCAGAAGACCGCCCTGCTCGCCTTCCTGCGCCGACCGCTCACCGATCCGCGCACGGCGGCGGAGTCCGGCCCCTTCGAGCGCCCGCACCTGTACACGGAATCCAGTCACGTGCCCACGCTGCAGGGCACGCCGCTGGCGGGCAGCAACGGCCTCGCGCCACGCCTGGTCGCGCTGGAGCCGCCGCGAGCCGACAATCGCAATTTCACCGTGGCCGTGGATCGCGGTCGCGCCGGTGCGGCGGCCGTGCTGGTGGTGGCACACGCCGACCCCGGCCTGGCGCCGGGCCTGCCCGCGGGCGACGTCGCCCAGGTGCCGGTCACCCTCGATGCCGCGGGCAGCGCGGCGGTCAACCTCGACCTCAGCACGTTGGTCCGGCCCGGCGACGTGCTGTATGGCCGCTGGTATCTGGCCGACGCCGGCGTGGCCGGTGGCTACGCCGTCAGCGCCGCCTTCCGCGCCAGCGTGTACGCCGGCGGTGACCGCGTGTTCGGCAACGGCTTCGAGTAGTGCGGACCTGGCTCTGCCCGGCCGCTGTCACAGCAGGCCGGGCAGCAGCCACCAGGTGCGCGCGCGGTAGGCCGGCCACTCGGCGTGGCGCGCCAGGCTGGCCTCCTTCATCGCCATGTTCACGGCGAACAGGCCGCTCCACACCACGGCCAGCACCAGCCAGGGCAGCCAATGCTGCACGAGCAGGGCGAAGCTCGCGTAGATGAGCATCTCGCCCAGGTAGTTGGGGTGGCGCACGTAGCAGAACATGCCGTCGGTGATCAGACCGGGACGCAGGCGCAGGGTGAAGTACTTCTGCGCGTCGGCGGCGAGCATGAGGGCGCAGCCGACCAGGCACAGGGCGATGCACAGGCAGAACCAGGGCGCGTCGGGCAGCGGATACTGCGGCGGCGCGGGACGCGCCAGCAGCAGCCAGCCGAACACCCAGTACCAGCCCAGCACCAGGGCGAAGCTGGCCAGACCGCCGAGCACGGTCGCGCGCCGCTGCCAGGACGGATCGGGGAAGGTCAGGTCCTTGATCA
>DAOOVM010000345.1:0-2814 GCA_035370085.1 Rhodanobacteraceae bacterium | reverse complement strand
CGACCGCTCGGTGGACAGGGAGAAGTGCTGCGCCAGGGACTCGATCATTTCGCCCATCTGGGCGGCATCGAGAAAATTGGGCGTGCCCCCGCCCAGATGCAGCTGCACGACGCGGCGGTCGCGGTCGAACAGCGGGGCAGTCAGTTCGATCTCGCGGTACAGGCGCTGCATGTAGGCTTCGCCCTTGGCCCGCTCGCGCGTGATGATGCGCGTGCAGCCGCAGTAGAAGCACGGGCTGAAGCAGAACGGCACGTGCACGTACAGCGACAGCCGCCGCGGGATCGGATCCTCGTTGCTGGCGCGGGCCTGGGCCACAAAGTCGGCCTCGCGGAAGTCGCTGCGGAAGTGCGGCGCGGTCGGGTAGCTGGTGTAGCGCGGACCGTGGCCGTCGTAACGGGCCACGAGTTCGGCATCGAAGCGGGCGACCGGGGCGGGACTGCGCGGAATGTGCTGGACGGCGATCATGGGGCCATCCTCCCCGAGGGCGCCGGGCACGGCGTTGACCGGCGTCAAGCGCCGGTACGATTGCATCCCCCCGCCCCTGCCGCTGTAATGCGCGGCCCGGGCACCCCGCCCGCGCCCGCCCTCCAGGAGCCTCCATGCCCATCCTCCGCATGACCGACCTCGACCTCGCCGGCAAGCGCGTGCTGATCCGTGAAGACCTGAACGTGCCGATCAAGGACGGCCGCGTGGCCGCCGCACAGCGCCTGGAGGCGGCCCTGCCGACGCTGCGTCGCGCGCTCGACGCGGGCGCGGCGGTGATGGTGCTGTCGCACCTGGGCCGCCCCAAGGAGGGCGTGTTCGAGGCCGCGGAATCCCTCGCCCCGGTCGCTGCCTGGCTGGGCCAGGCGCTGGGGCGCCCGGTACCCCTGCTGCGCGACTACCTCGACGGCGTGGCGGTCGCGCCGGGGGAACTGGTGCTGCTGGAGAACTGCCGCATGAACGTCGGCGAGGGCAAGGACGACGCGGCGCTGGCGGCGAAGTACGCCGCGCTGTGCGACGTGTTCGTGATGGACGCCTTCGGCACGGCGCACCGCGCCCAGGCCTCCACCCACGGGGCGATCAAGGCGGCCAAGGTGGCCTGCGGCGGACCGCTGTTGATGGCCGAGCTCGACGCCATCGCGCGCGCGCTGGAGCATCCGGCCCGGCCGCTGCTGGCCATCGTCGCCGGCTCGAAGGTGTCCACCAAGCTCACCCTGCTGGAGAACCTGATCGGCAAGGTGGACCAGCTCATCGTCGGCGGCGGCATCGCCAACACTTTCATCGCCGCCGCCGGCCACGGCGTGGGCAAGTCCCTGGTCGAGACCGACCTCATCGACACCGCCAAGCGCATCCTTGCCGACGCCAAGGCGCGCGGCGCCGAGGTGCCGGTGCCGGAAGACGTGGTGGTGGCGCCAGCCTTCGCCGCCGACGCGCCGGCGACGGTCAAGCCGGTGGACCGGGTGGACGCGCAGGACATGATCCTCGACATCGGCCCGCAGACCGCTGCGCGCTACGCCGCCCTCATCGCCCAGGCCGGCACGGTGGTGTGGAACGGCCCCGTCGGCGTGTTCGAGTTCGACGCCTTCGGCAAGGGCACGGAAACCCTCGCGCGCGCGATCGCGGCGTCGAAGGCCTTCTCCATCGCCGGCGGCGGCGACACCCTGGCCGCGGTGGAGAAATACGGCGTAGAGGACCGGATTTCCTACATCTCCACCGGCGGCGGCGCCTTCCTGGAGTTCCTCGAAGGCAAGGAGCTGCCGGCCGTGGCGGCGCTGCAGGCGCGCGGCTGAGGGCGAAGGCCGCGCCGATGCTCCGGCGGTGCGTTCTGCGCGGCGTGACCGCCGTCGCCGCACCGGACGGGCCATCGCGCTAGGCTGCCGCTGCCGCCGCCCTGCGACGCGGCCCCTGCCCCGACCCCAGCGCCCCTGCCGATGACGCGCCGCCTCCTGCCTAGCCTGCTGCTCCCCTTGGCCTGCGTTGCGGCCGCCCAGACGCCTGTACAGGGCACGCTGGAACTGCGCTGGGGCGACCCGGCGCCGGGTGCGGCCCTGCCCGCACGCTTCGAAGCGAGCCTGGTGACGGCCGACGGCAGCCGCCTGGGCCTGGACACGCAGCGGGCACGGCGCGCGGCGCGCGATCTGTACGCCCTCGCCGGCCGCCGCGTGGCGGCGAGCCTCGAACCCGCCCCCTGGATCGGCGGGCTCGCCCCGGTGGATGCCCTGGTGCCGGCCGACGCGTCGGCGGCCGCGCCGGCCGCCGTGATCGGCGCGCAGCCCTGGGTGACCCTGCTGTGCAAGTTCGCCGACATCAGCGCCGAGCCCAAGGCCCTGCCCTACTTCGGCACCATGCTGTCCAACAGCACCGGCCGCCTGGACCACTACTGGCGCGAGGTCTCCTACGGCAAGGCCAACGTCGCCGGCAGCAGCGCCTACGGCTGGTTCACCCTGCCGCAGCCGCGCTCCTACTACGTGCCGTCCGGCGGCTCGGCCGACCTCACAAAGCTGTTCAACGACTGCACGGCGGCCGCCAACGCCACCGTCAACTTTGCCCCTTTCGTCGGCATCAACACCATGTACAACGGCGACCTCGACGGCTATGCCTGGGGCGGCGGCCACTACGCCACGCTCGATGGCGTCAGCCGGGTCTGGTACACGACCTGGGAGCCGCCCTGGGGCTATGCCAACGAGGCGCCGCTGGCGCACGAGATGGGCCACGGCTTCGGCCTGCCGCACGCCAACAATTCCGACGGCGACAGCGATCCCTACGACAACCCCTGGGACGTGATGAGCGATGCCTGGCACAACGCCGTGAGCGACACCACCTACGGCACCC
>DAOOVM010000344.1:0-2819 GCA_035370085.1 Rhodanobacteraceae bacterium | reverse complement strand
AGTGCGTGGAAGTCGTTCACCAGGCGCACCGACTGCAAGCCGAGTTCATCGCGCAGGCGCCCGGCGTGGACTCGCCAGGGCAGATTGGTCAGGCGCACTTCCTCGCCCTCGACGAGACCGGCGACGGCCAGCACCGCCCGCTGCGGCCGCACGCCGAGGGCCGCCGCGTAGGCGCGGACGGCAGCCGTCAGGTCGGGGAAGTCGGCGACCTTCCAGCGCCGCACGCTGCCCTCGACCAGGGGGCAAGCCGCCTCGCCACTGCCCAGGGCCAGGCGCAGGTTGGTGCCGCCCAGATCGGCCAGCAGCAGGGGGCCGGCGCTCATGCGCGGCCTCGCGGGGCCGGAACGCGGCGGGTGTGGGGAGGAATGCTCCAGGGCATGAAGGGACCGGAAACAGGGCTTGCGGCGCGCCACCTTAGCAAATCCCCCCGGGACTTCCGCGGGCAGGCTGTGACACAGGTTTGCGTGCGCGGCGCGGCGCTTGGCTATGATCGCGCCTTCTTCGATCCGGGGCCCCGCGTGGCCGCAGCCGACCTCCACGACGACGATCCGCTGGCGCAGCGCCTGCGCGGCTGCGTGCTCGACCTGCTCGACCAGCGCGGTCCCGGGGTCAGCATCTGTCCCAGCGAGGCGGCGCGCAAGCTGGCGGCCGAGGTCGGCGGCGATTGGCAGGAACTCATGCGCATGGTGCGCGTGGTGGCGGCCGACCTGGCCCGCCGCGGCGAGATCGAGGTCACGCAGAGTGGCCAGCGCGTGGACATCGCCCTGGCCCGCGGCCCGGTGCGCCTGGTGCGGCGCGGCCAGACCTGAGGCGGCAGCAGACCGGGCCGCTGCAGCCGGCCGGCCGCAGCCCGGCACCGCCACGGTTCGCATCGCCGCGTGCGGCGGCTACACTCGCCGGTCTTCCCTTTTCCGGGCAGCCCCGCTGCCGCGCGCATGAGCACCGAATCCAGCCCCTCCAACCACTTCATCCGCCAGATCGTCCTGGACGACCAGGCCAGCGGCAGGCACGACGGCCGGGTGGCCACGCGTTTCCCGCCGGAACCCAACGGCTACCTGCACCTGGGCCACGGCAAGTCGATCTGCCTGAATTTCGGCCTGGCGCGCGAGTTCGGCGGTAGCTGCAACCTGCGCTTCGACGACACCAATCCCGCGAAGGAAGACCTCGAATACGTCGAGTCGATCAAGCGCGACGTGCAGTGGCTCGGCTTCGCCTGGAGCGAGCTGCGCCACGCCAGCGACTACTTCGAGGTGTTCTACCGCTGCGCCGAGAAGCTCATCAGCGACGGCAAGGCCTTCGTGTGCGACCTCAGTGCCGAGGAGGTGCGCGAATTCCGCGGCACGCTGACCCAGCCGGGGCGCAACTCGCCCTTCCGCGAGCGCGGCGTGGAAGAGAACCTCGACCTGTTCCGCCGCATGCGCGCGGGGGAGTTCGCCGACGGCGCCAAGACCCTGCGCGCGAAGATCGACATGGCCAGCGGCAACATCAACCTGCGCGATCCGGCCCTGTACCGCATCCGCCACGTGCCGCACCAGAACACCGGCAATGCCTGGTGCATCTACCCCATGTACGACTACGCCCACTGCATTTCCGATGCGGTGGAGGGCATCACCCATTCGCTGTGCACGCTGGAGTTCGAGGACCACCGTCCGCTGTACGACTGGTGCCTGGATCAGCTCGACCTGCCGAACCACCCGCAGCTGTGGCAGCCGCTGGTGGACGCCGGCCTGCCCACGCGCGTGTCGCGGCCGCAGCAGATCGAGTTCGCCCGCGGCAATCTCGACCACACCGTGATGAGCAAGCGCAAGCTCATGGCGCTGGTGCAGGACGGCCTGGTGGACGGCTGGGACGACCCGCGCATGCCCACGCTGTCGGGCGCGCGCCGGCGCGGCTTCACGCCCTGGTCGATCCGCACCTTCTGGGAGCGCGCCGGCATCACCAAGCAGAACTCGGTGCTGGAGTACTCGGTGCTGGAAGGCTGCGTGCGCGAAGACCTCGACGCCAACGCGGCGCGGCGCCTGGCCGTGATCGATCCGCTCAAGCTCGTCATCACCAACCTGGCGGATGGCCACGAGGAGACCCTGATCTTCGCCAACCATCCCAAGAACGAAGGCTTCGGTACGCGCGAGGTGCCCTTCGCGCGCGAGCTGTGGATCGAGCGCGAGGACTTCATGGAAGTGCCGCCCAAGGGCTTCCACCGCCTGGTACCCGGCGGCGAGGTGCGCCTGCGCGGCGTCGGCATCGTGCGCTGCGAGGCCGTGGTGAAGGACGCCGCCGGCGCGGTGTGCGAAGTGCACTGCGCGCTCGACCACGACACGCGCCCCGGCAAGCCCGGCGCCGAACGCAAGGTCAAGGGCACCATCCACTGGGTCAGTGCGCGGCACGCGCTGGCCGCCGAGGTGCGCCTGTACGAACGCCTGTTCGACGTGGCCGATCCCGATGACGGCAGCGACGGCAAGACCTACCGCGATCACCTGAACCAGAACTCCAAGCGCGTGGTGCGGGCCTGGCTGGAACCCTCGCTCGGCGGCGTGGCCGCGGGCACGGCCTTCCAGTTCGAGCGTCTCGGCTTCTTCGTCGCCGACCTGGTCGACCACCGCACCGACCGTCCCGTGTTCAACCGCACCGTCACCCTGCGCGACACCTGGGCCAAGAAGGCCTGACCCGCGCCGCGCCGGTCCGCCCGGCGCCACCGCGGCCCCCAACGGGCGGGCGCCATCCACGCCCGCGGCGCCGCGCCGCGGCCACGCCGACATGCGCCCGACCTTTCCCTTTCCGACCGGAGCCCTGCGCCATGCTCTACGCCCAGATCCACCTGA
>DAOOVM010000343.1:0-2851 GCA_035370085.1 Rhodanobacteraceae bacterium | reverse complement strand
GCTTGGCGTACAGCAGGTCGCCGTCGGCGACGACCTGGACGGGGATGCGGCGGCTCATTGCGCGGTCGGCTCCCGGCGCGGGCGCCGCGGCGGATCGAGCAGCAGCGCGGTGAAACTGCAGGCCGACAGGGTGCAGGCCCAGAACATGAAGAAGCCCAGGGTGTAGCCGGCTTCGCGCGAGATGTCCCACTGCGGCCAGGTGATGGCGGCCAGCTCGGTCGGATCGACCACGGCGAAGAACACCATGGTGGCCACGCCCGCGGCGAAGAACGAGGGCCACATCACGGCGCCGAGCCGCGCGGCGAGGGGACTCGCCGGCGGCTCCGGGGGCTCGGCGCGCAGGGCGCCGGGGGGCGGCTGGTAGGTCGCCATGTCAGGGCGTTCCCGCCGCCGGCGGGGCGGGGGGCGTGGCCGCGCTCGCCGACTGCGCCAGCACCCAGGCGGCGACCAGGCGCGTGCGGTCGGGGCCGAGCAGGTTCATCCAGGCCGGCATCTTGCCGTTGCGCCCTTGCGTGATGGTCTCTTCGATCGTGGCCAGGGTGCCGCCGTACAGCCACACCTCGTCGGTGAGGTTGGGCGCGCCCAGGGCCGGATTGCCCTTGCCCTCGGGGCCGTGGCAGGCGGCGCAGATGGTCTCGAAGCGTGGCTTGCCCTGGGCCGCAAGCGCCGGGTCATGCGGCAGCCCGGACAGCGAGCGCACGTAGTTCGCCACCTGCACCACGCCGCCGTCGGGCAGCGCCGCGGCCAGCGCCGGCATGGCGCCGGCGCGGCCGTTCTGCACGCTGGCGAGCACCGTGTCGGGATCGCCGCCGTAGAGCCAGTCGCTGTCGGTGAGGTTGGGGAAGCCCTTGGCGCCGCGCGCGTCCGAGCCGTGGCAGGCCGCGCAGTTGTTGACGAACACGTTGTGGCCGACCTTGAGCGCCTCTGGGTCGCGCGCCAGCTCGGCCAGCGGACGGTCGCGGAACCGGGCGAACAGCTTGTCCAGTTTCGCATTGGTCGCGGCGACGTGATCGGCCACTTCCTTCTGCGAGGTCCAGCCCAGCTTGCCGGCGACGTTGCCCAGGCCCGGATACAGGGCGAGGTAGGCCAGGGCGAACACCATGGTCAGGATGAACATGCCCAGCCACCAGCGCGGCAGCGGGTTGTTCAATTCGGTGATGTCGCCGTCCCAGGTGTGGCCGGTGGTGGCGCCCTCCTGGCTGCCCGCCGGCGGCTTGCGCGCGGTGGCGAACAGCAGCCAGGCCAGGCCGACCAGGTTGATGGCGGTGATGAAGATGACGAAGAGGCTCCAGAAAGTGCTCATGGCGTGCGCGTCCGCTCGTGGTCGTTTTCCAGCGGCAGCAGGGCCGCATCGTGGAAGTCCTGTTGCCGCTCGCGATTCCAGGCCCAGCCGACGATGCCGAGGAACAGCACGATCAGCAGGGCGGTCATGATGCCGCTCAGCATGGCCTCACTCCTTCGCCGCCGCAGCGGTCGGTGCCGCCGCGACCGCAGCCGGGGGCGCGTCGAACTTCACGCGCGCGCCGAGGCCCTGCAGGTAGGCGATGAGCGCCTCCATCTCGGTCTTGCCGGTGACCGCGGCGCGGGCGCCGGCGATGTCGGCGTCGGAGTAGGGATCGCCGAGCCGGCGCAGCGCGCGCATGGAATCCTCCACGTCGGCCGGATCGATGAGGGCGTTGCTCAGCCAGGGATAGCCCGGCATGTTCGACTCGGGCACCACATCGCGCGGATTGGTCAGGTGCACGCGATGCCAGTCGTCGGAGTAGCGGCCGCCGACGCGCGCCAGGTCCGGACCGGTGCGCTTGGAACCCCACTGGAACGGGCGGTCGTACACCGATTCGCCGGCCAGCGAGTAGTGGCCGTAGCGCTGCACCTCCGACTCCAGCGTGCGCACCTGCTGCGAGTGGCAGCCGTAGCAGCCTTCGCGCACATAGATGTCGCGTCCCGCCAGCTCCAGCGGCGGGTAGGGGGTCACGCCCGGCGCCGGCTGGATGGCCTGCGCCTGGAACATCAGCGGGACGATTTCCACCAGGCCGCCGAAGCTGATCGCCACGGCGATCAGGATGGCCATGAGAGTGACGTTCTTCTCGATCCTGTCGTGCTTGATCATGGGGCGTTCCTCAGGCGGCCACGGCAGTCGGCACCGGCACCACCGGCAGTTCCGGATTGCTGGCGCGCGCGTCCTTCCAGGTATTCCAGGTGTTCCACACCATCACCAGCATGCCGGTGAGGAACAGCACGCCGCCGGCGAAGCGCGTGGCGTAGTAGGGCCAGGTCTGCTTGACCGACTCGATGAAGGCGTAGGTCAGCGTGCCGTCGCTGTTCAGGGCGCGCCACATCAGGCCCTGCATGACGCCGGCGATCCACATGGCGGCGATGTACAGCACCACGCCGATGGTGGCGATCCAGAAGTGCAGGTCGATCGCGCGCGTGGAGTGCATGCGCTCGGCGCCGACCAGGCGCGGGAACATCGAGTAGACCGAACCGATGGAGATGAAGGCCACCCAGCCCAGCGCACCGGAGTGCACGTGGCCGATGGTCCAGTCGGTGTAGTGGCTGAGCGCGTTGACGGTCTTGATGGACATCATCGGTCCCTCGAAGGTGCTCATGCCGTAGAAGGACAGCGACACGATGAGGAACTTCACGATGGGGTCGTCGCGCAGTTTGTGCCACGCGCCGGACAGGGTCATGATGCCGTTGATCATGCCGCCCCAGGAGGGGGCCAGCAGGATGAGCGAGAACACCATGCCGAGCGACTGCGCCCAGTCGGGCAGGGCGGTGTAGTGCAGGTGGTGCGGGCCGGCCCAGATGTAGAGGAAGATCAAGGCCCAGAAATGGATGATCGACAGCC
>DAOOVM010000342.1:0-2878 GCA_035370085.1 Rhodanobacteraceae bacterium | reverse complement strand
CCTGAAGCGACCATTGAGGAGCGACACTTTTGGACCTGATCCTGCGCCACGCCAATCTGCCCGACGGCCGCCGCGACGTCGACATCGGCATCGCCGACGGCCGCATCGCCGCCGTGGCGCCGCAGCTCGCCGCGAGCGCGCGCGAGGAGCTCGATCTCGGCGGGCGCCTGGTCTCGCCGCCCTTCGTCGACGCGCACTTCCACCTGGACGCGACGCTGTCGCTGGGCCTGCCGCGCCTGAACCGCTCCGGCACCCTGCTCGAGGGCATCGCGCTGTGGGGCGAGTTGAAGCCCCAGCTCACCGTGGAGGCCGTGATCGAGCGCGCCCTGGCCTACTGCGACATGGCGGTGGCGCAGGGCCTGCTGGCCATCCGCAGTCACGTGGACGTGTGCGACGAGCGCCTGCTGGCGGTGGACGCCCTGCTGGAAGTGAAGCGGCGCGTCGCGCCGTACCTCGACCTGCAACTCGTGGCATTTCCGCAGGACGGCTTCTACCGCAGCGCGGGCGCCGAAAAGAACCTGCTGCGCGCGCTGGATCGCGGCGTGGACGTGGTCGGCGGCATCCCGCACTTCGAGCGCACCATGGCCGACGGCGCGGCCTCGGTGCGGCGCCTGTGCGAAATTGCGGCCGAACGCGGCCTGCGCGTGGACCTGCACTGCGACGAATCCGACGACCCGCTGTCGCGCCACGTGGAGACGCTCGCCGCGGAGACGCAGCGCGTCGGCCTGCAGGGCCGCGTCGCCGGCTCGCACCTCACGTCCATGCATTCCATGGACAACTACTACGTGTCCAAGCTGCTGCCGCTGATGGCTGAGGCCGGCGTGGCGGCGATCGCCAATCCGCTGATCAACATCACCCTGCAGGGGCGCCACGACAGCTATCCCAAGCGCCGCGGCATGACGCGCGTGCCGGAACTGATGGCCGCCGGCGTCACCGTGGCCTTTGGCCACGACTGCGTGATGGACCCCTGGTACAGCTTCGGCAGCGGCGACATGCTGGAAGTCGCGCACATGGGCATCCACGTGGCGCAGATGACCTCGCAGCAGGGCATTGCCGCGGCCTTCGACGCGGTCACGACCCATCCCGCCGCGATCCTCGGGCTGGAGGGCTACGGCCTGGTGCCGGGCTGCCACGCCGACCTGGTGGTGCTGCAGGCGGCCGATCCCTTCGAGGCGATCCGCCTGAAGGCGGCGCGCCTGCTGGTGCTGCGCGGCGGGCGCGTGCTTGCGCGCAGTGCGCCGCGCGAGACGGCCTTGTCCCTGCCGGGTCGCCCGAGCGCGCTCAGCCTGGAATTCGCGCCGGGCAGCCTGGCCTGATGGCCCGGAGGCCGCGCCGCGCATCGGCTAGGCTTGCGCGATGACCACGCTCTTCATCTCCGACCTGCACCTCGACCCGGCGCGGCCGCACATCACCGCGCTGTTCGAGGCCTTCCTGCGCGGCGAGGCGCGCGCGGCGCAGGCGCTGTACATCCTCGGCGACCTGTTCGAGAGCTGGATCGGCGACGACGACGACAGCGAGATCGCGCAGCGCGTGCAGGCGGCGCTGCGCGACCTGGTGCAGGCGGGCGTGGGGGTGGCCTTTCTGCACGGCAACCGCGACTTCCTCGTCGGCGCAGACTTCGCCGCGCGCACCGGCGTGCGCCTGCTGCCCGATCCCGCGCCGATCACGCTGGCCGGCGAGGCGACCCTGCTCATGCACGGCGACACGTTGTGCCTCGGCGACACGGTGTACCAGCAGGTGCGGCGGCAACTGCGCGATCCGGCCTGGCAGGCGGCGTTCCTCGCCCAGCCGCTGGCCGCGCGGCGCGCCTTCGCCGCGCGGGCGCGGGCGGAAAGCCAGGCCCACACCGCGGCGGCGGCCAGCGACATCATGGACGTCACGCCCGACGAGGTGCAGCGCGTGATGGCCGCGCACGGCGCCACGCGCCTGATCCACGGCCACACGCACCGGCCCGCGCGCCACGCGCTGACCCTGCCCGACGGCCGGCCGGCTGAGCGCATCGTGCTGGGCGACTGGTACGAGCAGGGCAGCGTGCTGCGCGTGGACGGCGCGCGCGTCGACCTCGTTGCCTTCGCCGCGGCTTGAGGCGCCCGCCGCGAGGTACACGCGGCGGGGTGCGCGCGTGAGCGTGATCAGCCCGCTGCCGTCGGGCCCGGCTCCACCACCACGGCCGTGCCGTAGCACAGCACCTCGGTCAGGCCGGGCATCAGCTCGGTGGCGTCGTAGCGCATGCCGATGATGGCGTTGGCGCCGCGCTGGCGCGCCTGGCGGCACATCTGCTCGTACGTTTCGCGCCGCGCCTGTTCGCACAGTTCGGTGTAGATGCCGATGTTGCCGCCGAACAGCGACCAGATGCCGCCGATGAAGTTGCCGACGATGGAGCGCGAGCGCACGGTGATGCCGCGCACCACGCCGAGCGAGCGCACGATGCGCTGGCCGGGCAGGTCGAGGGCGGTGGTGACGAAGGAGGCTTGCATGCGGAAGGTTCCGGCGGAGCGCAGCGGGCGCGCGAAGAGCGCAGTATGCCGCGACCGCAGAACGTGCAGCGCCGCCGCTCAGGCGCCGAGCGCCTGCCACAGCGCCGCACCCTGCGCCGCGTCCGCCGCCTGCGTGAGGTGGCGCTTGGGTCCGGCATAGGCGGCGAACAGTGCGGCGTGTCCGGCCTGCGACATCTCGCCGTCGCGGCGGTAGTAGGCGGCGACCCAGTCGAGCAGGAAGGGCAGGCGCGCGGCCTGCTCGGCGGGGTCCGCGTACTTGTGCGGCTCCCACGGGCGTGCGCGGCAGTGCGCCAGGCACGCCGCCAGGCCCGGATCGAGGAACACCAGCAGCGGCCGCTGCGGCAGCGTGGCGGCGATGAGCTCGGCGTAGCAGCCCTCGA
>DAOOVM010000341.1:0-2889 GCA_035370085.1 Rhodanobacteraceae bacterium | reverse complement strand
CACCACGGCGGCGGTCTCCATCGTCTCGCGGCGCACCGGCAGGTCGGAGCCCACCACGCACAGCGCGCGCGTGGTCGGGATGCTCAAGGCCTGCATCGCCTCGCTGACCAGGAACTCGCGGATCGACGAGCGCAGCACCGCGCGGCCGTCGGCCATGCGCGAGTAGGGCGTCAGGCCGCTGCCCTTGAGCTGCACCTCGAGCCCGCCGGGCGTTTCGCCCAGCAGCAGCGCGCGCCCGTCGCCCAGCTGGCCGGCCCAGACGCCGAACTGGTGCCCGCTGTAGACGCTGGCCAGCGGCGCGCTGCCGGGCAGCAAGGCGTTGCCGCCAAAGGCCTGCAGAGCGTCGTCGCTGCCCAGCCAGTCCGGGTCGATCCCCATCTCGCGCGCCAGCGCAGCGCTGCGGCCCACCCAGTACGGGGCCGGCAGCGGCGCGGGCGCCAGCGCGGTGAAAAAGCGCGGGCCCAGGCGGGCAAAGGCGCTGGGCGCAAGCCGCAGCGGCGGCGCGGCGATGGCGGACTCGGTCATGCATGGATTGTCGGGCAGCCACCGTTTTCCTGCCCGTCACGGGTAAACCCGAAGTACCAATTGTCAAGCGGGGCGCGGAAGCGCTCGCCTTCAGCATTAGGATCGGCGTGTTTTTATCCATCCAACGAGGAATACCGATGCTGGGCCTGATGCAGAACCAACCGCTCCTGATTTCGTCGCTGATCGACTTTGCCGAGCGCCACCATGGCGACGGCGAGATCGTCTCGCGCCGGGTGGAAGGCGACATTCACCGCTACACCTACCGCGACCTGGCCCGGCGCGCCAGGCAGCTGGCCAACACGCTGGACGCCGCCGGCGTGCCGGCCGGCGAGCGCGTAGCCTCGCTGGCCTGGAACGGCTACCGCCACATGGAGCTGTACTTCGGCGTGGCCGGCTCGGGCCGCGTCGTGCACACGCTCAACCCGCGGCTGCACCCGGATCAGATGGCCTGGATCATCAACCACGCCGAAGACCGCGTGCTCTGCTTCGACATGAGCTTCCTGCCGCTGGTCAAGGGCATTCACGACAAGTGCCCCACGGTCAAGCAATGGGTCGCGCTGTGCGATGCCGACAAGCTGCCGGCCGATTCGGGCATTCCGGGCTTGGTCAGCTACGAGGCCTGGATCGGCGGTGCATCGAGCGAGTACGCCTGGCCGGACATGGACGAAAACACCGCCGCCGCCCTGTGCTACACCAGCGGCACCACGGGCGACCCCAAGGGCGCGCTGTACAGCCACCGCTCCACCGTGCTGCACGCCTATGCGTCGTCCCTGCCCGACGTGATGTGCCTGTCGGCGCGCGACAGCGTGCTGCCGGTGGTGCCGATGTTCCACGTCAACGCCTGGGGCCTGCCGTACGCGGCGGCACTCACCGGTTGCAAGATGGTGTTTCCCGGCCCGGCGATGGATGGCAAGTCGATCTACGAGCTGATGGAAGCCGAGAAAGTGACGTTTGCCGCCGGCGTGCCGACCATCTGGCAGATGCTGCTGGCGCACATGGAGGCCAACGGCCTGAAGTTCTCGACGCTCAAGCGCACCGTCATCGGCGGTTCGGCCTGCCCGCCGGCCATGATCGATACCTTCCGCGAGCAATACGGCGTGGACGTGCTGCACGCCTGGGGCATGACCGAGACCAGTCCGCTCGGCACGCTGTGCACGCTCAAGAACAAGCATCTGGCGTTGCCGGCGAAGGAGCAGATGGCGATCCGCCTGAAGCAGGGGCGCGGCATCTTCGGCGTCGACATGAAGATCGTCGGCGACGACGGCTCCGAGCAGCCCTGGGACGGCAAGACCTACGGCGACCTGCTGGTGCGCGGCCCCTGGATCATGGACACCTACTTCAAGGGCAAGTGCCCGCTGATCAAGGACGCGCAGGGCCGCGGCTGGTTCCCCACCGGCGACGTGGCCACCATCGATGCCGACGGCTTCATGCAGATCACCGACCGCAGCAAGGACGTGATCAAGTCCGGTGGCGAGTGGATCAGCTCGATCGACATCGAGAACATCGCCATGGCGCATCCGGCGATCGCGATGGCCGCCTGCATCGGCATGCCGCACCCCAAGTGGGACGAGCGCCCGATCATCGCCGTGGTCAAGAAGCCCGGGGCCGAGGTCACGCGCGAGGAACTGCTCAAGTTCTACGAAGGCAAGACCGCCAAGTGGCAGATGCCCGACGACGTGGTGTTCGTCGACGCGATCCCGCTGGGCGCCACCGGCAAGATGCTCAAGACCAAGCTGCGCCAGGACCTGAAGGACTACAAGCTGCCGGGCCTTTGAGCCGGCATGGCAGTCACATGGGTGATAGCGGCTAGGGCAAACCCCGGTTCGTCCGTGCCGCCAAAGCCGGTACGCTGAGGTGTGTTGATTCACTACCAGGAGATCCCACCCATGCGTCTTGCCATCCAGTTCGTTGCAGCCTGTGCCATCGTGGCCTGTGCCGGCGGCGCCTACGCCCAGAAGGGACAGACCGTCAAGATCGCCATGATCGAAGGTCTGTCCGGCCCCATGGGCAACGTGGGCTCCAACCAGCTCAAGAGCTGGCAGTACGTGGCCGAGCACCTGAACGCCGCCGAGAACCCCGCCGGCGTCAAGTTCGAGATCGTGCCCATGGACAGCAAGAGCTCGCCGCAGGAGGCGCTGAACCTGCTGAAGTCGGCGGTCGACCAGGGCATCCGCTACGTCACGCAGGGCAATGGCTCCAACGTGGCGCTGCCGCTGGCCGACGCGGTGGGCAAGAACAACGAGCGCAACCCCGGCAAGGAGGTCATCTACATCAACTACGCCGCGGTCGATCCGGCCTCCACCAACGAGAAGTGCAACTACTGGCACTTCCGCTTCGACGCCGACACCACCATGAAGATGGCCG
>DAOOVM010000340.1:1582-2900 GCA_035370085.1 Rhodanobacteraceae bacterium | reverse complement strand
AGAACACCGTCTCGTGGCGCTGCAGGGCGTGGCCGTTGACATAGGCCTGGCCGAGTGCGGATTCTCCCGCCGCCAGCGGCGCGCCATCCTCGGCGGCGTGGTGCAGCACCTCGTGCGCGGTGCGGCCCAGCAGCGACTCCTCCTCGCCATAGCCGAGCAGGCGCAGGCCGGTGGGATTGATGAAGGTGATCGCACCGGCCTGGTCCACGCCGTACACGCCGTCACCGACCGAGCCCAGGATGCCATCGAGGCGTTGGCGCTCGGCCTCGACGGACTTCTGCATCTGGATCTGCCGCGCCAGGGTGCGCATGCGCGCCAGAAACAGCTCCTTGGCCTCGTTCTTGAACATGCACTCGATCGCGCCCGCCTCCAGGCAGCGCACGATCACGTCCTCGCGGTACATGCCGGTGATGACGGCGAGGGTCGGTGCGCCGGGACGCGCCGACAACTTGCGGCACAGCTCGTCGCCGTTGCCGTCGGGCAGGAAGTAGTCGACCACCGCGAGGTCGAAGGGTTCGCGGCCGGCGATCTCCTCCGCCTCGGCAATGGACCCGGCCGTGGCCACGCTGTAGCCCTCGCGCTCGAGCAATTGCTGGTAGGCCAGGCGCACGCTGGCGGAGTCGTCGACGAACAGGATGCGGATTCCGCTGTCGGCCCGCTGCGGCGCGGCCGGCACCGGCGTGGCCAGGCGCTCGGCCTCGCCGGCCAGGACGCGCAGGGCGCCCGGAATGCGGCTGAACTGCGCCCACAGCACCACCGCGCAGGCGGGATGCGCCGCGGCGAAGGCGTCGAGCTCGGCACTGGCCTCGTGTGCCATGAGCAGCACGGGCAGCTGGCGCTGGGTGGCATCGCTGCGCAGGAAGTCCAGCAGGGCGGCGAACTCGCGCGTCATGCGCGCTGGCGCGCCGAGGATGGCGACACCGTAGGGTTGACCCAGTTCGTGGCTGCGGCGCAGGTGGTCGACCGTGTCGAGGAACGAGGCCAGTTCGCTGCGCGGGGCGAGCGAAGCTGCCGCCAGCGTGCGCCTGAGCAGATGGCTCAGGGTTGCTGAGCGTTCAACGACCAGAATGCCGGACACGGAGAACCACTCCTGGGGTGAGTGCCGTCGCCGCAGCGCAGAGCACGCTGTCGGCCCCCCGACGGCCGGCCAATTCGATCAGCCCGGCCCCGCCTTTGCAAGTGCGGCGCGTGCGCGCAGCGACGCAGCGTCGACGCCGGCGCGCGCTACCATGCGCGTTGTCACGCACCTTCCGGAGCGCCCCATGCCCTATCCCGCCACCCGCCTGCGGCGCATGCGCCGCGACGCCTTCTCGCGCGC
>DAOOVM010000340.1:0-1482 GCA_035370085.1 Rhodanobacteraceae bacterium | reverse complement strand
GGCGCCGACGTGGTGGCGCCGTCGGACATGATGGACGGGCGCATCGGCGCCGTGCGGCGGGCGCTGGAAGGCGCCGGCCTGATCCACACGCGCATCCTCGCCTACTCGGCCAAGTACGCCTCCAGCTTCTACGGCCCGTTCCGCGATGCGGTCGGCTCGGCCGGGAACCTCGGCAAAGGCAACAAGTACACCTATCAGATGGACCCGGCCAACAGCGACGAGGCCCTGCGCGAGGTGGCGCTCGACCTGGAAGAAGGCGCCGACATGGTGATGGTCAAGCCCGGCCTGCCCTACCTCGACATCGTGCAGCGCGTGAAGCAGCGCTTCGGCGCGCCCACCTTCGTGTATCAGGTGAGCGGCGAGTACGCCATGCTCAAGGCCGCCGGCGCCAACGGCTGGATCGACGAGCGCGCCTGCGCGCTGGAGGCCCTGCTGTCGATCAAGCGCGCGGGCGCCGACGCCATCCTGACCTATTTCGCCCTCGACGCCGCGCGCTGGCTGCGCGAGGCCGACTGAGGCCCGCGCCCGGCGCCTCGGCGCCGCATCGCTCTGGAACAGCATCGGCCCGCGCCGGCTTGCGCCATGGCGCGGGGTGGGAACGGCGTCGACGCCGAGGCACCGCGGATGGCGGCTGCGGATCCGCCGCAAGGGCCTGCGCCGGCGCGTCCGGCGTAGAATCGCGGCCAACGCCATCACCCCGGGGACTGCCATGAGCGACGCCGCGCCACGCTATGCCGTGTTCGGCCACCCGGTGGCGCACTCGCTGTCGCCGCGCATCCACCGCGCCTTCGCCGCGCAGTTCGGCGGCGACATCGACTACCGCCCGATCGACGCGCCGCCGCAGGCCTTCGCCGCCGCGCTGGCGGCCTTCCGCGCCGAAGGCGGCGTGGGCGCCAACGTCACCCTGCCGCTGAAGGAACGGGCGTTCGCCGCCTGTGCCCAGGTGTCGGACTACGCGGCGCGCAGCGGCGTGGTGAACACCCTGGAAGCCCTGCCGGGCGGCGGCTGGCGCGGCCACAACACCGACGGCCCCGGCCTGGTCGCCGACCTCACCGCGCGCCACGGCCTGGACCTGCGTGCGCGCGACGTGCTGCTGCTCGGCGCCGGCGGCGCGGCGCAGGGCGTGGCCTATGCCCTGCTCGACGCCGGCGTGCGCAGTCTCACCCTGGCCAACCGCACGCCCGAACGCGCCGACGCCCTGGCCGACCGCATCGGCCAGCCCGGCCGCGTGCACGTGCGCTACTGGGCCGACCTCGGCGCCAGCGGCAGCTACAACCTGGTGATCAACGCCACCGCGGCGGGCGTGACCGGCGGCGCCATCGACCTGCCCTTCAGCATCCTCGCTCCGCGCGGCGCCTGCTACGACCTGTCCTATGCCAAGGCGGCCACCAGCTTCGTCGCCTGGGCGCGGGCGGCGGGCGCCGAGCAGGCGCTGGATGGCCTGGGCATGCTGGTGGAGCAGGCCGCCCTGGCCTACGCGAT
>DAOOVM010000339.1:0-2910 GCA_035370085.1 Rhodanobacteraceae bacterium | reverse complement strand
GGACGGCTTGGGCCGGGGCCGGACCTTCAGGCGTCGCGGTTGTGGCTGCGCAGCACGCGCTGCTTTTCGCGGTTCCAGTCGCGTTCCTTCTCGCTGGCGCGCTTGTCGTGCTCCTGCTTGCCGCGGGCCAGGCCGAGTTCGACCTTGACCTTGTTGTTTTTCCAGTACAGCGCGGTAGGAATGAGCGTGTAACCCTTGCGCTCCACCGCGCCCACCAGCTTGTCGATCTCCTCGCGGTGCAGCAGCAGCTTGCGCGTGCGGCGGTCGTCGGCCACGACGTGGGTGGAGGTGGAGATGAGCGGCGTGATCTGCGCGCCGAACAGGTACAGCTCGCCGTCCTTGATCAGCGCATAGGCGTCGCCGAAGTTGAGGCGGCCGGCGCGCAGGCTCTTCACCTCCCAGCCCTGCAGGGCGAGGCCCGCCTCGTAGCGCTCGTCGATGTGGTATTCGTGGCGGGCGCGCTTGTTCAGCGCGATCGTGCCGCCGCCTTTCTCGCTGTCTTTCTTCTTGGCCATGGCCACCGGGTTCCTTGCCGTCGTGTGCGCCGAGGTGCCCTGGGCGGGCGCCGCAAGGCGCCGCCGGGGTTCGCGGCAACGACGGTGTTGCATATGATGCGCGGGCCCGCGCAGCGACCGCCGATGGCGGGGCCGAGCGCGGTGACTCCCTCCATCCAGTCGCGAAACCCGTGATCCAGATTCGCCGCAGCGCCCTGGTGCGCCACAGTCCCGCACAGATGTTCGAGCTGGTGAACGACGTGGAAGCATATCCCAAGCGCTTCGCCTGGTGCGCCGCGGCGCAGGTGCTGCAGCGCGAGGAGTCGGCTCTGACCGCGCGCCTGGATCTGCGCTTCGCCGGCCTGGTCCAAAGCTTCACCACGCGCAACCAGCTCGATCCACCCCAGGCCATTCGCATGGACTTCGTGGCCGGCCCCTTCCGCGCTCTGAGCGGCATGTGGACCTTCTTCGCCCTGGGCGAGGCCGGCTGCAAAGTGGCGCTGGAGCTGGATTTCGACTACGCCGGCCGCCTGGCCGCCCCGGCCCTGCGCATGGGTTTCCAGGGTCTGGCCGATCGCATGGTCGACGACTTCTGCCGTGAGGCGGCGCGGGCCTATGGCTGAGGACAGGCTGTCCGTCGAGGTGGCCTATGCCGAGCCGCTGCGGCAGTTCCTGCGCGGCGTCGATCTGGCTGGCGATGCCACGGTGCGCGAAGCCGTCCTGGCTTCGGGCCTGCTCGAGATGTTCCCGCAGTTGGATCTGCACCGTCTGCGCGTCGGCGTGTGGAACCGCATCGCGTCCCTGGACACGCCGCTGCGCGACGGCGACCGCGTGGAGGTCTACCGGCCGCTGCAGGTCGATCCCAAGGCGGTACGGCGGGAGCGGGCGGAGACGGCGCCGCCCCGGCGCGCGCGTTGAAGTCGGCACGGTGTTGGGCCGCAGCGGCAGGTTGCACGTGATCGGGATGCTGCGGCGGCCTGTGCGCGGGCGCGCGCGCCGGGCCCTGTCGCTGCAGGCTCAGCCCTTGCTCTTCTTCTTGTCGTCCGGCCGCTTCTCGTCCGGGAATTCCAGGCGGTACTTCTTCGCGTCCTTGATGAGCTGGGCGGAATCTTCGGGGAAGTAGTCGCCCTCGATGCGTGCGAGGGAATCGCCTTCGAAGGTGAGCGTGAGCGTGCGCGTTTCGGCGGCCTTGCCGCGGCGCTTGATCGAGGAGACGTAGTCCCAGCGCGACTGTTCGAAGGGCGAGGTCACCGACGGGGTGCCGAGGGCCAGCGCCACCTGGCGCTTGCTCATGCCGGGCTTGAGCTGGTCCACCAGCTTCTTGTTGAGCAAGTTCCCCTGCTGCACGTCCACGGTGTAGACGAGGCCGCAGCCGCCCAGTCCGAGACCGAGCAGAAGGGCGGGCAGGAGGCGGGCGAAACGCTTCATCGCGGGACGATCCGGCAGGGTCACAAGGCGGCGGATGATACACTACGGGCTCAGCGGAAAGGCTTAACGCGGCGTGTCGGGAGGGGCCGGTGGAATCGCAGGATCTGAAGAAGGCCGGGCTCAAGGTGACCCATCCGCGCATGCGCATCCTGGCCCTGCTGGAGGCCAGCGCGGGCCGGCACATGACGGCCGAGGACATCTACCGCGAGCTGATCGCGCACGAGGACGACATCGGCCTCGCCACCGTCTACCGCGTGCTGACGCAGTTCGAAGCGGCCGGCCTCGTGCTCAAGCACAACTTCGAGGGCGGGCAGGCGGTCTACGAGCTGGACCGCGGCAAGCACCACGACCACATGGTCGACATCGATACCGGCAAGGTGATCGAGTTCACCAGTGAGGAAATCGAGAAGCTGCAGCGCGACATCGCCGAGCGCCACGGCTATGCGCTGGAGGATCACAGCCTGGTGCTGTACGTGCGGGCGAAGAAGCGCAAGTAGGGCCGCAGTCGCTAGCTCCGCGCCGCCTTGAGCATGCTGGCGGCGTGCGCGCGTGTTTCTCTGGTGATCTCGATACCGCCCAGCATGCGCGCGATCTCGTCGCGGCGCGTGTCGCTGCCCAGCGCGAGCACGCGGTTGGCCGTGCCGATGCCGTCGCTGGATTTCTCCACCTTGAGGTGCTGGTGGCCCTGCGCCGCCACCTGCGCCAGATGGGTCACGCACAGCACCTGGCGCGAGGCGCCCAGGGCGCGCAGCTTCTGCCCGACCACCTCGGCCACCGCGCCGCCGATACCGGCATCCACCTCGTCGAAGACCAGGGTCGGCACGTCGTCCAGGCCGAGGGCCGCCACCTCGATGGCCAGGCTGATGCGCGAGAGCTCGCCACCCGACGCCACCTTGCGCAGCGCGCGCGGTGCCTGGCCCGGATTGGCGCTGACGAGGAACTCCGCGCGCTCGCTGCCGAGCGCATCCGGTTCGTCGCGTCCTGAGGG
>DAOOVM010000338.1:0-2928 GCA_035370085.1 Rhodanobacteraceae bacterium | reverse complement strand
TTCATTCGCGAGGGCTACGGCCTGTCGGAAACCTCGCCGGTGGTGTCGTTCAACCCGGCCTACATCACCGAGTTCACCGGCACGACCGGCCTGCCGATGCCGTCGACCGACGCCAAGCTGCTCGACGACAAGGACCTCGAAGTGGGGCTGGGGCAGCCGGGAGAGATCTGCGTCAAGGGGCCGCAGGTGATGCGCGGCTACTGGGAGAAGCCCGACGCGAACGCCACTGCGTTCACAAGCGACGGCTACTTCCGAACGGGCGACATCGGCGTCTTCGACGACAAGGGCTTCCTGAAGATCGTCGACCGCAAGAAGGACATGATCATCGTCTCCGGCTTCAACGTCTACCCGAACGAGGTCGAGGCCGTGGTGGCCAATTGCCCCGGCGTGGCCGAGGCGGCGTGCATCGGCGTGCCGCATGCGAAAACCGGCGAGGCGGTCAAGCTGTTCGTCGTCCGCCTGCCGGGCGCCGGCGTGACGGAGGCCGAGGTGATCGCGCATTGCCGCGCCGGCATGACCGGCTACAAGGTGCCGAGCGTCGTGCGTTTCGTCGACGCGCTGCCGAAATCCAATGTCGGCAAGATTCTCCGGCGCGAGCTGCGCAACGTTGATTGAGGCGGGCGTATGACCAGCGCTGCCATGGGCGCCGTCCCGGCGCCGGGTACCGGCTCTCCCGAATCGCCGGCGGGCCGCAACGGAGCCGCCGCCCACACCGCTGAGGCCGGCGGACATCCGCTCGAGATCCAGATGCTGCAGGTGGGCGGCCAACTGCTGCGCGTCGGCCGCCAGGCGGGTTCGCAGCGCGGCGCAACGCCGTTGCTGATGTTCAACGGCATCGGCGGCAGCATCGAGCTGCTCGAGCCGCTCGCACGCGCGATGCCCGCGCGCGAGGTCATCGTGTTCGATGTCCCGGGCGTCGGCCATTCGCCGATGCCGCGCCGGCCCTACCGGCTGCGCACCCTGGCGCGCTGGGCGCTCGGCGTGCTCGATCACTTCGGGCATGCGCAGGCGGACGTGCTCGGTGTCTCATGGGGCGGCGTGGCGGCGCA
Organism: Rhodanobacteraceae bacterium; assembly: GCA_035370085.1. Classification (GTDB taxonomy): domain Bacteria; phylum Pseudomonadota; class Gammaproteobacteria; order Xanthomonadales; family Rhodanobacteraceae; genus Tahibacter. Next base: position 1,879 of record DAOOVM010000338.1, on the reverse strand, counting down.
GGAATTCGCACGCACGGCGGGCGAGCGCTGCCGGCGGCTGATTCTGTGCGCCACCACATCGGGTATGTTCATGCTGCCGGGGCATCCGAAGGCAATCGCGCGCATGGTCACGCCACGGCGCTACATGAGCAAGGCCTACGCAACCCAGGTCAGCGGCGACATCTACGGCGGCGACTTCCGCCGCCGGCCCGAGCTGGCGGCCGAGTTCATGAAGCACGTCAAGTGGCAGTCGCGCTGGGGCTATTACCTGCAGATCGGCGCCGCGACGGGTTGGACCAGCGTGCATTGGTTGTGCCGCCTGAAGCAGCGCACGCTGGTGATGGCCGGCCGTGACGACCCGCTGATCCACACCTTCAATGCCCGGCTGATGCGATCACTCATTCCGAACAGCGAACTCAAGCTGTTCGACTGCGGCCACCTCTTCCTGATGACACGCCAAGAGGAGTCGGTACGTGCCATCAACGAATTCCTCGACAAAGCCTGAACACCTCTTCGAACCAGGAGACTCAACATGAGCACTGCACCCATGGGCCCCGCCGAACTGGCGGACATGACCGGTCAGGAGATCGGCGTTTCATCGTGGATCGAAGTCGGCCAGCGGCGCATCGACGAGTTCGCGCACTGCACCGAAGACCGTCAATGGATTCACGTCGATGTCGAACGCGCGGCCAGGGAGAGCCCGGCCGGCGGCACGATCGCGCACGGCTACCTGACCCTCGCGCTGCTGGCGCCCACCGGGATGGAAATCCTGGTGCCGCGCGTGCGCGCCAAGCAAATTCTCAACTACGGCCTCGACAAGGTGCGCTTCCTCGCCCCGGTGCTGGCCGGAAAGAGGGTGCGCAACCGCATCAAGCTCGCGGCTGCCGAGGACAAGGGCGGCGGCCGCTGGCTGCTCTCGCTCGAGAACACGGTCGAGATCGAGGGCGGCGACAAGCCGGCGCTGGTGGCCACCACGCTCGCGATGGTGTTCGGCTGAGCGGCGAAGGACGACCCACCATGGCCACCAACACCGCCTCCGCGGGCCGCGCCCGCACCACCGCCGCGGCAGGCGCCAAGCGTGCCGCCGGCAAGACGGCTGCCGCCACCACCGCTGCCGTCCGCACCACGGCCGCGGCGGGCGCCAGGCGCGTTGTCGGCAAGACCGCCAACACCGCCACCGCTGCCGCCACGCGCGTCGCGAAGAAGGCGCGCAGCGCCGCGGATACCGCCGCCAAGCTGTCCGGCAGCGCGAGCAAGGCCGGCCTGTCTGCGCTCGGCACGGCCAGCGATCTTGGTGGCCTCGTCGCCGAGGCCAGCCGCAACACGCTCGCGATCAACCCGCTGATCGGCTTGAACAAGCGCGACGTCGCAAGCGCGGCCGGCTCGCTGCTCAAGGCCGTCGCCAGTACGCCGCGGCGGGCCAGCACGCACCTGGGCCGCTACGTGAAGGAGCTGGGCCAGGTCGCGAAGGGGAAGTCCGAGCTGGTGCCCGACCCCAAGGACCGGCGCTTCGCCGATCCGGCGTGGAAGAGCAACGCCCTGTACGCGCGCCTGATGCAGTCGTACCTGGCGACGCAGAAGGAGCTGTCGCACTTCATCGACCAGTCCGCATTGAACAAGCTCGAGAAGGGTCGCGCGCACTTCTTCGCCTCGCTGATCACCGACGCGCTCGCCCCGAGCAACTGGCTGTTCGGCAACCCTGCGGCGGTGCGCAAGATCGTCGACACCGGGGGCGACAACCTCGTCAAAGGGCTGAAGAACCTGATCCACGACGCGCGCCACAACCACATGCTGCCTTCAATGGTCGACGCCACGCCGTTCAAGGTCGGCGAGACCATCGCCACCTCGCCCGGCCAGGTGGTGCTGCGCAACCGCGTGATGGAGCTGATCCAGTACGCGC
>DAOOVM010000337.1:0-2954 GCA_035370085.1 Rhodanobacteraceae bacterium | reverse complement strand
CCCACCGGTGCCGACGAGGATCGGCACGCGGCCGCGCACGACCGTGCGGGCCTGAGTCACGAGGAGGTCCAGTTCAGCCGCATCCAGCGCATGCGCCTCGCCGGTCGAACCCGCCACGACCAGACCCTGCGTTCCGCCAGTCAACTGGAAATCGACCAGACGCGCGAATGCGGCCAGGTCGAGCGCACCATCGCCATCGAAGGGCGTGGCCAGAGCACAGATACTGCCGTGGAATTGCAAAGGTGCCGCCCGTGCCGAAATGAGCGCCAGATGGTAGCGGCGAAGCTCCCGGCACGTCCATCCCGCCAGCGGCGAAACGTCGCGCCGGTCGTCCCCGCGGTGCAGGTCTGCGACAGAGGCGACCGCCGGCTTGCACGGCCTCGGAGGGCGCGCGTATTCTGGCAATGGGCCGGCGCGTTCCGGCATCCCGAACAGGCGACGCACGGACGTGAAGCAAGCAGGTAAATCCGCCTTGACCGACGCCGCGCCACGACCGGCCGCCAACGAAAACTATCTTCTCATCAGCGCATTCGCCTCGCAGCCCGATTCGCCCCTGCTGGCGATCACACGGCGCATCGGCGACTGCGGCTGCAACCTGGTGGAGGCCCGCGTCGCCGCCCTGGGCCAGGAAGTTTCCGTGCAGGTGCTCGCAGTCGGCCCCTGGGACGCCATCGCCAAGCTGGAAACCGCGCTGGGCAAGCTCGAGAGGGGCGAGAACCTGCGCATTGCCCACTTCCGCACCGCCGCCAAGCCGGCACAGAGCGGCCTGCTGCCGTATGTCGTGGAAGCCATTTCGGCGGACAAGCCCGGCGTGCTGCACCAGCTTGCCGAGTTCTTCGCCCGCCGCGGCATCAGCATCGAGCAATTGCACTCCACTCGCTATCGCGCCATGCAGACGGGAGCCGACATGTTTTCCGCGCAGATCACCGTGGGCATCCCGGCCAACACGCACATCGCCGCGCTACGCGACGACTTCCTGGAGTTCTGCGATGGCTTGAACCTCGACGCCATTCTCGACCCGATGAAGTTCTGAACGATGCTGGAGGCTGGCCAGACGGTACCGCCACTGCAGGGAATCCTGGCCGACGGCAGCCGGATCGACCTGGCGGACTTCCGCGGGCGGTGGCTCGTCGTGTACTTCTACCCGAAGGACAACACGCCGGGATGCACACGGGAGGCGCAGGATTTCCGCGCGCTGCATGCCGCTTTCCGCCGGCGCGGCGCAGAAGTGCTCGGCGTCTCCCGCGACAGCGTGAAATCGCACCAGGGCTTCGCAGCCCGGCACGAGCTCGCGTTTCCGCTGCTGGCCGATGTCGACGAGGCCTGGTGCCGCGCTTTCGACGTGATCCATGAAAAGGTGCTGTACGGCAAACGCCACTTGGGCGTAGTGCGCAGCACGTTCCTCATCGACCCCGAGGGCAGGCTGGCGCAGTCGTGGCGCGGCGTGAAGGTTCCGGGCCACGCCCAAGCCGTGCTCGAGAGCATTCCGCCGCAGTGACCCGGCCCGGCCCCACGCCCGCCCCTCTGCCGCGCCGACTGGCGCGGCGCAGTGACCTACCCCCTTCCCGCAGCGAGGCTTCCCCATGACGCGAGGCAAGCGCATCTACGTGCTCGATACCAACGTGTTGATGCATGACCCGACCGCACTGTTTCGCTTCGAGGAGCACGACATCTTCCTGCCGATGACGGTTCTGGAGGAGCTGGACTCGGCCAAGAAAGGCATGTCCGAAGTCGCGCGCAACGCGCGCCAGGTCAGCCGCTTCATCAACGAATTGATCGAGCACCATGGGCGGCGCCGGATCGAGGAGGGCCTGGATCTCGTTTCGCCGCAGGGCGTGACCCTCAATCGCGGCAAGGCCGTGGGCCGACTGTATTTCCAGACACGCAGCGGCGAGGCCGGCGGGAGCAAGGTCAAAGCCGACAACCTCATCCTCGCTGCCATCCTCGCGCTGCGCGAGGAGCACCCGCAGGTGCCGGTCGTGCTGGTGTCGAAAGACATCAACATGCGCATCAAGGCATCGATCGCCGGGGTGACCGCCGAGGACTACGAGAACGACCGCGCCCTGGACGATTTCAGCCTGCTCTACGCGGGACACGCCGAGTTGCCTGTGTCGTTCTGGACGCAGCACCAGCGCGACCTGCGCTCATGGTCCGAGCGCAGCCACACCTACTACGAAGTGAAGCTGCGAAAGAACGAAGCGTGGTTTCCCCACCAGTGCCTTTACCTGCCGGATGCCGAGGGAGAGGACGAGGTCGCCCTGCGCGTGCTCGAACTCCGCGATGGCAAGGCTCGACTGCAATTGCTGCAGGACTACACCGGCACGCACAACGTGTGGGGCATCGCCGCCCGCAACCGCGAACAGAACTTCGCCTTGAACCTGCTGATGGATCCCGACGTGGACTTTGTCACCCTGCTCGGAACCGCTGGCACCGGCAAGACCCTGCTGGCGCTGGCCGCCGGGCTGGCGCAGGTGATGGATCAGCAGCGCTACCGCGAGATCATCATGACGCGTGCTACGGTCAGCGTCGGCGAGGACATAGGCTTCCTGCCCGGCACCGAGGAGGAGAAGATGACGCCGTGGATGGGGGCACTCACAGACAACCTGGAAGTACTCACCAATCCGGCCGAGGGCGGGGCCTGGGGGCGAGCCGCGACCAATGACCTGCTGGCTTCCCGCATCAAGATCCGTTCCATGAATTTCATGCGCGGCCGCACCTTCCTCAGCCGTTACGTCATCATCGACGAGGCGCAGAACCTGACGCCCAAGCAGATGAAGACGCTCCTCACCCGCGCGGGGCCTGGCACGAAGATGGTGTGCCTGGGCAATGTCGAGCAGATCGACACGCCGTACCTCACCGAGACGACCTCCGGCCTGACCTATGCGGTCGACCGCTTCAAGGGCTGGCAGCACAGCGCGCACATCACTCTGCGTCGAGGCGAGCGCTCCCGGCTG
>DAOOVM010000336.1:0-2988 GCA_035370085.1 Rhodanobacteraceae bacterium | reverse complement strand
CGCGTCTACCGCGTCGACTAGGGCGGCGTCGCGCGGCGCCAGGCGGCCTACAGCACCACCATCGGCTTGAAGCCGCCCCAGAACATGCGCTTGCCGTCGCAGGGCAGGTTCTTCGGGTCCATGCTCTCGGCCAGGCGCGGGTCGCTCATCACGCGCTTCAGGATGCGGTCGCGCTCGCGCCGGTTTCTGTAGACGATCCAGGAAAACACCACGACCTCGTCGGGCCTGAGCTTCACCGCCTGGGGAAAGGACGTGACCTTGCCCGGCTTCACGTCGTCGGCCACGCACTCCACGTATTCCAGCGCGCCGTGCTCGCACCACACCCTGCCGGCCTTGCGCGCCAGGCGCCGGTAGGCGGCCAGGCTCTTCTTCGGCACCGGTACCACGAATCCGTCCACGTAGCTCATCGCGTCCTCCGCTGCATTGTGTACCGCCGCGGCAGGGTCCGCCTGCGGCGGCGTCAGGTCAAGCGTGGCGGCGTCGGGCGCTCCGGTGCGCAGCGTGGCAAGGTCGTTGGCGCGCTGTTCCAAGGTGCTGCCCCAGCCCATGCCCATGCGGTCCTGCTGGGGCCGAGGACTGGTCATGCGCCCGTCCTCGGACGGGCGACGGCGGTGCGTCAGGGGTTCTTCAGTGCTTCGACCTGGATGCGCAGGTCCACACCCATGTCGAAGCCGTAGTCCTTGCCGGCACTGAGGCCGAAGGCGTCACGGGCGAAGTGCCCCTGCACGTCCGCGCCGCACAGCTCGCGCTTCTGGATCGGATGCGGCATGCAGCGCCAGGACAGGATACGCAGCGTGAGGGGCCGGGTGACGCCGTGCAGCTCCAGCGTGCCCTCGACGCGCGTGGGCGCGCCGCGGCGAAAGCCCTCGAGGCGGCCGCGGTAGTGCGCCTGCGGGTGCTTGGCGGTGTCGAAGAAGTCCGGCCCGCGCGCCCAGTCGTTCAGGGCATCGAGGCCAAAGTCCACGCTGTCCAGGTCCACCCTCACCTCGACCGTGCCGCGGCGCTGGGCGCGATCGAGCTCCACCGTGCCCGCGCTGCCGTTGAACTTGCCGCGCCAGCGCGAGATGCCCATGTGGTCGGCCTCGAAGCTCGGAAAAGTGTGGGCAGGGTCGAGCGTGTAGGCGGCCGGCGCAGTGCGCTCGTCACCGGCCAGGGCCGGCGTGGCGAGCATCGCGAACAGCAGCGCGCTCGGGAACACAGCGAGGCAGCGATGCATGGGATGGGCCTCCGAAGTCCCGGGTGAATCAGGTGCCGGCGCGCAGGGTCAGCTGCGACGACGGTGGCTCGTGCCGGGCAGGCAACGATGGTATGCCTGTGCACTCCTGGCGGATGGGAACGGGAGTCCGCGGCGCCTGCGGGTTCGCGGCGCGACCGGCGACGCCGGCATGGGACCAGCGCAGGTGGTGGGCATGGGCGTGCCGGCAGCGGGGCAGGTGACCGCGATCTTGCCACGTCAGGCGGGTGCGGCTGCGTCACCGCAGGGGCTCGAAGCGGCGCCGATCCCCGCGCCGTCGCACCAGCTCATGTCAGTTCGCGCGCCCAGGCCAGAAACTGCGGCAGCGGCAGGGCGCCGGAGAGACGCTGCACTTCGCGTCCACCGCGAAAGGCCACCAGGGTCGGAATGCTGCGGATGGCGTGGCGCGCAGCCAGGGCGGGCTGAGCCTCGGTGTCGACCTTGGCCAGGCGCAGGTGCGGTTCGAGCTGGCGTGCCGCCGCGGCGAAGTTTGGCGCGAAGGCGCGGCAGGGCGCGCACCAGGGCGCCCAGAAGTCGACGATCACGGGCAGCTCGGTGCGCCCGACCACGGCGTCGAAGCCGGCTTCATCCAAGGCAACTGGCGCGCCCTCGAACAGGGCCCGATGGCAGCGCCCGCAGCGCGGCTCCTGCGCCAGACGTTCGGCGGGCACGCGGTTGGGCGCGTGGCAGTGGGGGCAAGCGATGACCAGGGAGGTGTCCATGCCGCCCAGATGGCGGCGCGATGTGGCGATTCAATGGCCGCGCGCCAGGCGTCGCATTCAGCGCGGCCAGTGCACCTCGCCGCGCAGGACTGTGCAGGTGGGGCCGCCGACCCACACGCTGCCGTCGGCGTCGCGGCGCACGCGCAGGCGCGCGTCGTGGCCGATCTCACGGCCCTGGCTGACGCGGTAGCCGCCGGCCAGCGCGCCGCCGGGCTCGGCCAGGGCGAGGTAGCCGGCGATCAGGCCATTGGCCGCGCCCGAGGCCGGGTCCTCGGCGATACCGACGCCGCAGGGGAAGGCGCGCACCACCACGTCGTGGGCCGCGGTGTGGCAGCGCGCAAAGATGCACAGGCCGAGCGCGTCGTCGCGCTGCGCCAGGGCGGCGATGGCCGCGGTATCGGGTGAATAGGCGCGCACCGCGGCCTCGTCGGCGAGCTCGGCGATCCACCAGCGGCGCCCGCCCTCGACCAGGGCCGGCGGCAGCGCTCCGCGCGTCGGCGGCGGCAGCAGGTGTACCAGGGCGGCGTCAGCAGGGGCCGCCGTGTCGGTGCGCAACACGCGCGCTCGCGGTGCCTGCACGTACAGCCAGCGTTGTCCGGCGGCGGCTTCGGCGCGGATCGGCAGCTGGCCGGCAGCGCATTCTTGCACCACGGTGTCCGCCTGCAGCGCGGCGCGGCCGCTGTCCAGCGCGGCGTGCGCGCTGCCGAGACTGGGATGCCCGGCAAAGGCGATCTCGCGCTGCGGCGTGAAGATGCGCACGCGGTAGCCGGCGCCGGGCTGCGTGGGCGGCAGCAGGAAGGTGGTTTCCACCAGGGCCGCCCAGCGCGCGAAGGCCTGCATGGCCGCATCGCTCCAGTCGCGCGCGTCCAGCACCACGCCGAGCGGATTGCCCTGGCCGGGGCGCTCGGCGAACACGTCCAGCTGCCAGTAGGGGGATCGGAGCATGGGCCGATTCTGCAGGCAGCGCCGCTGCGGCGCACCTGCAACCCGCGTCGCCGCGCGCCGGCGCGCTCAGGCTTCGGACGCGGCGCC
>DAOOVM010000335.1:0-2994 GCA_035370085.1 Rhodanobacteraceae bacterium | reverse complement strand
CTGCTGCGCCTGCCCGACTTCCAGCACCTGGTCGACGGCGAGGCGACGATCGACTTCATCTTCCGCACGACCGAGCTGATCACCGGCGAGCGGCGCGTGCTGGGCACCATGTGCATGCCACGAGTCGACGGCCGGCTGTCGAAGCTGTTCGACTGGCTGCTGGAGGACAAGCTCGGCCGCTGGCCCGACTTCCTGATGATCCTGGACCACGCCTATTGGTTCGATGAGGCCACTCCGCGCGAGCGCGAGATCCTGGTCTTTCACGAGCTGTGCCACGCCGTGCACGCAAAGGACCGATTCGGCGCCGAGCGCTTCACCCGCGACGGCGCGCCCATCTGGGGCATCCGGGCCCACGACATCGAGGAGTTCAACGCCGTTGTCGCGCGCTACGGCGTGTGGAAAGACGACATCCGCGCGTTCCTGGACGCTGCCGGCGAGCATCGCGACGACATGATGACGCCAGGCGCCGAGGGGCGCCGCGCACCGCCGCCGCTCAACTGACGACATGCTCCCCGATCGCGAGACCATCATCGAGGCGCTCAAGGCCTACATCGCCTTGAACCCTGGCCTCAGCAAGAACCAATACGCGGCCTGGCTGACGGCCGAGCACAAGCTGTCGCGAGCCAGCGGCTACCGCTACGTCGAGCGCCTGCTGGCCGGCGGCCACAGCCCGCAGCGCCCGCCAGAAAAGGCGAAGCCGCCAAAGCCCGACCCAGGCCCGCCGCCGCCGCCTGACGACGGCTCGGCTGACGTTCCGGTGTTCGTCGAGGCCCGTCTCCAGCGGCCGCTCGAAGCCGATCGCATCAAGGCCGCGCTGCCGCCGGTCGTCGAGATCGACGCGCGTGAGCTGGTGTCGGGCGAGGCGATGCTCAAGCGCTTCGCGCAGTGCTTCCACGACCTGGACATCATCGCCGCCGGCCTGCGGACGATAGACGCCGACGGCGCGATCAAGATCAAGAACCAGCCGCTGATGCACGCCAACATCCGGTACCGCATCGAGGCCATGCGCGCGCTCAGCGAAGCCGTCGACTCGATCACCAACCAGGAGCGCACGCGCGAGATTTGGGACGCCGCGCTGGCCGCCATCGGTCGCGCCGCGCCTGACGTTCAGCGCGAGATCGTGCGACAGCTGCGGCTCAGCAACACCACCAACCTGCTGCCTCTGATGCTGGAGCCCGCCGATGTGGTCGAAACGCAAGCCAAAGCTTGACCATGCCGACCTACTGGCTGGCTTCATCCAGCGGGTAGAGGAGGAGACCGGCGACAAGCTGCACGCCGAGGTGCTGGTCATCAAGCCGGGCGAGACCTTCAAGCAATGGTGCATCCGCCTGGCCACGCCAAGCGAAGACGGCACGCGCAAGGGCCTGATGGTCGACGGCAAGCCGTTCAAGCTCGACGACCGGCCGGCCATGGCGTGGATCTACGACCAGATCCCGAGCACCGAAGACGAGGCCTACCGCCTGGTGCTGGTGCTGATGAAGTGCGCTCAGGTCGGTTTCACCGTGATGGAGATGCTGGCCTGCCTCTACATCGGCCTGCGCTTCGGCCCGGCCACGGTCGGCATGTTCCTGCCCGACATGAACCTGGCCGACATCAAGTCAGCCGAGCGCTTCGTGCCGCTGGTGCGCAGCGTGCCGGACGTGCACAAGCTGATGACGCGCGCCAGCGCCGACGACGAGAAGAAGAAGGGCGAGGGCAACGTGCGGATCCGCCGCATCGGCCGCGCGCTCTACGTGTTCTCGTGGACCAGTGGCCGCGTGACGACCGAGTCGGTCCCGATGGACATGCTGAGCTTCGATGAGGTGCAGCAAATGACGCTGGACCAGATCGAGAAGACGCTTGAGCGGCTGTCAGCGTCAGACCTGCGCTTCGTGCTGATGGGCTCGACCGCCAACTGGCCCGAGGTGGACATCGACCATTGGTACCGCCGCGGCGCGCAATACCAGTTCCACACGCAGTGCAAGACCTGCGGCGAAGCCCGGCCGATGGACGAGTATTTCCCGCAGTGCATCAAGTGGAACCCGGCGCGCGACGCCTGGGCCTACGTCTGCCCCAACGGCCACTGGATCGACGACACGCAATACGGCGAGTGGATCGCCAAGCACCCGGAGCGCGACAAGCCCGTGGACCCCAGCGTGCCCAAGCGCGACAGGCCGCTGCGCATCCGCTCGATTCACTTCCCGCAAATGCTGTCGCCGACCATCAGCGCGACCGAGATCATGGACGCCTACAACACGGCCGAGTCCATGAAGAACTTCTACAACCGCAAGCTGGGCAAGCCCTACACCGACCCCAGCCAGGTGCCGGTGACGATGGCGCACCTGCACGAATGCGAGCGCCAGGGCATCGCTGCCGGCCTGGAGTGGAAGACCGAGGCGCGCAACTGCTACATGGGCATCGACCAAATGGGTCGGTTCAACGTGGTGGTCATCAAGGAACGCATGCCCGACGGCCGCCAGGCTATCGTGCACCTGGAGGAGATCAACAGCGACAACCCGTTCGCGCGCTGCGACCAGCTCATGGAGGCCTACGGCGTGCTGGTGGCTGTCGTCGAGATCAACCCCAACTACAACGACGCCAAGGCCTTCGCCAACCGCTGGCCAGGCCGGGTCTTCATCGTCGACTCGTTCGGCACCCTACAGGAGGGCATGCTGGTCTGGGGCGACGCGCCGAAGCTCGACGTGAGCGAGCGCCGAACGACCGACGAGGCGCGCGACCGCTACACGCTGCGCATGGACCAGTACAAGTGCATGCAATGGGCCATGGCCAGGTTCACGGCCAGCCCGCCCATGTGCCTGTTCCCCGACCGCCGCGGCCTGGAGCAGGACGTGATCGACAAGGGCGTCAAGCAGCGCGCGCAGGTCGCGCCGCGCATGTGGTTTCACCTGACGCGCACCGCGCTGGTCTCGGAGATCAGCGACGAGGACAAGAAAAAGGGCATCAAGCACTACAAGCGCAGCGTGCGCAAGATCGGCATCGACCCTCACTTCAGCT
>DAOOVM010000334.1:0-3011 GCA_035370085.1 Rhodanobacteraceae bacterium | reverse complement strand
TCGAAGAACACGCCCGGCGAGCGGTGCAGCTGGCTGACGATGACGCGCTCGGTGCCGTTGATGATGAAGGTACCGGTCTCGGTCATGAGCGGCAGTTCGCCCATGTAGACCTCCTGCTCCTTCACGTACTTGATGGCCTTGTTCGACGCCGGGCTGTCCTTGTCGTAGATGACCAGGCGCACGGTCACGCGCAGGGGCGCCCCGAAGCTCATGCCGCGCTGGCGGCACTCACGCTCATCGAAGGGCGGCTCGCCCAGGCGGTAGCTGACGTACTCGAGGGCGGCATTGCCCGAGTAGCTGGAAATCGGGAACACCGACCGCAGCGCGGCATGCAGGCCCTTGTCCTCGCGCGCGTTCGGCGAGGCGCCCTCCTGCAGGAATTCCCGGTAGGAATCGACCTGAATGGCCAGCAGGAAGGGCACGTCCAGCACGGCGGGACGCTTGCCGAATTCCTTGCGGATGCGCTTCTTTTCGGTGAACGAGTAGGTCATGGTGGGGTACCGCCTCGATTTGCGTTGGCCGCCCTGGGCGGCCCGGAGGGAAAGAAATCGTCAGTGGGAAGTCGCTGGTATTGCCGGCACCAGCACGCCCGTCTCCCGCTACTTCACACTGCCGACTTTGCTTGTGCGGAGGTGGCACGCGCGCGATGGGATCGACCGCTGGTGCAGGCGCGAAGCCTGGCCCCCGTGTCGACTCGCTCCCGCGGTCCCGCTTCCGGTACTGCTACAACAGCCGAAGCCCGGGGGCTTGCGCCCCCAGGCTTCGGCGATGCCTGGTCGAAAGCAGGCGACGCAATGCGCCGCTTACTTGATCTCGACGGTGGCGCCAGCGGCTTCCAGTTCCTTCTTGAACTTGGCCGAGTCGTCCTTGCTCACGCCTTCCTTCACGGTGGCAGGGGCGGACTCGACCAGATCCTTGGCTTCCTTCAGGCCCAGGCCGGTGATGGCGCGGATGGCCTTGATCACCTCGACCTTCTTCTCGCCCGCGGCCTTCAGCACCACGGTGAACTCGGTCTTCTCCTCGGCCGGGGCGGCTGCGCCGGCGGCCGGGGCGGCGGCAACCGCCACCGGGGCGGCGGCGGACACGCCGAACTTCTCTTCCATCGCCTTGACCAGCTCCATCACTTCGACGAGGGTCTTGGAGGCGATCGCTTCGATGATCTGCTCGTTGCTGAGAGACATGATTTCTACTCCTGGAATACGGCTAATGATTCAAAACGTAACCGATGACGAAACGGCTCAGGCCGCCTGCTTCTGCTGCGCGACTGCGTTGGTGGCGCGCGCGATCTGCGACGCGGGCTCCGACAGCAGGCGGACAAGCATGGTGGCGGGCTGAACGAGCACGCTGAGGAACATGCTGAGCGCCTGCTCGCGGGTCGGCAACGAGGCCAGCACTTCGACGTGCGTGCCCGGGTAAGCCTTACCGCCGATGGCGACCAGCGTGGGTTTCAGCTTGTCGTTGGCCTTGGCGAAATCCTTGATCAACCGACCCGCAGCACCCGGATCTTCCTTCGAGAAGGCATACAGCAGCGGGCCGGACAGCGTGTCCTTGACACACGCGTAATCCGTGCCTTCCACCGCACGCGCCACCAGGGTGTTCTTGGCAACCTTCAGATACACCCCGGACTGACGCGCCTTCCGGCGCAGCTCGGTGAGCTGCTCGACGGTTAGACCGGCATACTCGGCGGCGACCAGGGACAGAGCCGTGGAAGCCACATTCGCCAGTTCGGCAACGACCTCTTTCTTTTGCGCAAGATTGAGCGCCATTGATTGCTCCGAACTTGGGTCGCGGGGCGCTCCTGCGCACACCGACACCCGGATGCGAAAACGGACCGCGCCGATCCTGGCGATCCGCCGGCACCTTGCGGTGCCCAACGTGGTGGCCGTTCCAGGAAATCCTGTTCGGGCGACACCATCTACGCAGGTGGATGACCATTAAGGCCCTGGCGGCACGTCCGGGAGCGTCCATCGCATCGCGCGCATCCTGCGCTCTCCCGGGCGGGCCGTTGCGGCCGCCTGCGGTCTTTGACGGCGCCCGCCGGCACGCTGTCCGGCGGGGCCCTCAAAATGGTTGGGGTCGAGCTGCGGCGGCGGACATTCCGCAGGAAGCAAGCGGTGCTTCCGACGAAGTCCCGCTGCCGTGGCCCGGCCCGACTACTTACTGCTTCACGCCCAGGGTCGACTGATCGACCGTGATGCCGATGCCCATGGTCGTGGAGACTGACACCTTCTGCAGGAATTGCCCCTTGGCGGCGGCCGGCTTGGCCTTCACCAGGTCGGCCAGCAGGGCGCCGAGGTTTTCCTTGAGCGCGTCAGCGGAGAAGCTCGCCTTGCCGATCGTGCAATGCACGATGCCGGCCTTGTCGTTGCGGAACTTCACCTGACCGGCCTTGGCGTTCTTGACCGCCGTGACCACGTCGGCCGTGACCGAGCCGTCCTTCGGATTCGGCATGAGGCCGCGCGGACCGAGCAGCTGGCCCAGCTTGCCGACCACGCGCATGGCGTCCGGCGTGGCGATGACGCGGCCGAAGGCCAGGTCGCCGCCCTGCATCTTCTCGGCCAGGTCGTCCATACCGACGGCGTCGGCGCCGGCCGCCTTGGCGGCCTCGGCCTTCTCACCCGGAGGGCAGAACACCGCCACGCGCACCGTCTTGCCGGTGCCGTGGGGCAGCAGCACGGAGCCGCGCACGCCCTGGTCCGACTTCTTGGCATCGATGCCCAGGCGCACGGCCACGTCGACCGACTCCACGAACTTGGTCTTGGAGTTGTCCTTGAGGATCTTCAGGGCCGTCTCGATCGGATAGGTCTTGCCCGGCTCCACCAGGCCCTGCATCGCCTTGTAACGCTTGCTGATCTTCGCCATGACCTCAGATCTCCGTATTCAGGCCCATGCTGCGCGCGCTGCCGGCGATGGTGCGCACGGCGGCATCGAGATCGGCAGCAGTCAAATCGGGCATCTTGGCCTTGGCAATCTCTTCAAGCTGCTTGCGTGTGACCTTGCCCACCTTCTCG
>DAOOVM010000333.1:0-3015 GCA_035370085.1 Rhodanobacteraceae bacterium | reverse complement strand
CACCGGCCGCAGCCGCATCGTCAAGTTCGAGGGCTGCTACCACGGCCACGGCGACGCCTTCCTGGTGAAGGCCGGCTCCGGCGCGCTGACCTTTGGCACGCCGACCTCTCCTGGCGTGCCAAAGGCTCTGGCGGATCTCACCCTCACCCTGCCCTTCAACGACTTCGACGCCGCCTCGCGCCTGTTCGACGAACTGGGCAACGACATCGCCGGACTCATCGTCGAGCCGGTGCCAGGCAACATGAACTGCATCCCGCCGCGGGCAGGCTATCTGCAGCACCTGCGCGACCTGTGCAGTCGGCACGGCGCCGTGCTGATCTTCGACGAGGTGATGACCGGCTTCCGCGTGGCGCTGGGCGGCGCCCAGGCGCTCTATGGCGTGACGCCAGACCTCACCACCTTCGGCAAGATCATCGGCGGCGGCATGCCGGTGGGCGCCTACGGCGGCAGGCGTGACCTCATGCAACAGGTCGCGCCGAGCGGGCCGATCTACCAGGCCGGCACCTTGTCGGGTAATCCGGTGGCGATGGCCGCGGGCCTGGCCATGCTGGAACTGATCCAGACGCCCGGGTTCCACGACGAGCTGGCACGGCGCACGCGCCTGCTCACCGACGGTCTGCTGGCGACCGCGGCCGAAGTCGGCGTGCCATTCAGCGTCAATCGGGTCGGCGGCATGTTCGGGCTGTTCTTCACCGCGGAGAAAGTGGAGACCTACGCCCAGGCAACGGCCGCCGACACCGCGCGCTTCAATCGCTTCTTCCACGCCATGCTCCAACGCGGCGTCTATCTGGCCCCCAGCGCCTTCGAGGCGGGCTTCGTCTCGATCGCCCACGGTGAGGACATCATCGCCGAGACCTTGGCTGCGGCGCGCGACGCCTTTCGTGTCGTCGCGGGGTGAAGCCCCGGTTCAAGAGGCTGGCGACGGCGCAGCGAGGAAGCGCTGCAGGGCCGCCTGCAGTCGCACCAGGCCATCGGCCACTTCGTCCGCGGTGATGTTCAGCGCGGGCACGAAACGCAGCACGTCGGGGCCGGCCTGCAGCAGCAGCAGGCCGGCATCGGCGGCGTGATCGAGGATCTCGCCAGCGCGGCCGGCGAGGCGCGGCGCCAGCACCGCCCCCAGCATGAGGCCACGACCGCGCACCTCGACGAACACGCCCAGGTCGGCCGCCAGTTGCGTCAGGCCGCGGCGCAGCGCAAGGGACTGCGCGGCGACGTTGGCATGCAGTTCCGGCGACGTCAGTCGCTGCAGCGCCACGCGCGCCACCGCCGCCGCCAGCGGGTTGCCGCCAAAGGTGGTGCCGTGCGCGCCGAATTGCAGCGTCTGCGCGGCCTTGGCACCCACCAGCATGGCGCCGATGGGCATGCCGCCACCCAGAGCCTTGGCCAGGGTCATCACGTCCGGCGTGACGGCTTCCCACTGGTGCGCCCACAGCGTGCCGCTGCGCGCCATGCCGCTCTGGATCTCGTCGAAGATGAGCAGAGCGCCGTGGCGGCTGCAGCGTTCGCGCAGCGCGGCGAGAAAGCCCGGCGCCGCCGGCACCACGCCGCCCTCGCCCTGGATGGGTTCAACCAGCACCGCACACACGGCGCCATCGGCGAAGGCGGCATCCACCGCGGTCAGATCATTGAAGGCGGCATAGCGGAAGCCGCCCGGCAGGGGCTCGTAACCCTGCTGGTACTTCGGCTGGGCGGTGGCCGTGACGGCCGCCAGCGTGCGGCCGTGGAAGGAGCCCTGGAAGCTCAGGATCACCCGGCGCTCGGGTGGGCGCTCCTGCGCCGCGGCCCAGCGCCGCGCCAGCTTGATCGCCGCCTCGTTGGCCTCCGTGCCGGAGTTGCACAGGAACACGCGCTCGGCGAAACCGCTTGCGGCGACCAGTTCCTCGGCCAGACGCAGCGGCGGCTCGCTCACGAACACGTTGCTGGTGTGCCAGAGCTTGCCCGCCTGCTCGGTCAGCGCCGCTACCAGTTCCGGCGCCGCGTGACCCAGCGAGCACACGGCGATGCCGGCAGCGAAATCGACGTAGTCGCGGCCGTCGCGGTCCCATAGACGCGAGCCCAGACCACGCTCCAGCACGAGGCGGCGCGGGCGGTACACCGGCACGTAGTAGCGATCGGCGCGTGCCAGCAGCGCCTGCGAGTCGGTGGATGGAGCGGTCATGGACGTTCCCGATGTGCAGGAGGGCGCGGCGCGTATTATGCGACAGGGCATCGGCAGCACCGCGCGACCTGGGTCGGGGAAGCGCGGCGCGGTGCGCCCCTGGCCCTTGTGCCGGCGCCGGTCACTGCGGAGACTCGGCCATCCCCCATCGAGGAATGCGCATGCGCCCCGAGACCCTGTTCGTCCATGCCGGTGCCGAGGCCGATGCGGAAACCGGCGCCGTCGCGCCGCCGATCCACCTTTCCACCACCTTCGTGCACGGACCGAGCGGCGAACGCCGCGCCGGCTACGAGTACGTGCGCGAAGGCAATCCGACGCAGGATCGCCTGGAGACCGCCCTGGCCGCGCTGGAAGGCGGCGCCGGGGCGCTGGCCTATGCCTCGGGCATGGCGGCGATGGCCGGCCTGCTCGACGGTCTGCCGGCCGGCAGCCATCTGATCTATCCGTCCGACTGCTACACCGGCCTGCGCCTGCTGGCACAGGAATTCCTGCCGCAACGCGGCGTGAGTGCCAGCGCAGCCGACATGAGCGATCCCGGAGCGGTGCGCGCCGCCTTCACCGCGGCCACGCGCTGCGTGTGGCTGGAAACGCCATCCAATCCGCTGCTGCGGATCAGCGACATCGCCGCACTGGCCGACCTGGCGCACGCCCACGGCGCTCTCGTCGTATGCGACAACACCTTCGCCACGCCACTGCTGCAGCAGCCATTGATGCTCGGCGCGGATGTGGTCATGCATTCCACCACCAAGTATTTCGGCGGTCACAGCGACGTGCAGGGCGGCGCCCTGGTGTTCGCCCGGCGCGACGCGCCGTTCGAGGCGACACTGCACCGCCGCCACGTCACCGGCGGCGTCCTG
>DAOOVM010000332.1:0-3054 GCA_035370085.1 Rhodanobacteraceae bacterium | reverse complement strand
GTCGGCGCTCTGGCCTTCCGTCGGCGGCGCCAGCTCGGGTTCCGCGCCGATCGCCGCCAGGCGCTCGCGTAGGCAGGGATGGGAGTCCGCCAGGGTGGTCTGGCGGGCGAGCGCGTCGCGCAGCCAGCGCTGGCTGTCTTCACTGGCAAGCTCCGCCGCAAGCCCGGCACCGAGCTGGGCGTAGGGGGCAAAGCTGGGCTGCGGTTGCTCATCCGCATGGCGATGAACCGACGGCCAGAATCGCTCGCGAAGGTAACTGCCGACGACGTTCACGCTGGTCAGCGCCTGCGCCGCGATGCGCGGCGAGGTGAGCTGCGCGGATACCGCGTCGGCGCGGTACTCATCCGCACGAGCCAGCGGAAAGGAGTAGGCGTTGAACCGCGGTACGTACCACTCGAAGAAACCCTTGAAGAGAAATGCGCCGCTGCTCTTGGTTCGCTCCAGCTCCTCCAGCAGCTGCGCCCAGATCGCGCGCAGGCGATAGAGCCAGTTGGAGAAGCGCGCGTCGCCACCGGCAAGGTGCCCGAACTCGTGCGCCAGCACAGCGTCGAGCTGCTCGGGCGTCAGGCACTTCAACAAGGGTAGACCCAGGATCAGGTAGTTGCGGTGCCAGCCCAACAGGCCGAGCCGAGGCACCTGCATCACGGCGGCGTTGAAGGCGTCGGTCACCAGGACGCGGTGGAAACGCGGGGCGCGAAGGGCGCGGCGCAACCGCTCGATGCGCTCGAACAGTGCCGGGGCCTGCGCGCGGCGCAGCGCGACGCCTGCCGGCGCCTGGATCGGCACGTAGAGCGAACGCAGCACTACGCCGACGAAGGCCAAAAGCGGAACGAGCAGCTTGATCGCAACGACCTTCATGTAGACGAGCGATATGACGCCCAGCGCGAGCGCGACCAGCAGCAGCCCAACGACCAGGCCGAGATAGGCGTAGCCGCCCAGTGCGAACAGGAGGACGCGGAACCGGTAACGTGCCGGTGCTGCGCGGGCCAGCGCCTCGAATCGGGTTACCCGTTGCTCGAATTGCTCTGCTGTCAGCGCCACATCCCTGTCCATTGAATGGTTCTGCGCGAGCGTGCGCTCGGCGCGAAAGTCAGCATTTTTTGCCATTGCGACACGAATCGGCAAGCGATCGATGTCCCGCCTACCGCGGCGGCGCGCCCAGCTCGCGCGCGTCGAGGCTGCCGTCGTGGTTGGCGTCCTGCAGGCGGAAGCGCAATTCCAGGTTGCGGCGGTGCTGGGCAAGGCTGAGCGGGCGCGTGTGGGCGGTGACCACGGCGGGATCGAATTCGTCGAGGTCGATCACGCCGTTGCCGTTGCGGTCCATGGCGCGGAAGGCATCGCTGAGGAAGTCCTGGTATTCGGCCAGGGACACGCGCCCGTCGCGGTTGCTGTCCATGGCGGCGAGGTAGTCGGCCGGCGTCTCCTGCGCGGCGGCGCGGCCGGCGGCCATCGCGCCGGCGAGAAGGACGACACGGAGGCGGCGCACGGCGGGCAAGGTCACGCTCTGGCGGTCACGGGCGGAGGCGCCAGTATGCGGCAGCGGGCGCGCGCGCGGCCCAGGCACGCGGTCCCGGCGCGCCGCGCGTGGCCCCTCCGCGCCGCGCCTAGTCGAAGCCGCTGGCGAACAGGGCATCCTGCGCCAGCACCACCTCGCGCACGTTGGCCCACAGCTGGCGCACGTCGTCCTTGAGCTGGGAATACTGGCCCTGCACGAGGAACACCGCGGCCACGCCGGTCTGGTTGTCGACCCAGGGCGAGGTACCGAAGGCGCCGGTGCTGGACACCTGGATGGCCGTGCCGTCGGCGGCGACGAGGTTGCGCCATTCACCGTAGCCATAGCCCTGTGCCAGCGGGTCGGGCGTGGACAGCACCGGCGCGCCGTGGGTCTGGTCTTGCTGCATCGCGGCCACCCCGGCGGGATCGAGGTAGCTGCTGCCGTTCCACTGGCCGCGCTGGGCGATCATCTGCACCACGTGGGCGTAGTCGTGCAGCACCGAGCGCACGCCGCCGGCGATGCGCGGATTGTTCACGTGCACGTAGGGCGGCGGATTGTCGATGCCGGCGGCGTAGTCGGTGCCCGGCATGGACAGCGGCCCGGTCACCTCGTCCTGGAACAGCTGATCCCAGCTCTTGCCGCTGGCGATTTCCGCCATGCGCCCGGCCACCTGCATGGAGTTGCCGCCGTAGGCGAAGCCACTGCCCGGCGCATAGAGCAGCGGCAGGGCAAGGATGTCGCGGGCGCAGGAGTCCAGGCTCACCAGGCGATTGGACAGGCAGGCGGCATCGTCGGTCTGCATGCCGGCGGTGTGGCTGAAGAGCTGGCCCAGGGTGATGCCCTGCGTGGGCGCCGGCGCGTCGGGGAAGTACTGCCCGACGCTGTCGCTCCAGTGCATCTGGCCGCGCTCCACCAGACGCTCGATGGCGATGGCCGAGAGCCACTTGCTGGCCGAGGCGATGGGGATGCGCGTGGCCGCGCTGTACGTGCCGAAGTAGTCCTCGTCGATGACCGCGCCGCCCTGCAGCACGATCAGCGCGGCACCGTCGAGGTGCTTGTCCTGCACCAGCGTGGCGATCTGCTGGCGCACAGGTGCGAAGTCGTAGGCGGGCGTGGCGGCGGCGGCACGCGCGACCAGCGCGAGAAGGGGGGCAAGCAGGAGGGCGGCTCGGTTCACGGGGCGGCTCGCTGGGGTGAGGTGGCCGCAGGGAACGCGCCGCGCCGCGCACGGTTGACGCCAGGGGACGCCGCCACGGGTGGAGAACCCGTGGCGGCGTCGGGCGCAGCGCCGGGCCGTGGGGAGGACGGCGGGCGCCGCGGGGACACGGTGGGACGCGCGCCGGACCCGCAAACGGGCGGGCCGGCGCTGGGTGCCGTCAGTCGGGACCGGCGCCGTCGGGCTCGTCGGACAGCGGGCCGAGATCGGCCAGGGGCGCGCCCTTGCCGGCGCCGCGGCCGTCCGGGCCACGGCCGGGGTGTGGCCCGCCCGCAGCCGGGCCGCGCACGCCGTGCTGCGCACGACGCCACTCGGCGTAGGCACGGTAGCCGTCCTCGCCCAG
>DAOOVM010000331.1:0-3065 GCA_035370085.1 Rhodanobacteraceae bacterium | reverse complement strand
CGGCCGAAGGCGCGCGCGTCGTCGGGCGGGTCGCCGTCACCCTGCGTGCTGATCACGACATACAGCAGGCGCTCGGCCTTCAGTTCGCGCAGCGGGTAGGCGTCGGCCCGCAGCACGCGCACCGCCAGGCCCGCGCCTTCGGCCTCGCGGCCGAGCTGCTCGGCCAGGCGCCTGGCGTTGCCGGTCTGGCTGCCGTAGACGATGCTCAGGCGCGGCACGGGGGCGGCGCCTGCGGCCGTCGGTGTGCGCGGCGCCGACGTCGGCTGCGACGCCAGGGCCGCCGCGTAGCCCGAGAGCCAGTGCAGCGCCGGTGCGTCCAGGCCGTCGACCAGCCGCCGCAACAGGTCGTTGCGCTCCGGCGGCAGGGGCGACAGGGGCAGGGCGGCGCTGGCGGTCATGGGGATTCCGCTGCGGACGTCCAGACGTCCGTGAGGGCACGATGCTAGGCCGCCGGCGGGCGGCGCCGGAAAGGCGGCGCCGGCATGCCCATATCCCGCCGCGGCATGAGTCGGAGGCCCTGTTGCGTCGCGGCGTGACTGCCGCGCCGGTCGGACCACAATGCCGGCCAGGCCAGCCACGGGTTGGCCGGGAGGGAAGCCCGCCGCAGTGCGCGCTGCGGCGGGCTTTTTTTTTGGCCCGGCCCGGCGCTGCAGGCACCACCGACGAGCGGGCCTGGGCGATAATCCCGCCGGCATGACCGCCGCCCTCCCGTCCGCCCTGCGCGACCTGGTCGAATCCCGTTTTGGCCAACTGCTGGAACGCTGCCGCGCCGCCGGTGTGCCGTTCTACGACGATGCCGGCGTGTCCGGGCACGTGCGCCGCGTGCTGGCGATCAGCGACTTCGCCTTCGACTCCTTCCACCGCGATCCGCAGCTGCTGGCGCCGCAGGCGCTGGCGCTGATGAGCGATCCGCGCCCGGCCGATGCGCGCGCCCACGAGCTGGACGCGGGCGAACGCGTCGAGGCCGAGCAGCTGGCGCAGCTGCGCCGTTTCCGCCGGCGCGAGGCGCTGCGCCTGATCTGGCGCGACGTGAACGGTCTGGACGAGGTGGAGGACACGCTGGCGGGCGCCAGCGCCCTGGCCGAGACCTGCCTGGAGGCGGCGCTGCGCTGGGCCGAGGCAGCCCTCACCGCGCGCCACGGCGTGCCGCGCGACGCCCAGGGGCGGGCGCAGCGCCTGGTCGTGCTGGGTCTGGGCAAGCTCGGCGGTGGCGAACTCAATTTTTCTTCCGACGTCGACCTGATCCTGGCCTTTCCCGAGGCCGGCCAGACCGACGGCACGCGCGCGCTGGACAACGAGGCCTTCTTCGCCCGCGTCGGCC
This sequence comes from Rhodanobacteraceae bacterium, assembly GCA_035370085.1. Classification (GTDB taxonomy): domain Bacteria; phylum Pseudomonadota; class Gammaproteobacteria; order Xanthomonadales; family Rhodanobacteraceae; genus Tahibacter. The sequence continues at coordinate 1,744 of DAOOVM010000331.1, read as the reverse complement.
AGCTCATGGTCAAGCTGCTGGCCGAGACCACGGCCGACGGCTATGCCTTCCGCGTCGACCTGCGCCTGCGCCCCTTCGGCCAGTCCGGCCGCGTGGCGCTGTCCTTCGCGGCGATGGAGCAGTACTACCAGCGCGAGGGCCGCGACTGGGAGCGCTACGCCTGGATCAAGGCGCGGCCAGTGGCGGGTGATCTCGCCGCCGGCAAGCGCCTGAGCGAGACGCTGCGACCCTTCGTGTACCGGCGCTACCTCGACTACACCGCGTTTGCCGGCCTGCGCGAGATGAAGGCGCTGATCGACGCCGAGGTGGCGCGCAAGGACCTGTCCGAACACCTCAAGCTGGGCCCCGGCGGCATCCGCGAGATCGAATTCATCGTGCAGCTGCTGCAGCTCATCCGCGGCGGCCGCGAGCCCTCGCTGCGCGAACGCGGCCTGCTGCCGGCTCTGGCCGCCTGCGAGCGATTGGGCCTGGTCGACCGCACCCGCGCCCAGCGCCTGCGCGAGGCCTACCGATTTCTGCGCCGCGTGGAGAACCGCGTGCAGATGCTGCGCGATGCGCAGACGCACGACCTGCCGGGCGATGCGCTGCAGCGCCTGCGCCTGGCGCGCGGCCTGGGCTTTGCCGACCTGGCCGCGTTCGAGACCACGCTTTCGGCGCAGCGCGCCGCAGTGAGCGAGGAGTTCGCACGCCTGCTGGCGCCGGTGGGCGAGACGACGCGCGTCGCCGACGACAGCGCCGTCCTGGCGCTGTGGCGGCGCCTGGACCAGGACGGCGACGCCGTGGACGGGGCCGACCTGGAGCGGCTCGGCTTTGTGCCCGGCTCGGCCGCGCGCGACGCCCTGCTCGGCCTGCTGCGTGCGCCGGCCCTGCGCAGCCTGACGCCGCGCACACGCGAGAGCTTCGAGCGCCTGATGCCGCAGCTGCTGCAGATGGCCGCGGCCAGCGCGGCGCCCTGGCCCTGCCTGGAGCGCCTGCTGCGCCTGCTGCAGGCGGTGCTGCGGCGTTCGGCCTACCTCGCCCTCCTCGACGAACGCCCCGCGGCGCGGCGCCGCCTGGTGGACCTCTTCGCCGACAGCGCCTGGCTGGCCGAGCGCGTCATCGAGCACCCACTGTTACTGGACGATCTGTTCGATCCGCGCCTGGAGCAGGTGCCGACGGACCGCGCCGCCATCGCCGGCGAGATTGCGCGTCGCCTGGGCACGCTCGACGGCAGCGATACCGAGGCGGAGATCGAGGTGTTGCAGGAGTGCAAGCACAGCCTGGGCTTCCGCCTGGGCCTCGCCTTCCGCGGCGGCCACGTCGAGGCCGCGCTGACCGCGCGGCGCCTGGCGCGCCTGGCCGAGGCCATCGTCGGCGCCGTTCTGGCGACGTCCGAACGCGAGGCGGTGGCCCAGCACGGTCGCCTGCCCGGCATCGGCGAGGGCAGCGGCCTGGCCGTGCTGGGCTACGGCAGCCTGGGTGCGGCCGAACTGGGCTTCGCCTCCGACCTCGACCTGGTCTTCCTCTACGACGGTGCGCTGGCCGCGGCCGAGAGCGACGGCGCGCGAGCGCTGGATGGACAACGCTACTACGCGCGAATTGCGCAAAAAGTCGTTCACCTCCTCACCACGCTGACGCGCGCCGGACGTCTGTACGAAGTGGATGTGCGCCTGCGCCCCGACGGCGGCAAGGGCTTGCTCGTGGCCAGCCTGCAGGGCTTCACCGACTACCAGCGCGAGCGCGCCTGGACCTGGGAGCACCAGGC
>DAOOVM010000330.1:0-3066 GCA_035370085.1 Rhodanobacteraceae bacterium | reverse complement strand
CCGACACCCAGTACGGCTCGGGCGTGGCGCAGGCGCCGCTGGACGCCTTCTCGGTGTTCAACTTCTTCAAGCCGAGTTACCTGCCGCCGGGCGAGATGACCACGCGCGGCCTGCTCGGCCCGGAGTTCCAGCTGCAGACCGACAGCATCATCGCCAACACCGTCAACGGCGTCGGCGGCCGCGCCTTTGCCTACGATGTGGCCGATGCCTGCGATCCGGGCGACGACACCGGCGAGGTCAAGGTCAATCACGCCAAGGACCTCGCCCTCGCCGGCAGCGGCAGCGGCGGCCCGGGCGATTCGGCAGCACGCCTGGTGGACGCCTACAACAAGCGTTTCCTCGCCGGGCAGATGTCGCCCTTCATGCGTCAGACCCTGCTGAACTACCTCAATCCGATCAATTCCACCTGGACCGACGGCGTGGCGGACTGGCGCCTCTGGCGCATCCAGACGGCGCTGTACCTGATCCTCAATTCGCCCGAATTCATGGTGCAGAAGTAGGAGCCGCCCGCCATGCGCCCCGATCGCCGCAAGTTCATCCGCGACACCCTGTGCGCCGCCCTTGGCGGTGCCAGCGTCTATTCCGCCCTCGGCAGCCTGCAACTGGTGCAGGCTGCGACCCACGCGTCCAACTACGTGTTTCCAGACTACAAGGCCCTGGTCTGCGTATTCCTCTACGGCGGAAACGACGGTTTCAACACGATCGTGCCGATCTCCGGTCCGGCACGCACCAACTACCAGCTGGTGCGGCCCAGCCTGTCGCTGCCGGCAGCCGGACTGCGCGCGCTGAACGCGCCGGCCAGCGGCTTCGGCAGCCCCGGCGACGGCTCCAGTTACGGCCTGCACGCCTCCATGCCGGAGCTGGCCAACCTGTTCAATGCGGGCAAGGCCGCCATCGTCGCCAACGTCGGCACGCTGGTGCAGCCGGTCACCAAGGACGATTACCAGAACGGCAACCCGCTGCTGCCGCCGCAGCTGTTCTCGCACTCCGACCAGGCCGCCTACTGGCAGGCCTCACCGCCGACGAATACGCCGGTCACCGGCTGGGGCGGGCGCATCGCCGATCTCGTGGCCAGCGCCAATCCGGCCAACATCCCCATCCTGACCTCGCTGGGCGGTCAGGATGCCTTTGTCCGTGGCGAAGCCGTGAACGGCTACGTGATGAATTCCTACGGGCCGGCGGTGGTGGATTTCCCCTACGAGCTGTCCGGCACCAACGCGCTGCGCAACGCCTTCAATGCGCTGCACGCGCCGGGTCAGGCCAATGCGCTCGAGCGCACGTACGCGGCCACCATGCGCCATTCCATGGACACCGCGACGCTGATCGACAACGCGCTCCACGCCGCCGGCATGCCCAACTTCGACGCCTTCTTCACCGGCGCGGGCGAGCTGGGCGAGCAGCTCGCCACCGTGGTCAAGCTGATCTGGGCGACGAACAACGGCGTCGCCGGCTACGGCGGACTCAAGCGCCAGGTGTTCTTCGTCACTACCGGTGGCTACGACACCCACGGCGACCAGCTGGCGGCCCAGGGGCCCCTGCTGGGCGAGCTGTCCAAGGCACTGACCGGCTTCTACAACGCCCTCAACAGCGTGGCCCTGGCCAGCCGCGCCACCGCCTTCACCGCTTCGGACTTCGGTCGATCGCTGTCCAACAACGGCGACGGCACCGACCACGGCTGGGCCTCGCACCACTTCGTCGTCGGCGGCGCCGTGCAGGGCGGCAAGTTCTATGGCGACAATCTCGCCCACACCGGTCTGGCGCAGATGCCCAGCCTGGCGCCGTCCGCGAGCAATCCCAACGACGGCGGCTACGGCCAGATGATCCCCACCACGGCGGTGGAGCAGTACGCGGCCACGCTGGCGCAGTGGTTCGGCTTGAGCACCAGCGACATCAATCTGATCCTGCCCAACCTGGCCAACTTCACCACCAAGACCTTCAGCTTCGTCTAGCTGACGCGGTACCGGTGGGGGCGCGGCGCCCGCGGCCGCGCCCCGCCCTCAGTCGACCCCGAAGGACTGCAGCACGACCGGCGTGGGCAGCTGCACGACGATGCTTCCGGCCATGCCGGTGCCCGGGGCACCGTGCGTCTCGCAGTAGTAGCCCACCGTGCCGGGTGCGGGGAAGGTCAGCGTGAAGGTCCAGATGGCGCTGCTGGGCGCGCCATCGCCGCCGCTGCCGTCGCCGTCGCAGCCGCGCGCGCAGCGGAAGGAATTGTCGTCAGCCTTGACGTTGTGCAGGCCGCCCTTGTTGGTGAAGCGCACGCTGTCGCCGGCGACGATGGTGAGGGTGGAGGGCGTGAAGCTCAGGCCGGGGCCGACGTTGACGGTGTGCGTGGCCGCCGCCGCCGGCAGGCAGACGGCGAGGAGGATCAGGCTGGCCGCGGATCGTGTCATGGCGACAGCATCGGCGCGGGACGCACGTTGCGCAAGCGCGGCAGCGGCGAAGTGTGCGCCGGTCGTCGGCCGCGGCCGGCCCTCAGGGCACGTCGCGGCGCCGGAACCAGCCGGCGATGCTCAGACGCTCACGCGCGGCCGGCAGGACCTCGTGTTCGATCTCGGCCGACAGGAACAGGGCCAGCGTGCCCGCGCGTGGGGCGATGTCGTGGCAGCCGGCGGGCAGGTGCAGGCGCAGCGCGCCGCCGTCATCCTCGCTCCAGTCGTCATTGAGGTACAGCACCGAGGACAGCACGCGCGCGTCGTCGTCGCGGAAGCGGTCGCGGTGCCGCGCATAGCCGGCGCCGGGCGGATACAGCGCGTAGTGTGCCTCCAGTTCCGCCAGGCCCAGCAGCAGGGCGCGGTTGAGGTCGATGCGCAGCGCGTCCAGGGCCTGCCAGTAGGCCGTTTGCGCGGGCGACAGCGCCAGCGCATCGAACCAGCGCGTGCGGTCGCCGCGCAGGCCGCGGTCGGCGTGGGTCGTGCCGCGTCCGGTGCGCGCCGGCGCCAGCTGCTGCCGGGCATCGAGAGTGCGGCACTCGGCGGCCAGCGCGGCGATCGCCGCCGCCGGCAGGACGTCCGGGCACACGCACCAGCCCGCATGCTCCAGCGCGTGCGCAGCGGTGGCGGTGTC
>DAOOVM010000329.1:0-3070 GCA_035370085.1 Rhodanobacteraceae bacterium | reverse complement strand
GCTGATGCGCCACCTGCGCGACGGTGAACTCGGCGGCCGCGTGCTGGCGCTGGACTTGCTGCAGGGCCTGCACGCGCACGGCAGCCAGCGTGGGGAGGACCTGCGCACCGTCGGCGACCGCTGCCTGCTGATCGCCGGCCTCTACCCCGAACAGGCGCAGCAGCGCCTGGTGTCGCTGGACTACTTCATCGGCCTGGGCGCGCACGCCTACGCCGAACTGGCCCACGCCGCGCGCGCCGCGCTGGGCGCGCTGTACGCGCGCCTGGCAACGGCCTTCGCCCGCCTCGTGCGTGTGCTGGTGGAATTGCGCCGCCTCGGCGGGCGCGACCCGCTCGACGCCTTTGCGCGGCACGCGCTGGCGCTGGCCGATCCGGGCGCCGAGCACGGCGGCCTGCTGCTGGCGCCCGCCCCCGCGCGGCGCCAGTAGCGCGGCGCGCGGACAGCGGGGGCGTCAGGTGCGTGGGTCGGCGCGACGCGGTTTCCGCGTCGCGGGTACACTCGCGCGCTTCACCGCCACCGGAACCCTGCCATGCGCGTCTGCGTCTACTGCGCCTCCAGCCAATACTGCGATCCGGTCTACCGCGAAGCCGCCTACCGCCTGGGCCAGATGCTGGCACGCGAGGGCTGCACCGTGGTGTACGGCGGCGGCGGCCTCGGCCTGATGGGCGCGGTCGCCGACGGCGCCCTGAGCCAGGGCGGCAGAGTCATCGGCGTGATCCCGCGCTTCATGATCGAGGTGGAGTGGCAGCACCCGGGCCTGGCCAACCTCGAAGTGGTCGAGGACATGCGCGAGCGCAAACACCGCCTGCTCACCGGCTCCGACGCCGTGGTGGCCCTGCCTGGCGGCTGCGGCACGCTGGAAGAACTCTTCGAGGCCATCACGCTCAAGCGCCTCGCGCTGTACTTCAACCCCATCATCCTGCTCAACACCAAGGGCTTCTACACGCCCCTGCAGGCCTTCATGCAGCAGGTGATCGACGAGCGCTTCCTCAACCCCGAGCACGGCGCCATGTGGTCGCTGGTGGACGAACCAGAGAACGTGCTGCCGCGTATCCGCAGCACGCCGCGCTGGCATGAGGACGCGCGCAGCTTTGCGGCGGTGCGGTGAGTCGGGCCGGGGCCGCCGCCGCATCCACATGCCCTCGGGCGACCCGACGCATCGCGCGCACTGCTGGACGCAGCTTCGACCGCCTGCACGGGATCCAAGGCCGCCGGTTGCACTCGCAGTCGATGGGCTTGGCTGGTCAGAACGCCTCACGTGCCTCCCCTCGCAAGGCCCTTGCGCAGGCCCCGGTGTCGGAACGACGGGATCACGGCAGTACCGGATCGCACTGCGCATCACGCACCACATGGCGCCACCGGTGAGCCGGGTCGGACTCAATCGGCGTGGCGCTTGGGCCACGCCTGGGCGTATCGCGGCAAGGCGACGTGCCAGCCGCGTTCCGCGCGATCGAAGGCTGAGGCGTCGCCGCTGCGCCTGCTAGCGCTTGAGTGCCAGAACCAGCACGCCGCTGGCGACCAGGGCAATGCCAAGCCATTCTCTGCCCACAGGGCGTTCGCCGAGGAACAGGTAGGCGAATACCGCCACGAGGACGAGACTGAACTTGTCCACCGGCGCCACCTTGGAGGCTTCTCCGAGTTGCAGCGCGCGGAAGTAGCAGATCCACGACGCTCCGGTAGCGAGCGCCGACAGGGCCAGGAACAGCAAGGACCTCGAAGGCAGGTTGAGGGGATTGCTCCACTTGCCGGCCAACCAGACAAACGGCGCCAGCACCGCGATGATCATGGCCGTGCGAAGCAGGGTGGCGAAGTCCGAATCGACGCCGGTAACGCCGACTTTGGCGAAGATGGCTGTCAGCGCCGCGAAGCAGGCAGACAGGACCGCCCAGAAGAACCAAGTGCTTGATGCGGTCATGAGCGGCAGCGCCTTGCGTCGTAGCGAAGCAGCAGACCGCACGCGTAGCGATGGGGTGGTCGGCTGGATTGATCCCAGGGAGTTCCCCCGCGTCACCACACGGCTTCGACGAGCCAGGCCGGGAGCGCAAGCTGTCCGGACGCGGGATCACGGGAGGGTTGCGACACGGATACTACCCCCACTGCGCCGTCGGCCTCCACGGGGCCGATAGACCGGAGCAATGGCGCACCTGAGCTGGCGCACCTCAAGGCGGCCGGTCGCCTCGTGGCGCGACTGCGCCTGCCGCGCAGCGCCCTATTGCAGGCCTTCGCCACGCGGGCGGGCCTGGGCGCGCGATCGAGGCCTGCGGCCCAGCCCATGGCTGGAGCCGCCGTCTTCGGCACCGGAGGCATCGCGTGAAATGGCTGACCATGCCTGGCGTGCGGCCGCACCTGCGTCGCACCGAGCACTGGCGTGGGCAAGGACTGGCCGCGCGCGGCGGTGGCATGCCGCCAGGACTCCTGTGCTGCTGCCCAGCGAGCAAGCTCAGCCGCACCGACATGCGTGCAGCGCACGGGGCGAATGCGCGCCGAACGCGTGCCCCTCGCCTGGGGCACAGGATTGGGTCCCAGCCGCGCCGGCGTCACCGCGGCGGCTCACCCTTGAGCCAACACACCAGCAACAACAGGGCGAGCATCGGTACGAAGAACAACAGGAACAGCCAGACGCCACCGCGATGATGAAGAAGCGGGCCAGCGACGATAACGAGAGCAACCCAGGAAAGCAGAAACGCTCGGCCTTGCCATGCAACTGGCGGCCCCCAGCCCCAGCCAGACGTCTTTGCAGGGAACCAGTAATGCTTTTTGCCCATGGACGCTTGTGCAGCCCCTGAATTGAGCCGCGGCGCGAAACGGCGCCGGCTTGGACGAACCATCGAGTGGCACCGATGCCACACCCAACAGGATACTGCGCACGTGGCGTCGTTCCGGCATCGCACAGTGTGGTGCCCGATGCCCCCTGGATCTGAAGCCTTTAGCGCCCGCAAACGTCTGAGAGGCAGCCGGGACGCAGAGACGTCGAACTGCCACAGGGTTGCGCCCCTGATCACTCAGCCTGCGACCCTACTCGAAATCCCCACTCGTCCCCGTGATCTCGCGCACGCCGCTGTCGCCGTCG
>DAOOVM010000328.1:0-3071 GCA_035370085.1 Rhodanobacteraceae bacterium | reverse complement strand
CGCCGCTGGGAGGTGACCTTGGTTGGGGGCTCAGCCAAGATCGAGGAGGGCCGCGTCCAGGGCGTCGAGCTGGCGCGCCACCTCCGGCGCCTGGTCCAGCAGGGCGAAGCCGCGGTATTCGTAGCCCGGTGCGACAGTGCAGCCGGCCAGGGTGTAGGCGCCCAACGGCCGCGCCGCCTGCCACATGCCGGCCGGCACGACGAACACTGGATCGGACTCGCGCGAGGCCGGGCCCAGCACGTGGCGGGTGAGAACGCCCTCGACCGGGTCGAAGCGCAGCAGCTCGAGCGGCTGGCCTTCGTAGTAGTGCCACAGCTCGTCCGCGTCCACGCGGTGCCAGCGACTGAGTTCTCCCGCGGCGAGGAGAAAATAGATCGAGGTGGCGACCGCGCGCGCCGCTTGATCGCCGTAGGCGACGCGCGAGCGCGACTCGTAGATGCGCCGGTAGTGGCCGCCCTCGATGTGCGGCTCCAGGTGCAGGGTGCGGATCAGTTCTTCGGCGCGTGGGTGCATGCTCGGGATCGCGAATCGGGAGGGTTGGTCGTGGCGCGCCCGGATCCGGCTCGGGGCCGGGCGGGCACGGTCGGCGACGCGGCGCGCAGCCTCGTCGGTAAGGGGATGCGCCTGCCGCACGGCCGCGGGTGCTTGCTACGCTGCACTTCTGCCTAGGCCGCCTGCTTGCGCTGCGCGAGAGCCGCCAGCACATCCTGCGCCGCGCGCAGGCGCTCGGCGGTGCCAGGCAGCTCCAGCTTGACGCGCAGCTTGTCCTGACCGTCGAGCGCGTAGACGCGGGGCTGCGACTGAATCAGGCGGATCACGCTCAGGGGCTCGATGTTCGGCTGCGGGCTGAAGAACACGCGCCCGCCCTGGGCACCGAGGTCCAGCTTGCGCACGCCCAGAGCCGTGGCCTGCAGCTTGAGCTCGGTCACGGCGAACAGGTTCTTCACCGCGTCGGGCAGCAGGCCGAAGCGATCGACCATCTCCACCTGCAGCTCGCGCAGGCGCTCGGCATCGCGTGCGCTGGCGATGCGCTTGTACAGGGTCAGGCGGGCGTGCACGTCGGGCAGGTAGTCGTCGGGGATGAGCGCCGGCAGGTGCAGCTCCACTTCGGCCTCGTGCTCGTTCACCAGGTCGAAGTCGGGCACCTTGCCGCTCTTGAGCGCCCGCACCGCGCGCTCAAGCAGCTCGGAGTACATGGAGAAGCCCACCTCCTGGATCTGGCCGGATTGCTCCTCGCCGAGCAGCTCGCCGGCGCCGCGGATCTCCAGATCGTGCGTCGCCAGGGCGAAACCGGCGCCGAGTTCCTCCAGCGAGGCCAGCGCTTCCAGGCGCTTCTCCGCGTCGCTGCTCATGGCCTTGCGCTCGGGCACGACGAGGTAGGCATAGGCGCGGTGGTGCGAGCGCCCGACGCGGCCGCGCAACTGGTGCAGCTGGGCCAGGCCGAAGCGGTCGGCACGGTTGATGACGATGGTGTTGGCCGTGGGTATGTCGATGCCCGACTCGATGATCGTAGTGCACACCAGCACATTGAAGCGCTGGCGGTGGAAGTCCAGCATCACCTGCTCCAGCTCGCGCTCGGGCATCTGGCCGTGGGCGATGCGGATGCGTGCGTCGGGGATCAGTTCGCCCAGCTCGCGTGCGGTCTTCTCGATCGTGTCGACCTCGTTGTGCAGGAAATACACCTGGCCGCCGCGCTGCAGCTCGCGTTGGAAGGCCTCGCGCAGCGTGGCCGGGTCATAGGGGCCGATGAAGGTCTTGACGGCGAGCCGGTGCGCAGGCGGCGTGGCGATGATGCTCAAGTCGCGCAGCCCCGCCATGGCCATGTTCAGGGTGCGCGGGATCGGCGTGGCGGTGAGGGTGAGCAGGTCCACCTCGGCGCGCAGCTTCTTCAGCTGCTCCTTCTGGCGCACGCCGAAGCGCTGTTCCTCGTCGACGATGACCAGGCCCAGGTCCTTGAACTTCACGTCTGCCTGCAGCAGCTTGTGCGTACCGATCATTACGTCGATGCGACCTTCGCGCAGCGCCGCCAGCGCGGCATCGACTTCCTTCTTCGACTTGAAGCGGCTGAGCACGTCCACCCGGATCGGCCAGTCGGCATAGCGGTCGCGGAAATTCTGGTAGTGCTGCTGGGCGAGCAGGGTGGTTGGCGCGAGCACGGCCACCTGCTTGCCCGCGCTGGCGGCGACGAAGGCCGCACGCAGGGCGACTTCGGTCTTGCCGAAGCCCACGTCGCCGCAGACCACGCGGTCCATGGCGCGGCCGGCGGCCAGATCGGCGATGACCGCCTCGATGGCACTGAGCTGGTCGGGTGTCTCCTCGAAGGGAAAGGCCGCGGCGAACTGCTCGTACAGGGACCGATCCACCGGCAGTGCCTGGCCGCGGCGTGCCTCGCGCTGGGCGTGGATGGCCAGCAGTTCGGCCGCCACGTCGCGCACCTTTTCCGCCGCCTTGCGCTTGGCGCGTTCCCAGGCGTCGCCGCCCAGGGAATGCAGCGGTGCCAGTTCGGGCGCGGCACCCGAATAGCGCGACACCAGGTGCAGCTGCGCCACGGGCACGTACAGCTTGTCACCCTTGGCGTATTCGATGCAGAGGAATTCGTTGGCGCTGCCGCCCACGTCGAGCTTGGTCAGGCCCTGGTAGCGGCCGACGCCATGGTCCATGTGCACGATAGGCGCGCCGATGGCCAGCTCGGTGAGGTCGCGGATGATGGTGTCGGGATCGCGCGCGGCGCGCTTGCGCCGGCGCTGCTGCGCCACGCGCTCGCCGTAGAGCTCGCGCTCGGCCAGGACGGTGAGCGCAGGCTGCTCCAGGGCAAAGCCTTGATTCAGCGCGGCCACGGTGATGGCGAAGCGCTCGCCACCATCGGCGAAATCACGCCAGCTACCGAGGATGGCGGGCCGCAGACCGGCGCCGCCGAGCAGTTCCAGCAGCGCCTCGCGCCGCCCCGCCGACTCGGCCGCGATGAGTACGCGGCCGGGGTAGGCGCCGAGGAAGGCCTCCAGGGCGGCCAGGGGGCGCTCCTGCTTGCGTTCGACCGCAAGCGTTGGCGCGGCCTGCGTGCCCGCGGACAG
>DAOOVM010000327.1:0-3078 GCA_035370085.1 Rhodanobacteraceae bacterium | reverse complement strand
GAGGCCGCTCAGCGCCTGCACCAGGCCACTCGCCAGCAGGGCCAGCACCGACCAGCCGCCCAGGGGATTGTGTCCGGCGCTGGGCGGCGCCGCGCCGCGCTGGGCGGCGCGGGCGTAGCGCAGCACCGCCACGGGGCCGTGCACAAACGCGCGGAAGCGGCTGCTGGGCGAGCCGACCAGGCCCCACAGCAGGCGGAACAGCAGCAGGACCAGGGTGGCGTAGCCGAGGCCGTAGTGCCAGGCCATGGGCAGCCAGCGCAGTTCGGCGCTGGCGTACTGCGCGGCGATGAGCAGCGCCAGCAGGGCGTGGAACAGCCGCGTGGGCAGATCCCAGACGCGGTACGCCGCGCCGGCGATGCTGGCCGGCGCGGGCAAGGGCGCACTCACGCGGCGTGCCATTCGTGCACGGTGGCCACCGAGGCGCCGGCGGCCACCAGAGGGTCGCCCGCAGCGATGGCCTGCGCGGCCGGCAGGGAGTCGGCCCGCAGCAGGTAGGCGCCGCCGCTGCGGTCGGCGAAGCCCCCGGCGAGTTCCAGGCGACCCTCGCGGCGCAGCGCGTCGAGGAAGGCGCGATGGGCCTCGATGAGACCCGCATCGAAGCGCGGCGTGCGCATCACCAGCACGAGGAAGCGCGTCATGCGATGCCCAGCCCTTCGATACCGGCGATGGCGGCGGGGTCGAAGCCGGCCAGCGCGGCGAAGGCGCGGCCGCGCTCGGCGTAGTCGCGGAAGGCGTCGAAACTCGGCGCGCCGGGCGAGAGCAGCACCACGCCCCCGGGCGGCGTGAGGCCGCGCGCGATGGTCACGGCCTCGGCCAGGGTGGTGGCACGCTCCAGCGCGTAGGGCGTCGGTCCGGCGGCGGTCAGCGCGGCGGCAATGCGCGGGCCGTTGGCGCCCAGGCACACCAGCGCCCGCGGCGGCTGCGCGCGCACGGCGGCGGCGAAAGGCGCCCAGTCCACACCGCGCTCGTAACCGCCCACCAGCACGCTCACCTCGCGCCCGCCCAGGCTGTGCAGGGCTTCCAGCGTCGCCGCCGGCGTGGTGGCGATGGAGTCGTTGATCCAGGTACGCCCGGCCCGCTCGCCCAGGGTCTGCAGGCGGTGCGGCAGCGGCCGGAACCAGGCGAAGGACGCCGCGGCGGCCTCGGCGTCCTCGCCCGCCGCCTCGATGGCGGCCAGCGCGGCACAGGCATTGAGCGCATTGTGCAGGCCGGGCAGGGGCAGCTGCGCCAGCGCCAGCACGCGCTGCCCGCCGCGGCAGATCGCGCCATCGCGCAGGTGCCAGCCCGGCGCTGCACCGAACAACAGGCGCCGCGGGTGCGCCGCGGTGCGCTCGAGCAATTCGGTCTGCTGCGCATTCACCAGCAGCGTGGCAGCGCGATCGGCCAGGGCCAGCTTGTCGTCCCAGTAGCGCTCGCGCGTGCCGTGCCAGTCGAGGTGTTCCTCGTACAGATTGCCGACCACCCCCACGGCGAGCGGACCGGCCTCGCGCGTCTGAAAGCTCGACAGTTCCACCACCCACCAGACGGGGGCGCGCGGCGGATCGAGCAGGTCCAGCAGCGGCAGGCCGATGTTGCCGGCCAGTGCGGTGACGCGGCCAAGGGCACGCAGGCCGTGGGCGATGAGGGCGCTGGTGGTGCTCTTGCCCTTGGTGGCGGTGACGCCAATGACGCGCGCCTGCGGGTGCTCGCCGAACCACAGGGCCGTGCCCGAGGTGACCCGCGCGCCGCTCTGCTGCGCCGCGAGCAGGGCCGGGGTGTAGGCGCTGATGCCCGGGGATTTGACGATGACGTCGAAGGCGCCGAGGACGGCGGCATCCGGCGAGGCGGTGACGATGTCCAGCGGCGCACCGCCGGCGTCCGCCAGCGCGACGTCGCGCTCCGCGGCGGTGCAGATCAGGCTGAAATCCTGCCCCGGCAGGACGCGGCGCAGGATCCGCAGCGCGGCGCGGCCCTCGCGACCGTAGCCCCACACGGCCACGCGCCGCCCGACCAGGTCAGGCAAGCGCACGCAGGGCCCCGCGCAGGCGCTGCGGCACCTGGTGTTCGTCGGACGGCGCGAGCCACGGCGCCAGGTCCAGGGCGGCGGCGTCGAGCTGCGGTGCGATCTCGCGCGCGTAGCGCGCCACCACGGCGTCCTCGCGCCACTCCGGGCGCTGCGCCAGGGCGTGCAGGGCGGCGCGCGACTCGCCGCCTTCGCCGACGCATTCGAAGGGCTTGTGCTCGCGGTATTCCAGCAGGGCGTCGAAGCCGGGAAGCTGGCTCTCGTCGTCGAGCAGATTGCGGCCGAAGATGCCGACCAGGGTGATCTTGGGCAGGAACGGCGCCAGCGCGAGAAAGACGAAATGGCACTTCGGGCACTGCCCGCACCAGCGGTCCGCGGGCCGGGGGCCGAGCAGGCGGAAATTGCGGTTGCAGCTGGAAAACACCTCGAAGTAGCGCGACAGGCGCGCGAAGCGCTGCGTCACGGCAAGTTCGGAGAACGGCCGCAGCAGGGAGAAATAGGCGAGGTCGGCCGCGACGTGCACGTGCACCCAGGCGTGCAGCAGGCGCTCGAAGGCGTAGCCCTTGCTCCACTGGTGGTTCACCGCCTGTCCGTCGTATTCCAGCGTGGCGCTGGAGGCGGAACGCTCGTTGGAGAAGGCGATGCCGTCATGGCCGTACAGCACGGCCGCGACGACGAGGATGGCCGAGTTGATCGCCGTCACCGGGATGTGGCCGTTCCAGGCGCCCGCGCGGTTGTACTCGAACAGCACGGGCGAGAGTTCGCGCGTGAGGTTCAGCGTCGGCAGGCCGGTGCGCGCGGCGCAGGCGGCGATGAGCGGCGAGTTGCCGATCCACACCGCCGTGGCCTCGGCGCCGATGGCCTTGAGCGACTCCACCGCCACCAGCGAATCCTTGCCGCCGCCGATGGGCACCAGGGTGCGGGCCGGCAGGCCGAGCGCCGGCGCGGGCGCCGGGGCATCCGCGCCGCGCGGAAAGGCGATGCGCCCGCGCAGGTCGAGCCTGTTGTGGTAAGCGAACTCGCCCAGGCCGTGCAGATACAGCGCATCCAGCAGCTCGGCCGTGTCCGCCGACGGC
>DAOOVM010000326.1:0-3080 GCA_035370085.1 Rhodanobacteraceae bacterium | reverse complement strand
TGTTCCTGCTGCTGGACGCCACGCCGCGGTTCTTCCTGTGGGATTCGGTCACCTATCTGCAGGGCGCGCTGGGCGAGGGCCTGCCGCGCGACCGCTCCTTCCTCTACAGCTACCTGATCCGCTACAGCGCGCTGGCCACGGGCACGCTGGGGGCGCTCACCGCGGTGCAGACCCTGGCCGGCGTCGGCAGCGCGCTCCTTGTGTTCGGCCTGCTGCGCGTCTGGCTGGGCGCGGGCGCGCGCCTCGCCGGGGCGGCGGCGCTGCTCGTCGCGGCGCTGCCGAGCCAGCTGTTCTACGAGCGCATGATGATGGCCGAGGCCGGCGGCAGCGTGCTGTGGCTGGGCTTCGTCGCCGCGGTGCTGGGTTACTGCCGCCGCGGCGAGGCGCGCTGGCTGCCGGCGGTGGCGCTGCTGGGCATTGCGTCGATTGCCTTTCGCCTGAACGGCACGCCCACCGTGCTGCTGCTGGGCGGCCTGCTGCCGCTGTGGTTCGCCGCGTTCCGGCGCGCGCCGGAGGCGGCGCTCGGCGGGCGTCGCCTGCTCGGCCAGCTCGCGCTCGTGCTGGCCTGCACCGCGGCCCTGCACGTCGGCTATCGCCATCTCGTGGGACGCATCGCCCACACGCCGCCGGGCTACATCGGCGTGGAAGGCGTGTTCCGCCTTGGCCTCGTCGCGCCCTTCGTGGAGCAGGCCGACTTCGCCGGCACCGGCTGCCCGGAGGACATCCTGCAGCGCTTCCCGCTGCCGCTGGCCGACCCCGACACGCGCGAAGGCCAGCTGTGGCGCGACGACGGCCTGTGGGCGGCCATGCGCGCCGCCTGCCCCGAGGCCGAGCACGCCGCGGACGTGGTGTCCGCGCGCGCCCTGCACCGGCGCTGGACCGCGCTGCCGGCGCTGGCCCTGCACACCGCGGCGCAGTATTTCGATGCGCGCGAGGCCGCCTGGCGCATGAACAGCGACCTCGGCCGCCACGACCTGCCGCTGGAGCTGATCGTGCCGGCGCGGGCGCGCTTCGGCGTGGAGATCGGCGGCATTCCCTGGACCGACACGCCGGTGCTGCGCCTGTTCGAGCACAGCCGCTGGCCGCTGACGCTGAGTTTCTTCGGCCTGCCGCTGCTGTCCCTCGCCCTGCTGTGGGCCGCGCGGCGGCGCCGCCACGCGCCCGCGCAGGCGCTGGCCTGCATCGGCCTGCTGAGTTTCGCCACGCAGTTCCTGCTCTCGCACGTGATCTGCTTCCGCTACCTCGCGCCGTTCCCGGTGCTGTTCACCCTGCACGCCGCCGTGCTGCTGGCGTGGGCGCGCGACGCCCGCGTACCGGCGCCGGCCGGCCTCGCCGCGGCTCCGGTGGGCTGAGGCGCGGACGGCGCTGGTATTCTTCGCCCATGCGCGCCTACCTCGACCTGCTGCAGCACCTGCTCGACCGCGGCACGCGCAAGGACGACCGCACCGGCACCGGCACGCTGAGCGTGTTCGGCTGGCAGATGCGCTTCGACCTGCGCGAAGGCTTCCCGCTCGTCACCACCAAGAAGCTGCACACACGCTCCATCGTGCATGAGCTGCTGTGGTTCCTGCGCGGCGACACCAACATCGCCTATCTGCGCGAGAACAAGGTCAGCATCTGGGACGAATGGGCGGACGAGAACGGCAACCTCGGCCCGGTGTACGGCAAGCAGTGGCGCGACTGGGAGACCGCCGACGGCCGCCACGTCGATCAGATCCGCTGGGTGCTGGAGGAGATCCGCCGCAACCCCGATTCGCGTCGGCTGATCGTCAGCGCGTGGAACGTCGGCGACCTGCCGCGCATGGCGCTGCAGCCCTGCCACACGATGTTCCAGTTCTACGTGGCCGAGGGGCGGCTGTCGTGCCAGCTCTACCAGCGCAGCGGTGACGTCTTCCTCGGCGTGCCCTTCAACATCGCCAGCTACGCCCTGCTGACGCACATGGTGGCGCAGGTGTGCGACCTCGAGGTGGGCGACTTCGTACACACGCTGGGCGACGCGCACCTGTACCTGAATCACGTCGAGCAGGCGCGCACGCAGCTCGCGCGCACGCCGCTGCCGCTGCCGCGGCTGCAGCTCAATCCCGCGGTGCGCTCGCTGTTCGATTTCCGCTACGAGGACATCGCCATCGAGGGCTACCAGGCCCATCCGGCGATCAAGGCGCCGGTGGCGGTATGAGGCGGCGGGGCGGTCGGGCCGCGCGCGCGGCGCTGGGCATCGCGGCGGCGGCGCTGGGCGCCTGCGCCGCGCCCACCTACCGCATCGCCACCACCCTGCCGAGCGAGTCGGTCGCGCATCCGGTGCAGGTGATCGACGCGCGGCCGGCCGAATCGCGCGTGCGCCGGCCGCTGCACGATGTCGAAGGCCGCGCCCTGCCGGCGCAGGTGCTCGGCGACGCCGACGTGGCGGTGGGCAAGCTCGCCCTGCTGGCGCACTACCTCGGCAGCGAGCGCGACGGCGACGAGCCCGACACGCTGCGCGTGACGCGCCTGGACCTGACCCTGTGGTATCCGACCGCGAGCGGCGGCGGCTTCAGCCTCGGCGCGGGCGGGTCGCATGGCTTTGCCGGCGCCGGTGCCTACAGCGCGCAGCCGGTGCTGGGCGACGCGCTGGTGCTGAGCCTGCGCGGCGAATACGGCGACATGCGCGTGGAAGTGGAGCTGCGCGAACCGCTGGCGCAGGGCGTGACGCGCAACACGCGCGAACCCAACCGGCCCGAGCAAGTGCGCCCGGTGTTCGCCCGCGCCGCGCGCCAGGTGCTGGAGCAGTACCGCCGGGCGCACCCGCCGGTGCCCGTCGACGCCGGCGCGCCGTGAGCATCGTGCGCCTGATCGCGGCGCTGGACCGTCACCGCGCGATCGGCCGCGCCGGCGCGATGCCCTGGCACCTGCCCGACGATCTCAAGCGCTTCAAGCAGCTCACCCTGGGCAAGCCCGTGCTGATGGGGCGCAAGACCGCCGAATCCATCGGCCGCGCCCTGCCGGGGCGGCGCAACCTGGTGCTGACGCGCCGCGGCGCGCCCTACGCCGGGCAGGAGGCCGTCGCCTCGCTGCAGGCAGCGCTGGCGCGGTGCGGCGGCGCC
>DAOOVM010000325.1:0-3117 GCA_035370085.1 Rhodanobacteraceae bacterium | reverse complement strand
CCGCGGCACCGACCGCCACAGCGGTTCCGGCTGCGCCGATGGCGGCACCAGCCATTGCGCCCGCACCGAGCTGCGGCCCGCCAGACACCAAGCCAGTTGCAATGCCCGGCCCGAAGATGCCCAGGGCGAGCATGGACAGCGAGGCCAGCATGATGACCAGCGCCCGGTCGATAGACGGCTCCGAGCCAGCCGGAATGTTGAACTCGGAGAACAACCCCGAGCCGATGCCCACGATCACGGCCAGCACCAGCACCTTGATGCCCGAAGACACCACGTTGCCCAAGACCTTCTCGGCGAGGAACGCCGTCTTGTTCCAGAGAGCGAACGGCACCAGCACGAAGCCCGCGAGCGTGGTCAGCTTGAACTCGATCAGCGTGACGAAGAGCTGCACCGCCAGCACGAAGAAGCTGACGATGACCACCATCCATGCGAAGAACAGCACGACGATGGGCATGATGTGGATGAACACCTCGGGGAAGCCCGCCATCTCCTTGATCTGCTCAAGAATGGGCGCCCCGGCGTCGATGCCCACTTTGGCGAGCCGTCCCGGCTGCAAGAAGTTGCCCATGCTCAGGGTCGAGCCGCTGGCCGTCAGGCCCAGCCCGGCGAACGAGCGGAACACGATGCTCGCCAAGGTGTTGAAGTTGCCGATGATGTAGGCGAAGGCACCGACGTACAGCACCTTGCGGATCAGCTTGGCGATCACGTCCTCGCCCTGGCCGCTGGCATGGCTCATGGCCCAGAACAGCCCGGCGAGCGTCATGTCGATGACGATCAGCGTGGCTGTGAGGAACGCCACCTCCCCGTGCAGCAGGCCGAAGCCCGAGTCGATGTAGCGCGAGAACACATCGAGGAAGCGATCAATGATCGAAATGTCATTCATAGCGAGTCCTCCTGCCCCGGCAAGGCCGCTGCCACTGCCTCGCCGTCTTCGGCGGGTTCATCGAAGCTGGCCGGAATCGGCGGCAGATCGGCCAGCGTTCGGTACTCATCCGGCCCAGCCTTGCCGGAAAGAAAGCGGCGCAGATCGGCCTGGGCCACCTGCGCACACAACGCGCCGTCGAGCTGACCCGCGCGGCATTGCTCCTTGAGCAAGCGCAACCGCGCCGGATGGGCCGCGAGCGCATCGACCGAAGGCACCTCCTGCTGACCGCAGCCGGCCAGCAGGAGCACAAAACCGCAGAGAGCAGGCGCGCGGGTCATGGCAGCACCTGTCACCGGCCGTAGAAATCGACGGACTGCGGCGTGTACGGCGTGCCTTCACCCAGGAAGCGCCGGTTCACCTCGCGGCCACGCTCCACGGCGGCGGCCTGCCGCGCCAGCTCCAGCGAAGCGGCACGATCCTGGGTGATGCTCAGGCGCTGCGTCTGGATGGACTGCTTGGCTTGCAGGGCCAGCAACTGGTTCATGGCCTGCATTGCCTGTAAGGCCCCAACTGCCGACTGGCTCTTGCCCACGAGGTCAGCCAGCACGCCTTCGTCATCATTCAGGTTCTGCGACGCCTGGGCCTGCATCTGCATGGTGGTTTGCAGGCCGTTGAGGGTGTTCGTCCAGCGCTCCTGCGCGTCGCGGTACATCTGGTTGCCGCTGACGGTGGCGGCGTATTGCTCGGGATACAGGCGCTGGAATTCCCGATCCAGATTCGTCACGTCGTAGGCCAGTCCTCTGGCTTGGGCGATCAGCCGCTGCGTGGTCGCCAGATTGGCGCGCAACTGGCCGACCACGCTGGATGGCAAGCTGGCGAGGTTGCGCGCCTGGTTCATCAGCATCTGCGCTTCGTTCTGGAGCTGCTGGATCTGGTTGTTGATCTGCTCCAGCGTGCGAATCGCGGTCAGCGTGTTCTGCACGAGGTTCGTGGGGTCGATGACCACCCATTGCGCATGGGCGGCGGCGGTGCAAAGCATGGCCGCGACGGCAGCGGCGATGAGACGTTTCTTCATGGCTGGTTCTCCAGGGGTTGGTCAGCGAGGGAACCCGGCGCGTGGCCGGGGAACGAGGGCAGCAGGTCGGCCGCCCAATCGAGGCCGCGATGGCGCAGCCAGGCGCCCGCGAAGCCGGGCACGCCGGCGTCGGCCAGCACCGCGTCTATGTCGCGCTGGTCTTGCGGCGTGGAAGCGCCCGCGAAGGCCAGCGTCGCCGGCCCAAGGTCGAGGTCGAACACGCGGTTGCCGAGGCGGGATTGGTAGTAGTAGTCGCGCTTGGGCTGCGCGGTGGCGACGATCTCGATCTGCCGCCTGTTGAGGCCGAAGCCCTCGTAGATCGTGCGAATCTGCGGCTCGGTGGCCTGCGGGTTGGGCAAGAAAATCCGACTCGCGCAACTCTCGATGATCGCGGGCGCGATGCTCGAATCCTTGATGTCGGCAAGGCTCTGCGTGGCGAAGATGACGCTGACGTTCTTCTTCCTGAGCGTCTTGAGCCATTGCCGGATGCGCGCCGCAAACACCGGGTCATCGAGGAACAGCCACGCTTCATCGAGGATCAGCAGCGTGGGCGCACCGTCAAAGCGTTCATCGAAGCGCGCAAAGAGGTAATGCAGCACGGCCATGACGGCGGCCTTGCTGTGCATCAGCTCCTCCATCTCGAAGCACTGCACGTCGGCCATGCCCAGCCGGTCATGGTCGGCGTCCAGCAGCTTGCCGTGCGCGCCGCCCAGCACATAGGGCGCGAGCGCTTGGCGCAGCGCGTTGGACTGCAATAACACCGACAAGCCAGTCATGGTGCGCTGCTCCACCGGCGCACCGGCGAGGCTTCCCAGCGCCGACCAGATAGCCGCCTTCTCGTCGGGGCCGACCGCCACGCCTTCGTGCAGCAAGCGACCCTCGATCCATTCAGCCGCCCAGGTGCGGTAGCCCTCGCGGTCGATGCGGGCCAAGGGCTGGAAGGCGATTTCGCCATCCGTGCCCAGGTCGTAGTGCTCGCCGCCCAGGCCCAGAATGGTGGCGCGCATTGAGCGGCCCATGTCGAAGGCGAAGATGCGCGAGCCGCGATAGCGGCGGAACTGCATCGCCAAAGTGGCGAGCAGCACCGACTTGCCCATGCCGGTCGGGCCGGCCACCAGCAGATGGCCCACGTCGCCGATGTGCGTGACCAGCCGGAATGGCGTTGCGCCTTCGGTGC
>DAOOVM010000324.1:0-3125 GCA_035370085.1 Rhodanobacteraceae bacterium | reverse complement strand
ATCGCGTAGCGCGAGCTTGGCGCGCAGCCAGTCGGCCAGGCCGCCATCGGCCTTGGTCAGCAGGCGCTTGGCCAGGGCGTAATCGCCGCTGCGGTAGGCCACGGCGGCGAGGCGGTCGGCGCCGGGCAGCGTCGCCAGGCCGCGTTGCTCAGCCGCGGCGAGGAAGTCGGTGATGCGACGGCTGGCAGGCGGCGGCGCTGCGGTACGAGCCGCGTCGTCGTCGACCGGCGCGTCGAGTTCGTCGGCGCGGCTGTAGAGGAAGGCGGCGAGCAGACGCAGGGTCAGGGCATCGTCCACAGCGCGGTGCAGGCGCGCCGGCTCGGCCAGGATGGCGCGCGCCATGTGCAGCAGCGAGGTGCGGCCGTAGACCGACCCCAGCGCCGCCTGCTGTGCATACAGCGCCACGGCCGCGGCATCGTCGCCGGCGTCGAGGCGCAGGCGCGCCTCCTCGCCGAAACTGCTCGCGGCAAGGCCGAGCGGGTCCTGCGCGCCGGCGGCAACGCGCTCGCGCACACCCTGGAACGCCGCGGCAGCGGCGGCCACATCGGGCATTTCCTGCAGCAGCAGCGATCGCGCCAGCGAGTACTGCGCGAGTGGTCCGTAGCGATTCTGCTGCGGGGCCGGCAGGGCCAGCACCCGCTCGAAGCGGCGCCGCGCCTCGGCGTAATCGCTGCCGGCGAAGGCGACCGCACCGGCAGTGTACTGCCGGGCCTCCTCGGGCAATTCCTCGCCACGCGCCGCGGCCGCGGCGGCGCTGCTCTGATCGCGCATGAGGCGCACGCGCTCGTAGGCGTCGCCCAGCCAGCCACGCTCCACCGCCACCTGGGTCACCGGCTCGGGGCCCCACAGCCAGGCCCCGCGATCCACGACCGTGAAGGCCGGCTGCGGCGGCGGTACCAGGCGGGACGCTTCGGCATCGAAGCTGCCCTCGGGCAGCTCGAGCAGCGCGGCGCCGCGGTCGGCCAGCAGGGTGGAAGGAAAATCCGGGCCGCAGGCCAGTGCCTGCAGAGCCAGCGACGCCGACAGCACGCACAACAGGAGCGACTCACGCATTGCCATCCAATTCCACCTTGTCAATGTGTCCACATTGCACCCAGCCGATGCTGCGCTGCCTGCCGGCGCGCAGCACGCTAGCGTCGACGCGCGCGAAATGCCAGCCGGCGCCGTCGGCGCTCACGCGGTAGCCGGCCAGGGCGTCGGCAGCGCGGCAGTCCGTGCCGATGACCTGCACCCCCGGCGGCGGCGCATCGACCGCGCCACGGTTCTCCACGGCGAGATCGACGGCGCCGCCGGGAGCAGGCGTCTGGCGCAACGAGAAACTCGCCCGCAGGGGCGCACCGGCCGCGACGGCGCGCACAGTGGCGAGACTCCAGGCGCGGCGATCGCCGGGCAGAGGCAGGCGGAACCAGACCACTCCGGCCAGGCCCGGCGGCGGCTTGCGCCGCAAGCGCCCAAGCAGGTCCGCCACCGCCTGCGGCGTGACCACCACCTCCTCCTGCCGCACAGCGGCGAGTCGGTGCGGCGCCTCGCTCTCGACCGCCAGAGGCGCGCCGGCATCGTCGAAGGCGATGCGCGCGCCGTAGGCCGGTACGGCCAACCGCCACGGGTGTGGGCTGCGCGCTGCGAAGGCGCGCGCCCAGGACTCGGCCAGCGCGGCCTCGAACAGCCCCTCCGCCGGGCTGCGCACGGCATGGACCTGCAGCACGGCTTCGTCGCTGGCGGCCAACACGGCGTCGAGCGCCGGCGCGTCCAGCCAGGCCGGCAGGGCCGTGATGGACAGCCGCAGCCCGGGCGGCAGGCGGGTCCGCAGACTGCGCAGCAGGTCCGCATATCCGTCCAGGCGCGCCGTCGCGCAGTCGTGATCAATCTCCACACCGGCCAGATCGACACCGGCAGCGCGCCAGCGCTGCACCAGGTCGGCCAGCTGTGCGGCTGCGCCCGCGGCGTCGACGGCGGGATCGGCTCCGTCCAGGCGCAGCACGGCGGTGACGGGACGCCGGGCGGCCGCCAGCACCGCCAGGTCCACGGCGATCGGCTGCAACACGCCGCGGCGGTCGCTGTGCAGGGCCAGCACGCGCCAGCCGGCGAAGTCCCCCCGCGCCTCCTGCAAGGTCGCCGCCAGTTCCGACGTCCACTGCCGCTGCCAGACGTAGGCTTCGTGCGGCAGGCTGCCGGACGAAGCCGGCTCCGGCGCGCAGGCGACGAGACCGAGCAGGCCCAGCCAGAGCAGGCCCGCCGCGGACCGCAACGGGCTCACAGCCAGCCTTTCTGCCGCGCCAGCCGGTAGGCCTCGATGCGATTGCCCACGCCGAGCTTGCCGATCGCCTCGGACAGATAGTTGCGCACCGTACCCTGCGACAGGTGCAGGGCGGCGGCGATCTCGCCCGCCGACTGCCCTTCCCCGGCCAGACGCAGCACCTGGCGTTCGCGGTCGTTGAGCGGGTCGGCCTCGCCCCAGGCTTCCAGCGCCAGCTGCGGATCGATGGCGCGACCGCCGCGATGCACCTTGCGCAGAGCTTCGGCCAGCTGCTCGGCCGGCGCGTCCTTGAGCAGGTAGCCCAGCACACCGGCGTCCAGGGCGCGACGCAGGAAGCCCGGCCGGGCGAAAGTGGTGACGATGACCACCTTGCACGGCAGCGCGTGCTCACGGATGCGCTGCGCCAGCTCCAGTCCGGTCAGGCGCGGCATCTCGATGTCGGTGACCACGACATCGGGCCGCTCGCGCTGCACGCGCTCCCAGGCCTCCTCGCCGTCGGCCGCGGCGCCGATCACGTCGATGTCCGGCTCGAGCTTGAGCAGGGCCGACAGTGCGCCGCGCACCATGGCCTGGTCTTCGGCGAGGAGGATGCGGATCACGGCGGCGTCGGGCGGTTCGGCATGCGGCCACGGTAGCAAAGCGCGCCGCGCGCGCTCAATGCGCCGGCTGCGCTGTGCAGATGTCCAGCGGAGCCGGCGCCGACGCCGCGGCATCCGCCCCCGGCTGCGGCAGCGGCAGCACGATGCGCAGGCAGGTGCCGGCGCCGCGGGGGGCGTCGATGGACAGGCTGGCGCCGATAGCCGCGAGGCGCTCGCGCATGCCGCTGAGACCCGTACCGGGCACCAGGTCGCCGCCGCGGCCGTTGTCG
>DAOOVM010000323.1:0-3146 GCA_035370085.1 Rhodanobacteraceae bacterium | reverse complement strand
ACTTCTCGCTGACGAAATAGGGATCCTCGGCGTCCAGGCGCAGCGCGGTCAGCGCTCCGCCCCACACGCAGCCGGTGTCGATGGCGTAGACACCCAGGCCACAGAAGCGGCCCAGCGTCGACCAGTGCCCGCACACCACACGCACCTCGCGGCGCGTCATGCCCGGCACCTCGAACCAGGGATACTGGCCCGGTTTCTGCGTGCCGGGCTTGCCCTTCTCGGCGAAGGCGATGCGGCCACGCACGTCGCAGTAACGCATGCGGGTGAGCACGTTGATGCTCGCCCGCTGCCGCTCCAGGCCGCGCAGGCGGCCGCTCCACAGTTCCGGCTTGTTGCCGAACATGCCGCGCAGCAGGCGCCGGTAGTCGCCGCCGTGAAGCTGCTGCTCCACCTCGCGCGCGGCGCGCTGTGCCTGGGCCAGGGTCCAGCGCGGCGCGAGGCCGGCGTGCACCATGAGGAAGTTCAGCGCGGGGTCGTGGTGCAGCAGCTTCTGCGCGCGCAGCCACCCCAGCAGTTCGTCCCGGTCCGACGCGAACAGCACGCTGCGCAGCTCCGGGTTGACCTTCTCCTGTTCGGCCGGCGTGCGTTCGGCGATGGCGAGCAGGCTGAGGTCGTGGTTGCCCAGGGTAACGACGGTCTGCGCACCGAGGGTGCGCAACAGGCGCAGCACCTGCAGCGACTGTCCGCCGCGATTGACCAGATCGCCGCAGAACCACAAGCAATCGGCCGCCGGGTCGTACTTCAGTCGGTCGAGCAGTCGCGCCAGTTCGTCGTAGCAACCCTGGAGATCGCCGATGGCCCAGGTCGCCATCAGTGCAGAGTCCGCGGGATGGACAGCGTGAACTGCGGGATCTGCGCGTCGAAGCGCGTGCCGTCGTCGGCCAGCATCTGGTAGCTGCCGCGCATGGTGCCGACCGCGGTCTCCAGCACGGCGCCGGAGGTGTACTGGTAACCCTCGCCCGGGCGCATCCACGGCTGTTCGCCGACCACGCCCTCGCCGCGCACTTCCTGCACCTTGCCGTTGGCGTCGGTGATGACCCAGTGGCGGGTGAGCAGGCGTGCTGGCACGGCGCCGGCGTTGTGCAGGGTGATGGTGTAGGCGAACACATAGCGGTTCTCGGCCGGTGCGGACTGGTCGTCCACGAACCGGGTGTCGACCGACACCTCGATGTCGTACGGGGGCTTGCGCGTCATGCGTGGATTGTCGGGCAGCGCCCCGGGAGCCGCAACCGCGCGGAGCGACTCAGGGCGCCGCCGATGGCGGGTGCAGCAGGGCAGGCATGGCGAGCGCGAGATGGCGCACCAGGTCGGACTGGCGGTGCATGCCGACCTTTTCCATCGCCGCCTTGAGCTGGGCGCGCACGGTCGCGAGCTGTACGTTGAGCCGCGACGCGATGTCCTCGATGCTCTCGCCGCGCACCACCGCGGCGCAGACGCGCGCCTGCGCCGCGGTGAGGTCGAAGATCTCGACCAGGCTGTCCTCGGGCAGGAATTTGGACCAACGCGGGTCGCGCAGGAACAGACGCACCGCGGCGTCCGCGCCGCCGCCGATCAGTACGGCGTAGAGGGCGGGGAGGGGCTTCTGCCGCTGCAGGCGCAGCGCCACCGGGCCCGCACCGCGGCGCGCACGCCCCAGGGCCGCCTGCAGCCGCTGCTGTTCGCCATTGCCGGCCAGGCGCAGTGCGCGCAGCGGCAGCGTGGAGCCGTCGGCGTGTCCCTCCAGGAGGTCGCGGCCGCGGGCATTGCAATGGACCAGGCGGCCGGCGCCATCGAGCACGATCACCGCGTCGAGCAGGTGGTCCTGGATCGCCAGCTGGTGCGCGGTCTCGGCCTCGAGGCGGCGCAGGCGCGCGCCCAGTTCGGCCGCCTGCAGCAGCGGTCGAACCAGGGCGTCGGCCAGTTCACGGTCCTGTTCGTCGAACGCGCCGTGGGCCTTGCTGCGATAGGCCCAGACCTGGATCAGGAGCTGTGGCCCCAGTTCGAAGTTGCCGCCGACGGCGTAGAACAGGTTGCCCTGGGGCAGGAGGAACTCGGCGTAGAAGGCGCTCTCGCGCAGGCGGCGGTCGCTGACCAGTTCGTGCGACAGGTAGGCACGTCGCCGCGCGCTCATCTGCGCCACCGTGGCCTCATCCAGCAGGGGGTCGGTCTGGCGCGGCCCGCGCAGGTAGTGGCCGAGCGCGTCCCGTTGACTGCACACGGCCACGCGGGGGGCGCCGCCGCCGCGCTCGTCGACGAGGATCACGGCGTGGGCCTGGTCGAACAGCGCCGCGAAGCGCTCCACCAGTGGCTGCCAGTGCGTGTCGTCGTCGATGGCCGCGTAGGCCAGCGTCACCAGCGCAGCCAGGTCCGCGCTCGCGGCGTTCGGCATGGGAGATCCCCGCTGTGGCGGCGCGGCGGTAAGCGGCCGCGCCGCCACAGCGTAGCCAAGCCGTGCCAGGGCGTCCACGCGGCGGCCGGCGCCATCCGGCCGGCATCGAAGTTTTCAAAAAAGTGCTACTGTCAATACCCAAATGAGGGATGAGCGCGGTGCCGCGTCCCTCTACAGTGCCCGCCAGCGCAGGAAGCGACGGGGAAGGAGGGCCCCCGACCGTTTCAACGATTCAGGGAGCCAGCTTCGGGGTCAGCGGGCCAGGAGGCCCGTCGCTGAGGCTTCGCAGGATGCGGTCGCCGTCGGTGCGCAGGGCAGCACACCGGCGGCTTCGTTTTTTCCGGCTCATACTCGCCCCATCCGCTGCGCCAGGGCCACGAACTGGGCCGGTGCCAGCTGCTCGGCACGCTGGCGCGGGTCGATGTCCGCCGCGACGAACTGCTCCGCCGACAGCACGCCCTGCAGGGCGTTTGCCAGGGTCTTGCGCCGCTGCCCAAAGGCGTGGCGCACGACGCGTTCCAGCGCCGCGGCATCCACGTCGGGACGATCGGCCTCGGCCAGGGGCGTCAGCCGTACGACGGCCGAGTCCACCTTGGGCGGCGGCACGAAGGCGCCCGGCGGCACGTGGAACAGCGGCTCGACCCGGCAGGCCAACTGCAGCATCACCGACAGTCGCCCGTAGACCTTGTTGCCCGGCGGCGCGGCCATGCGCTCCACCACTTCCCGTTGCAGCATGAAATGCATGTCGGCGATTGCGCGACGGTGCTCCAGACAGTGG
>DAOOVM010000322.1:0-3165 GCA_035370085.1 Rhodanobacteraceae bacterium | reverse complement strand
AGGGCGAGCCGCGCGCCGCGCTCGCGTCCGGCGAGCATGCGCGCCATCGGCGCCAAGAGCCGCGGCGCGCTGGCCAGACGGCGCTCGGGGTCGCTGCGGCGGAATTGTTCGATCCAGTCGATATCGCGCTGCAGGCCCAGCACCTGGCGCAGGTTCACCGCGATGCCGCTGGCCAGCACCAGCAGGATCACGCCGTTGAAGAAGGGGTTGGCCTGGAAGGCCTGGGTCAGGCGCGGCGCCACCAGGGCAGCCAACGCGGCCACGGCCAGGAGGAATCCGCCCATCCAGACGAGGGCGCGGTGCGGACGGGTCATGCGGCGGACTCCAGGAATCGATGCAGAGCGGATGCGTCGCGGCTCAGACCGGTTGCGCCCGGGCTTGGTTCCCGCCACGCGCTCACAGCGCGAAGAAGGCGCGCGCAGTGGCCGTGGTCGCGGCGGCCGTTGTGCCGAGTGCCTCGCCGCGGTCACGCGCAACCTCGGCGGCGATGTGCGCGAGGTACATCGGTTCGTTGCGGCGGTGGCTTGGCATCGGGCGCACCGTGCGCGGCAGCAGGTAGGGCGCGTCGGTCTCCAGCATCAGGCGCTGCGGCGGGATCTCGCGCACAAACTCGCGCAGGTGCGTGCCGCGGCGCTCGTCGCAGATCCAGCCGGTGATGCCGATGTGGCAGTCCAGGTCGAGGTAGTCGTACAGCTCCTCGCGCGTGCCGGTGAAGCAGTGCACCACGGCGGCGCCGACGCGGTCGCGCACCTGGCGCAGCAGGGCGAGGAAGTCGGCGTGCGCGTCGCGCTGGTGCAGGAACAGCGGCTTGCCGCTGTCCACGGCGATCTGCAGCTGGCGCTCGAAGGCGAACAACTGCGCCGCGCGCGGGGAGAAATTGCGGTGGTAGTCGAGTCCGGTTTCGCCCAGGGCACGCACTTCGGGCGCCGCGACGAGTTCGCGCAGCAGCGCGTCCACCTCGGCGTCGTAGTCGCTGGCATGGTGCGGGTGGATGCCGGCGGTGGCGTACAGGCGCCCCGGGTGGGCGCGCGCCAGGGCCAGCGCCTGCGGGCTGCCCTCGGCGCTGGCGCCGGTCACCACCAGCTGCGCCACGCCGGCGTCGGCGGCGCGCTGCAGCACCGCGTCGAAATCGTGGCGGAAGGATTCGTGGGTAAGATTGGCGCCGATGTCGATCAGGACGGGCGGGGCGGAGTCGGTCATGGCGGCGGCGTGGCGGGAAAACCGGCGATTATCCGCGCAGACCCCGCCCCGATGCACCGCCGCCGCGGCGGGCCCGCGCCGGTGTACCGCGGCGACGCACAGTTCATAGGCAATTCATCGGCCGCGCCCGAGCCTGTGCGCGGCAACGCCGGCCGCCCCTGCGGCCCGGCACCAACCTCAGGGAGTCAGTCATGCGCAAGTCTTGGATGGGAACCCTTGGCCTCCTGCTGGCGCTGGCCGCGCCCGCCTGGGCCGCCGATGCCCTGGATGCCGCGCAGGCGGGCGCACGCAGCCTGCGCGTGGCGGAGCAGAATGCGGCGCTGACGCGCCTGGACCGGCGCGAGGGCGGGTCGCGAGCCGCCGCGGTGCAGCGCAGCGGCACGGCGGCGCTCACCGCCGCGGCCACGGCGTCCGAGCCGTCGCCGCCCTTCGCCAACAGCTACCGCGCCTACCCGCCCAGCTGCCTGGCCGATCCCCTGCCCTTCGACACGCCCACCGAGGCGCCGCGCTACGCCAAGACCGTGCGCCTGGCCTCCTACCGTCCGTCGGACGGCACCTACGGCGTCGAGGACGTGACCATCACCCTGTGGCGCGTGCCCTGCAGCAGCTCGGGCCAGTTCTACAACTCGGCCACCCTGCTGGCGATCGACCGCGTGGCCAGCCAGGAGGGCAAGACGCCCTATCCGCTGTTTCCCGGCGTGGCCCTCACCCAGGGCAACAACACGCTCAAGCTGGTGCGCGTGGCGTCCGAGCCCAATACCGTGCTGTCGCACACCAATGTCGACAGTCCGCTGCTGGTGAGCCAGGTGTTCGTGCTGGAGAACTTCGCCAGCACCGATTCCACCACGGCCTACTTCGACTTCAACCTGCCCTTCACCATCACCTTCTACAACTACTTCGCCGGCGACACTGGGCAGTCGATCAGTGTGCCGACCTACAGTCCGACCCAGGCGACCTTCCCGAACGCCTTCCGCAACGTGCCGATCAGCGGCTACCTCAGCGGCAACTGGTCCGATCCGGCCAAGGGCGGCGAGGGCATGACCGTGCAGGTGCTCGAGCTGCCGGGCAACACCACGCAGTACCTGTTCACCTTCGCCTGGTTCACCTACGACCCCTCCGGCCTGCCCTACTGGCTGTTCGGCGGCGCCACGGTGCCCGCCGGCACGCGCGGTCCGATCACGGTGGACACGGTCTACAGTCCGGGCGGCAGCTTCGTGGGCGGCGCCTCGGTGGGCACCCTGCCAAAATGGGGCACGGTGAGTTTCAGCTTCCCCGACTGCGGCCGCATGAACTTCACCGCCACCAAGAGCACAACCGCCGCCGGCACGCCGGGTAGCACGGGCGTGGGCGTGTCGCGCCAATGGTCGCGCTTCATCGGCACCGATCCGCTCAGCATGAACGGCATCAGCTGCGAGTAGTCGCGCTGCCGCCGCATCGCGCCGCCGCGCCCCGCCCCGTGCGGGGCGCGGCGTTTCCGGGGCATGCCGAGCGCCCGGCTACACTGCGCCGGTGAACATGCCCGACACCCCGCGCGAGCAAGCGTTTCCCATCGCGGAGATCCTGCCCGCGATCCAGCGCAGCCTCGCCGACCACCCGCGACTGGTGCTGGAGGCGCCGCCCGGCGCCGGCAAGACCACCCAGGTGCCGCCGGCCCTGCTCGATGCGCCCTGGCTGGCCGGGCGCAGGATCGTGATGCTGGAACCGCGCCGCCTGGCGGCGCGCGCCGCGGCCGAATTCATGGCGCGCCAGCGCGGCGAGGAGGTCGGCGCCACGGTCGGCTACCGCATCCGCTTCGAGGCGCGCGTATCCGCCGCGACGCGCATCGAAGTGGTCACCGAAGGCATCCTCACGCGCCTGATCCAGGACGACCCGGAACTCGCCGGCATCGGCGCCGTGCTGTTCGACGAATTCCACGAGCGCCACCTGCAGGGCGAGTTCCGGGTCGTCCTGGATCAGGCGCGTGAG
>DAOOVM010000321.1:0-3172 GCA_035370085.1 Rhodanobacteraceae bacterium | reverse complement strand
CGCGGTGACCCAGCGACCGATGTTCATGTACCACGCCTGGGGCTCGCAGAACGCCTGGCTGCGCCAGATCGCCGCGCGCAACTGGCTGTACGTTCACCCCGCCACGGCGCAGGCGCAGGGCATCGCCGACGGCGACTGGGTGTGGCTGGTGTCGCCGCACGGTCGCATCCGCGTACAGGCGCGCCACCACGACGGCACGGCGCCGGGCACGGTGTGGACCTGGAACGCCATCGGCAAGCGCCGCGGTGCCTGGGCGCTGGCGCCGGATGCGCCGGAGTCGCGCCAGGGCTTCCTGCTCAACCACGTCATCAGCGACGTGCTCGGCGGCGGCGACACGGCGCGCCCCCCCCTGTCCAACAGCGACCCGGTGACCGGCCAGGCGGCCTGGTTCGATCTGCGCGTGCGCCTCGAACCGGACCGCACCACGCCGCAGGACGGCGAGCACCGCATCGACCTGGCGGACGCGCCGGCGTGAGCGTGGACGCGGAGCACGCGGCATGAACGCCCAGGCCTGGCTGGTGGCTGCGATCGTGCTGGGCGGCATGGTGTTGTTCGTGAGCGAGAAGCTGCGCTACGACGCCATTGCCCTGCTCATCCTCGTGCTGCTCCTGGTGGCCGGGGTGCTGACGCCGGCCGAGGGCCTCAGCGGCTTCAGCAACGAGGCAACCCTGGTGGTGGCGGCGATGTTCGCCCTCAACGCCGGGGTGGTCGGCACCGGCGCGCTGGAACCGCTGGTGCAGGGCCTGGCGCGCATCGAGCGGCCCTGGCTGCTGGCCCTGACCCTGCTTCTCACCACCGCCGTGCTGGGCGCCTTCGTCAAGAACACGGCGCTGGTCGCCACCTTCCTGCCGGTCACGCTCAGCGTCTGCGCCCGTCGCCGCATCGCGCCCTCGCGCCTGCTGCTGCCGATGGCCTATGCGGCGCAGATGGGCGGCGTGTGCACCCTGCTCGGCACCTCGTCCAACCTGCTGGCCAACAGCCTCGCCGTGCAGCACGGCCTGCCCGCCTTCGGGGTGTTCGAATTCGCCCGCCTCGGCGTCGCGCTGGCCGCGGTGGGTCTGCTCTACCTGCTGCTGCCCGGGCGCTGGCTGCTGCCGCGCGGTGCCGACGCCGACTACGCCGAGAGCCATGGCTTGGGCGCCTACGTGACCGAACTGCGCGTCGCGCCAGGCTCGCCCCTGGCCGGGGAGACCATCGCTGCGCTCAAGCTCGGCGAGCGCTACGGCGTGTACGTGCTGGAACTGCTGCGCGAGGGCGAGCACCTGTGGGCGCCGCGCGCGCAGCAGCTGCGCGAAGGCGACGTGCTGCTGGTGCGCGGCGAGTGGGAGCGGCTGGAGACCTTCCGCCGCGAGGCACGCCTGGAGCTCGCGCCCGACCACCGCCGCAGCCACGACACCGCCGACGCGCCGCGCGTGCTGATGGAGGCGCTGGTGGGGCCGGGCTCGCGCCTGCTCGGCGACAGCATCGGCGAGATCGACTTCCCCGGCAGCCACGACGCCGACGTGCTGGCCGTGCAGCGCCGCGGCACGGTGCTGCGCGAGCAGTTGCGCCACGTGCGCCTGGCGGTGGGTGACGTGCTGCTGTTGCTGGTCGACACCGATGCGCGCGACAGCCTGCGGCGCAAGACGGGGCTCGTGGCCCTGTCCGAGCGCGACGCGCGGCGCCCCACGCGCCGCCGCGCCGTACTGGCCGTCGGTATCCTGCTGGGCGTGGTGGCAGTGGCCGGTCTGGGCCTGCTGCCCATCGTGGTGGCCGCGCTGGCCGGCTGCGCGCTCATGGCCGTCACCGGCTGCTTCCGCTTCGGCGACGTGTACGAGGCCATCGACTGGAAGGTCATCGTGACCCTCGGCGCGATCCTGCCGCTGGGCCTGGCGCTGGACAGGAGCGGCCTGGCGCGCGTGCTGGTGGACGCCGGGCTCAGCCTGGTCGGCGACCACGGCCCCGCCGCGGCGCTGCTCATGGTGTACCTGCTCACCGCCCTGCTCACCGAGTTCATGGGGCACAACCCTTCGGTGGTGCTGATGGTGCCGCTGGCCATCTCGGTCGCGCACGCGCTCGGCGTGGATGCGCGCCCCTTCGCCGTCACCGTCGCCTTCGCCGCCGCCACCTCCTTCGCCACGCCGGTCGGCTATCCCACCAACACCATGGTGTACAACGCCGGTGGCTACCGCTTCGTGGATTTCCTGCGCATCGGCGTGCCGCTGATCGCCCTGTTCTGCGCCCTGTCCGTGTGGCTCATTCCGCGCTTCTGGCCCTTTCATCCATGACCTCGCTGCCTCCCGCCACGACGAAGAAACTCGGCCTGGTGATCGACCTCGACACCTGCGTGGGCTGCCATGCCTGCGCCGTGGCCTGCAAGGAATGGAACGACGGCGGCCAGTTCGGCCCGCTGCCCGACCGCGACGTCCAGGGCCGCGAACCGATGGGCGTGTGGTTCAATCGCGTGCACACCTACGAGCTGGACCGCGGCGGCGGCGCGTCGGGCATGACCGTGCATTTTCCGCGCTCCTGCCTGCACTGCGAGACGCCGGCCTGCGTCACCGTCTGCCCCACCGGCGCCAGCTACAAGCGTGCCGAGGACGGCATCGTGCTGGTGGACGAGGACAAGTGCATCGGCTGCAAGCTGTGCTCCTGGGCCTGTCCCTACGGCGCGCGCGAGTACAGCGAGGCGCGCGGCGTGATGCAGAAGTGCACCCTGTGCGTGGACCGGATCTACAACGAGAGCTTCGCCGAACACGACCGCCAGCCGGCCTGTGTGATGGCCTGCCCGACGCGCGCGCGCCATTTCGGCGATCTCGGTGATGCGCAGTCGGCGGTGTCACAGCTGGTGGCCGAGCGCGGTGGCGTCGACCTTCTGCCCGAACTGGGCTACCAGCCCGTGAACCAGTACCTGCCGCCGCGGCCGCGGCGTGACGGCTGCGCCAGCCCGGCAGCGCCGGCGGCGGCGGAGGCCCTGGATGCCACGGCGCTGCCGCCGCTGCTGCGCTGGATGGACCGGCTGCTGTCGCGATGATCGCTTTCCTGCTCCCGACGACAGGCGCTGACCGCGCGGCGGATGAGGCTCGCAGCGGCGCGTGCCGCGGGCGCGCGCTTCCGGCGCGAGACTTTCGCTCCACCCGCTCCCTCACACCAAGCCCTCTTGCGACGGGAGGGCGACTCAAGCCAGCGAGGT
>DAOOVM010000320.1:0-3190 GCA_035370085.1 Rhodanobacteraceae bacterium | reverse complement strand
AAGCTGCATCAACGCCACGAGCCGCGCCCTTGGATCCGTATATGAACAGTATTGGAGCTTGCCCACGCGGGCGGAAGAGCATGACACGCTCGGATAGCACCAACGCGGGCGGCGCATCACTGAGCAGGCTGCGAACGCCCTGTGCAGGCAGTTCGATCAGAAATCCGTGGTAGGCGATATTTTCGAGCAAGGCCGATTGCAGAATACGCCCACCCAACACACCGACAAGCTGCGTCAATTCTGCTTTTGCGCGTTCGTTTTTGGCGGCGGAGGAGTAACACCAAGCTTCAACCTCAAAGCGTATCGTCGTGTCGCCGCCGTCCAAACAGTCTTGCAGGTATTGGCGCACATCGGGCCGGATACGGTCTTGCGTGCCCCAGAAGCGGACATCGCGCAAGTGCTTAAACGCGTCTTTCCACTTGGCAAGTCCATGCGCCAACGTGACTTGTGGATTGTCCCTGTAGCGATTCCAGAGGCTAATGACTTCGCTCAGTGCCTGCTGGTTGCTGCCCAGAAGGTAGATGCGGCCTGACAGTGGCTTGGCGCGGTCGTTTTCATTGAAGAAATCTTCATCGGGCTGGATGTCACTTTCGTCTGCGTCCAACAACCATTCCAAGCCCGGAATTTTTCGCACGGCCTTGATGAAATCTTCGACTGAACCCACAGTTTCAAAAACCACAACCATTTCAGGTTCGTCGTTCGGCGTGACAGCTTGAAGTTGCACACGGCGGGCATTGAACGCGTCTTGCAATGCGCCGAATTTCGGCCCGATCCTTTCAAACTGGCGTTGGGCAGAAGGGATGCTCAGCCGCGAGAAACCCGGTGTGCGTTTTTCACGCTCGGACGCGGTGGGCTGCGGAAAGAGAAGAAGTGGACGCTGCTGTTCGTTCATCCGCCATTTGCCACCACGCCGGACGCAGCGTCAGACGACACCCTATTTTTCCACTGTTCCAACCGCTCGCTGATGATGGCGCGAATGTCCGAACCCGGCAGCGCCAGCACATAGCGGCGGTGGACATCTTCACAGAACAGTTCGAGTTCGGAAAAACTGTTGACCTTGAGTCTTGTCGCCAATGTCTTGGGCGACAAACCGAGCGAAACGCCGATCCGCTGCTGAAACCGCTCGAACCACGCGGCACGCTGTTCCGCCGTGGGGCCGGACAGGTTCAAGCGCAACTGAAAGCGCCGCCACACGGCACGGTCTAGCAGTTCGGCGTGATTGGTGGCTGTTACGACAACCACATGGCTGGGCAGCGCGTCTATCTGCAAAAGCAGGGAACTGACGACACGCTTGATTTCGCCCGTCTCGTGCGTGTCGCCGCGTTCCTTGCCCAAGGTGTCGAACTCGTCGAAGAACAGCACGCATTGATGCGTACGGGCAAAGTCGAACAGGCGTTTCAAGCGCCCACTGGTTTCGCCGAGGAAGCTGCCGACCACCGCCTCATAGCGCACGACGAACAGCGGAACCATCAACTCATGCGCGATGGCTTCGGCCAGCGTGGTCTTGCCATTGCCCGGCGGGCCAGAGAGCAGCACTCGATGGCGGGGTTCCAGCCCATAGGAGCGCAGCAGGTCACGCCGCTGTTGTTCCTCGACAAGTTCACCTGCCGCCTTGCGGACATCAGCCGCCAGCAGCACGGAATCCAGTGCCCGGCGTGGCTCGATTTCATACAAAAGTCCGCCGTGTCCGCCGTCAAAGCTGCGAACCACCTCTGCGCCCTTGGGCCGGGCATTCGCCACGCGCAGGTTTTCCTCCAGCCGGTCGGCTAGATTGTTGTGGTGCTTGGCGCGCTCCTCGGCGGCAATGGCCTCGACTGTGGATTTGAATAAGCCTTGGTCGCCTTGGCTGCCGGCGCGCACCAGATTGACGATGAGGTCGGCTCTTGGCATGGTGGGATGATACCCGGGCAGCCGGTCAGGAAGCGACAGTCAGGTGGCGATCGGCATGGGTGTGTTTCATTGGATCGGCGCTGGCCTTGCAGGTGATCGAGATGGCGTTGCCCGAAAAGCCCAACAGCCACCTGGAACGTTACCGCTTGACGGCCATCGTGCGGCGGTGGCTGGAGGCGCATCTTCGTGGTGAATCAACCTAAGTTCGGGGAGGTGGCTCGCTCATCCGACCACCGAGAACATCCAGACCGCACAGGGCATCCTCGCCGGTTACCGCGATTTGGCAGCTGGCCGCGCCTTTGTCTCTAGCGACGACTTCAAGGCCGACATGGCTGTCCTCGACCGCAAGGAAGCCGAGGGCTGGTGATGAATCGCCTTCTGAAGGTCGCCCCCCAAAGGACGCGAGGTGATCAAGCATTGACGAGCGGACAGGCGGAGTGGATACTAACAGTTGTTAATCAATAGGATAACTGCCATGCCCACCAGCGTCGCCCTTGGCAATCACTTTGAAACCTTCATCCGCGATCAACTGGA
This sequence comes from Rhodanobacteraceae bacterium, assembly GCA_035370085.1. Classification (GTDB taxonomy): domain Bacteria; phylum Pseudomonadota; class Gammaproteobacteria; order Xanthomonadales; family Rhodanobacteraceae; genus Tahibacter. Next base: position 766 of record DAOOVM010000320.1, on the reverse strand, counting down.
CAGCGGTCGGTACAACAACGCCAGCGAGGTCGTACGAGCAGGACTGCGTCTGCTGGAGGAGCGCGAGCAGCGCAAGCAGCTTGAACTCGATGCCTTGCGCGCGGAGATCGCGGCAGGCCGGGCGAGCGGCCCCGCCAAGTCTGCCGATGCCGTGTTCGACCGCCTCGAGGCCAAGTACGCCGCACAAGCTGATCGTTGATGCGTCTGGCCTTCACCCCGCTGGCCGAGCAAGACCTTGAGGCCATCGCCGACTACATCGCAGTCGACAACCCCGTGCGCGCCCTGAGCTTCGTGCGCGAGCTGCGCGCGCAGTGTCAGCGCATCGCCCTCAACCCACCCGGCTATCGCCTGCGTCAGGAGCTGGGCAAGGGCATTCGATCCTGCGCGCACGGTCACTACGTCATCTTCTTCGAATCCGATCCTGATGCCGTGCTGATCGTGCGTATCTTGCACGGCGCGCGCGATATTCCTGCGGTGTTTGGCGTGGAGACCGAATAGGCCACACGGTGCTTTTAGGAAATCCCGCCCATTACTGCTCTCGCTCGCTGCATTGCTATTCAAGTGGTCGAGACTGAATTGAACTGGTCAACCATCCGTCTCCACGGATCAAGCAAACAAGCGCCTTTCGGGGCGCTTTTGCTTTTCTACCCACGCTTTTACCCATGCCGCGCGCCAGTGTCAGGCCAGCAATCCGGCCAGCACCTGCACCGCCAGTGCGCAGCCTCGCTCGAGGGCGCCCCCGACTGCGCCTCAAGCCGTGGCCTCA
>DAOOVM010000319.1:0-3259 GCA_035370085.1 Rhodanobacteraceae bacterium | reverse complement strand
GCGGGTCGCGGCCAGCGCCGCCAGGTCCGGCAGCATTTCGTACTTCACCACGTCGGCCGTAGCCACCTGTGTGGTGTCGCCGGCCTCGAAGCCGGTAGATGCATCCCAGCGCACATGGCGGTTTGCGGTCGGGGCAGACACGTCAGAGGCGTACTCCAGCGAAGTCCAGGCATCCTGTCCCGCCGGCACCGAACGGGCGGAGCCGTCCAGGTTCAGCGAGTAGGACAAGCCAGACATGGTGAGGATGGCCTGCTCCTCCAGCGTTTCCGCCAGCCAGCGGGCCATCTTCTTGCGGAACATCTTGCGAGTGTCGATGACCGACTTCTGCTCAGACACGCGGCCCTTGGTCACGATGCCGTTGCGGAGCTGGTCGAAGTTGACCTTGATGAAGCTGGCATCCAGATTGCGGAAGCGGCCTTCCAGCGTGTTGTCACCGAACACGCCGCCGCCGTGGATGTCAGCGATGGAGTGCAGCCACGCACCGGACTCGCCCTTGTTGTTCTTGGACAGTTCGGTGATGTGCTCAACGATGGCGGATTCGCCCTGGCCGAGCATGCCGGTGAAGAAAAAGAGGTCTTTGAACTCCTCGTAAGCCTTGTGGCCCCAAGCGTCGCGGTTGTAGGGCTGCTGGGCGTAGAAATCAGTTGCGGACATGGGTATGTCTCCGAATTGGGTTGGGATCAGGGAGGTGTTGCGGATCGACCTGATCGCTGGTCGGAGAGCGGAAGCGCGGGCTGTCATGCCGCGAGTCGGACAGAGCGATGTCAGCGGTGTGCAGTTACCGTCAGCACACGGGACGAAAGCGCCGTACTCGGCGAGCGACCCGCAAACGAAGGCGCCTCACGGCGCCCTCGCGGGCTTGCTGGTGTTGCTGGTTACAGGGCGTCAACGCCGCCAAGCGCGGCTGCCTGCTGGTCTTTGGAGAGCTTGGAGAACTGCCCAGGCTTCATGTTGGAGAAGTCCACGTTGCCAATCGGCCCGCCGGCACTGCTCACGCCGCCACTGATGGCCGGGGGCTGCGCGGATGCGCGGGCTGCGGCCTGCGCGTCGGCCTTGTCGCGGCCAGATACCGGAGCCGCCGATTCGGCCTTGCCATTCATGGCCAGCACGATCTTGTGGGCGCGCTCCAGCTTGTCGGCATCGCTGGCGTCGGGGAACTTGGCGAACACGCCATGCAGGGCAGCTTCCAGTTCCCCCTTGGCGCTGGCGTCCCTGTATTCCGGGTGCGCTTCCACGAACGCATTTGCGACGGTGGCCCATTGCTCTGCGGCCTTCTGCACCTCGCGCTCAGCCAGCGTCTGCTCATACCGCTGGATTGCGTCTTGCTCGGCGCGAGCGACAATCAGGCCGTCACGCTTTGCCATGTATTCCGCGTGGGTGCCGTCGAACTGGTCATCGTTCCAAGACGCATCCAATGCCGCGACCTCGGCGGCATAGTCAACCGGCGGGCCTTTCTTGAGGGCTTCCAGCTCGGCGGCCAGTTGTTCGGCACGCTCACGCTCGCGGTCGCGTTCGGCCAGCACCTCGTTGAGCCGGCCTTTCGGGATCATGTCGGGCTTCTTGGCCTCGGCCTCAGCGCGTTCGGCTTCCGCCTTCTCGGCCTCAGCCTTTTCAGCGGCAAGGCGCTCGGCCTCAGCGGCTTTATCTGCCTCGATGTCGTTTGGTACGTCGTCATCGAATGCAGCCGGGTCGGCGGCACGCAGGGCGGCGAGTTCTTCGTCGGTCTTGTGGCTCGGGGTGTTGTCGGGCATCGGGCTTTCTCCAGTCACACGCCATCGCGCCGCCTTGCGGCAGCGGTCAGTCGCTTTGGGGGTAGTTACTGCGGGGGGTTGATCGGTGAATCGGTCATGCCGGCGTTGATGCCGACATTGGGGCTGGCTGGCGCGCTGGGGGTCAGCGGCGTGGTGTCGCCCGGCGCGGTGGTGCCCACGACCGGGGCAGCGGCGTCCTGCGGATAGATCGGAGGCAGGTCAGCGTCAGTAAACCCGGCAGACTTGGCAATCTTGTCGGCAATCGCGGCAGATTGCGGGGTCACGGTGATGACCTGCGCCGTCTGGATCGCGGCGTACAGGGCCTTGATATTTTCGCCAACGGTACGTGCTTCGGCAAGGCGCTGGTTCGCCAACGTAAGTGCCGCTTCCGCCTCTGCGCGCGGGTCAGGCTGGCCCTGTTGTGCGCGCATCGCCTCGGCGATCTCGTGCTTGTCGGCAAGATTGGACGCGCGGATAACAATGGGATCTGGGATGGCGATGCCCATGTCCTTGCGCATCGCCTTCATCTGCTCGAACTCGGTGTTGTTGAAGGTGATGTTGGCGGGCTTCTCGGCCACGGCGTAGTCGTATTCGCCTGCGGTCAGGTCGTTGAGGATCGTCCCGTCCTGCTGGCGGACGTTGAGCGCCAGCGGGGTGTGCTGCTCCACGCCGTAGTCGTCCACTTCGGTGATGCGGATGACCCGCTCATTGCCCATGTACCGCTGGATCAGGTTGGCCGTGCGGCCTGCCACCATGTGCCGTGTCTGGCTCAGGTTGTCCATCACGATGGCGATCTTCTGCTGCTGGGCGTATTGCAGGGATTGCAGGGCAATCCCGGACATATCGCTGCGGTCAATCTGCATCCCGTTCGGGTCAATCCCGGATACGATATTCAGGTGGTTGTGCATCATGTCGATCATCTTGTCCAAGCCCTGCGGGACAGGGTTGGGCTGGATGCGGGTGAACGGCTGCGTGTTGGGCTTGCGTAGCAGAACAAGATTGTTCTGCGCGGCGTTGGCGACGAACGTGTCATCCGACATGTTCTCCAGCGCGTTCGCCTCGCCCTGCCATCCGCCGTTGGCGGAGCCGTTCACGATATGCTCGAACTGGCTGACCTGCTTATTCAGTGATTCGGCAGGGGACACCATGTTGTCCACCATGCCCAACGTCTGCCCCCGGTCGAAGTACGGGAAGAACGGGACGATGGTGAAATGCTCGTATGGGCTGAAGTCGTCGTACAGGCACACTTCAGGAGCGCATACCATCCAGCGCACGCGGCGCACACGCTTCTTGACCAAATGCACGCCATGATCCAGCAGCCACGCCATATGCTCGCGCGGATAGCCCTCGACAATGCGGAAGTCGCCACCGGGGAACACGGCCACCAGCGCATTTGAGTATTCGTGATACTGCTTGTCGATCAGGCGATAGCGGCGGGTGTAGTCGTTCTGTCCGTACCAGCCACGGCCCATGCTGTAGGACGCCGGCATGTCGTTGCCGAACCCGGA
>DAOOVM010000318.1:0-3264 GCA_035370085.1 Rhodanobacteraceae bacterium | reverse complement strand
CCATGCCGTCAACCCTCATGCCCGGTAACCCACTCGATTTTCAACAGAGCCCAAATTGATGAACTCGTAGGAGCGGGACAGCAGAACCTGTTCGATGAGACCGAGCGTGCGATACAACTCCAACGGTTCCTCACCGGCCGACTCCTGGTCGAGCACACGCAAATGATCCACTGGGGCGAAAGGCCTGCCGGCCGTTCCGTTGGGCTGGATCGGGCCGAACAACACGGCCGACGTCACGCCCAGGCCGTGCTCCGGGCCATCCGGGTCGTCGTCGGCGTCTTCGTCGAGCTTGCGGTACGAGCGCAGCCAGGGGCCGATGGGGTGGTGCTTCGGCAGGCCGCCGTCCAGGATGGCGACGCGAGGCTCGGACGATAGGGCCTGCTCGGTAGGAAGGCTGCACCCGACCGAGGGACCGCCGCTGCGTTGCAGCGGGCGAATGCCGCGCAGTTTGGGCACCGGCCGGATCACCCGGACGAAGGTGAAGCTGGCCAGCTTCTCGACTTCGCGCGGCTTGCCTTCGACCGGTACGAACCACAGGTTGCCGGCGACGAAATCGACTTCACTATGGACCTTAACGCCCTCCCGCTGGGCGAATTTCACGAAAGCCTTCTGGATCAGGCCCGGGTCTTCGCCCGGTAACAGATGCAGGCCCACCTCGAAGAACCGATCCTTCGGTCCGCCCAGGCGCACGATGCGCTCCGCCGGCGCGAAAGCGGCGAACTGTTCGATGTGGACCAGGTCGTCGCCCTCGTCGGATTCCGCGTCGATGGTTTCCGTCCACCGCGAAAGGTTGCGGAAGGCTTGGCGCTTGCCCGCGACGAACAGTTCGGTCGTCGTGGTCTCCTGCGGCTGCCCCTTGCGGGTCCAGGCCTGTGGCTTGACCTTGACGGTGCGGCTACCGATGGACTCCAGCCCCGTACTGCGCAACAGCCCGGTCGGGAAATAGGAACGAGCGATGAAGCTGGGGTTCATCATCAACCGGGCCACCGCGAAGTCGCCCGGACAGGCGTCGGGCGGGAGTTCGTCCAGCGCGTTCGCAGCGCTGCGGAACTGGGGAACCAACCGTTCCCGCGCCTGCGCGAAGGTGTAGACCTCGGCCTTGCCGGGCATGCGCCTCGGGCCGACGATGTCGTGGGTCAGCAGCTCGCCACGACCGATCAGGAAATTGGTTTGGCTCATGCGTCAGCCTTTCTCCGGGGCGCGGCCTTTCGTGCCGCAGGTGTCTCGTTGGTGTACTTGCGGATCGTGTCTCGGCTTACCCCGGTGATGCCGGAGACGGTGTGCTGGGACAAGCGGGTCTGCTTGGCAAGCATCACCGCCAGGTCGATGCGACCCTGCCTGTCGAGCGCCAAGGCGCGTGCCTTCATGAAGTCCTCGACCAGATCGGCGTCGGTGGTCGTGCCCAGGGCCACGGCGCGCCGGAAACGCTGCACGTCGCGCTCGATGTCGCTAAACGAGTGCCCGGCGAATGCAAACACCAGGATATCGATCCAACGGGCAAAGAGGGCGTAGTCCGGCCCCAGGAAGCGCTTGATGGCTTCCTTGACCGCCTGTTCATCGGGCGTCTTGAACTGAACCACCAGGTCGAAGCGGCGCCACAGCGCCGGATCGATCAGTTCCGGGTGATTCGTGGCCGCCAGCAATACGCTGCTGGCGGGCCATTCGTCTACTTCCTGAAGGATCACCGTGACCAGGCGCTTGAGTTCGCCCACGTCGGTGTCATCGCTGCGCCGTTTGGCGATGGCATCGATCTCGTCCAGCAGCAGCACGCACGGCTCGCGCTTGGCGAAGTCGATGGCCGCCCGCAGGTTGGCACCACTCTTGCCCAGCAGGCTGCTCATCACGGCTGTCAGGTCGAGCACGTACAGCGGCACCTTCAACTGCGCAGCCAGCCAGCGGGCCGTGAGTGTCTTGCCGACCCCAGGCGGCCCCACAAAGATGGCCGAGCGGGTCGGCATCAGCCCCATGGCCTGCAGTCGGTCGCTCTGCCGGCGCTCGGCGATGAGTTGTCCCAGGACATCCTCGACATCGCTAGACAGCAGCGGCGCGTCTTTCGTCGGTGCGTCCTTGAACACCTTCAGGAGCGAGAGGCGGGATTCGTCGTCTACCGGCAACGCGTGGGTCGCCGACGGCTGGGGCGACAACTTGCGCATGGGCGAAACGCTGCGTGCCGGCTTCAACTTCAGGAACAGTTCGAGCTGCTCGGCCAGGTCGGGCGCCGTTCCACGGTACTTGCGCACCAGCCGCGCCGCAAACAGGCGCACGTCTTCCGTCTGCTCGGCCAAAGCCAAGCGAACCATCTGGGCTAAATCTGACTGTTCTTCTTTCATTTCGCCCACAACATCAGTAACTCTTTGATTTATATGACAATATATAAAATAATTGTCTGACTAGATATATTGTCTCACAAGTCGGAGTGAAGTTGTACGGGCCGCCGATGCCAGTGGCGGTGACGGCCTGATCGTCGACCGTTGTCCGAGATGCAACCTCGATATAGCGTCTCGGAGTACCGCTGCCGGGCTCGCGGGCTGCGCCCCGGGCTTCGTGCCGCATCCCGGCCATCCGGCTTTGATCCCTGACACCTGCGCGGCCTGGCCGCTGCGCGCTGCGCTTGCCGGGGCTTGGGTGCCGTGCGTGTGGAGTGGCGGTCTTGCTGTGCCCTTTCAACCTACCACGCCGTTCTCGCCGTCAAGGGCTGCGCGTGCCTTGCACGCTGGCGGCCTGGCGGCCGTCTGTCGGCTGCGCCTTCGACCCCTGACTGCTTGCGCTGCGGCGTGGGTGGCCGGTTCCGGGCAATCCCGCCCGATTCCGAACCGGAGCCGACCATGTCGCAGCCATCTTCCCTGTCGTTCGCTTCTTCCCTCGATTCCTCCCTGCTCGTGTGCGATGTCGCGGGCAGCTACCGTCCGGCCGCGCCTGCCGAGGTGCTGCAGGCGGCGCTGCGGGTGCTGGCGGGCCAGTTGCGCGGTACCGAGATGCTGTCGTCACCGCAGGCGGTGCGCGACTTCCTGCGCATCAAGCTGGGCACACTGGAGCACGAGGTGTTTGCGGTGATCCACCTGGATGCCCAGCACCGGGTCATCGAGTACGTCGAGATGTTCCGGGGCACGGTGAGCCAGACGTCGGTATACCCGCGCGAGATCGTCAAGGAAGCCCTGGCACGCAATTCGGCGGCGCTGATCCTTTCGCATTTTGTGGCGCGCCACAAAATGCGCCAGGATCAGCGCCGAAGCGTTGAGCGCCAGCGCACGCTGGACCACCACC
>DAOOVM010000317.1:0-3266 GCA_035370085.1 Rhodanobacteraceae bacterium | reverse complement strand
GTGAACGACGTGGCCGCGCTGGCGCAACTGGCCGCCCGGCCAGACCTCGGCGTGACCCTGCTCGACTTGAAGCAAGCCTCCGAATCCCTGGTCGCCGCCTACCGCCAGCGCGTGCTGTGGTCGCTCGCCGCCGCCGCGGTGCTGCTGGTCGGCGTGGTGGTGCTGGCGCTGCGCCGGCGCGAGCGCGTGCTGCGCGTGCTGCTGCCCATGGCCCTGACGACGCTGCTGATCCTCGCCGCCCTGCGCGGCGCGGGGGTGGCGCTGTCCCTGTTCCACCTCATCGCCCTGATCCTCGCGGCTGGCCTGGGCCTGGACTACGCCCTGTTCTTCGAGCACGCCGAGGACGATCCGGCCGAGCAGCGCCGCACCCTGCACGCCCTGCTGGTGTGCAGCGCCAGCACCTTCCTGGTGTTCCTGCTGCTGGCCCTGTCGGCGCTGCCGGTGCTGCGCGCGATCGGCCTGCCGGTGACGCTCGGCGTGGCGCTCAATTTCCTGCTGGCGCTGCTGTGGACGCGCCGCCGCGAGGTGCCGCGTGCGTCCTGAACCCGCCTGGGCCGCCCTGATTCCGCACCAGGGCGCGATGCGCCTGCTCGACGCCGTGGTGGCCTGGGATGCGGCGCACCTGCATGCGCGCACCGCCTCGCACCGCCGCGCCGACAACCCGCTGCGCGACGGCGTGCAGCTGCGTGCCCTGCACCTGGCCGAATACGGCGCCCAGGCCATGGCCGTGCACGGCGCCCTGCTGGCGCAGGCGGCCGGCGGCGCGGCGCGGCCGGGACTGCTGGTGGCGCTGCGCGGCGTGGAGCTGGCGCTGGCGCGCATCGACGACCTGCCCGGCGAACTCGACGTGCACGCCGAGCGCCTGCTCGCCGGCGAGGCGAGCTGGCAGTACGCCTTCCGCATCGAACACGCCGGCACGGTCATCGCCAGCGGCCGCGCCGCGGTGATGGTCGGTCCACCCCTGGGAGACAGTGCATGAACACCCCCTCGCGCCGCGTCCTGGTCAGCGGCGGCAGCGGCGACCTCGGCGGCGCCATCTGCCGCGAACTGGCGCGGCTCGGCCACGCTGTCGTGGTGCACGCGCACGCCGGGCGCGAGCGCGCCGAGGCGCTGGCGGCGGCGATCCGCGCCGACGGCGGCCAGGCCGAGGTGGCGGTGTTCGACGTGGCCGACTCCGGCGCCACGCGCGCCGCCCTGGCCGCACTGCTGGAGGCCGGTCCCATCGACGCGCTGGTGCACAACGCCGGCGTGCACGACGACGCGCCTCTGGCCGGCATGAGCGACGCGCAGTGGCACCGCGTCATCGACGTGTCCCTGCACGGCTTCTTCCACCTCGTCCAGCCGCTGCTGCTGCCCATGGGGCGCCGCCGCTGGGGCCGTATCGTGGCGATCTCTTCGGTGGCCGGGGTGCTCGGCAATCGCGGACAGGTGAACTATGCGGCGGCGAAGTCGGCCCTGCACGGCGCGGTGAAGTCGCTGGCGCGCGAGATGGGCAGCCGCGGCCTCACCGCCAATGCCGTGGCCCCCGGCATCATTGCCGCCGGCATGGCACAGGATCAGTTCGGTGCCGAGCAGATCCGCCAGATGGTGCCCGCCGGGCGCGCCGGCACGCCGCAGGAGGTGGCGGCACTGGTGGGCTTCCTGTGCTCGGAGGCGGCCGGCTACATCAACGGCCAGGTGATCGGCATCAACGGCGGCATGGGCTGAGCCCCGGCGCCGGCGTGCGTCAGGACTGCGGCGCCGCGCCGCCCGCGCCGGGATCCCACACCAGCGCCGGCACGGTCAGCGCACGCACCAGACTGGGCAGCTTCAGGCCACCGCGGATCAGCTTCCAGGCGATCATGCGCACGATGCGCAGCACGTCGCGGAAGGGGCGGAAATGGCTCGGCCGCGCCCCTTCCTCGTAGCGGATGGCGATGGGCACGGACACGGCGCGGATGCCGCGCGCCGCCGCCTCGATCAGCACCTCGCTCTCGAACACGAAGCCGGCGTCGGGCAGGGACAGGGCCAGCTCCATCGCTGCGCGCGGGTAGTAGCGCTGCCCGCTCTGCGTGTCGACGATGCGCTGGCCGCAGGCCCACGACACCCAGAAATCGGCCTGGCGGTTGCCGAAGCGCCGCGCGCCGGGCTGGTGATCGTGTTCCACCAGGCGCGCGCCGATGACGATGTGGCCGGGATGGCGCTGCGCCGCCGCGACCAGGCGCGGCACGTCGGCCGCGTCGTGCTGGCCGTCGCCGTCCATCGTGACCACGCCTTCGCAACCGGCGTCGAGCGCGGCGCGGAAGCCGTCGAGCAGGCCGCGCGCCTTGCCCTGCGGGCGCTCGTGGCGCAGCACCGTCACGGGCAGGTCGGCGATGCGGGCGGCCGTGGCGTCGCTGGAGCCGTCGTCGATCACCACCACGCGGGCGCCCTGTGCCAGCACCGCCTGCACGACCCCGCGGATGGCGCGCTCTTCGTTGAGCGCGGGGATCACCACCCAGACCTGCTGCTGCCCTGCCCTGTCCACGTCCGTCAATCGCTCGTTTGAATGTCCAGCATCATGCCCGGCGCCGCCGGCAGATGCACGCGGCTGCCGCCGGCGGCGAGCGCCTGCAGCAGGACCAGCGCGGCCGCCGACGGATTGCTCGCCAGGGCCGCCGGCAGCGTCGCCGCGGGCCAGGGCGTGGCCGCGCTGCCGGCCGCGGCGCGGCGCAACACCAGCCGCGCGGCGCTGCCGGCACCACCCGGCGCCAGCACGAAGGCCGCGGCAAAGCCGCAGGTGTGCGGTACCACCTGGGCCAGTGCCGTGCCGCGGGCGTCGCTGTCGTAGCACGCCAGCAGCACCGGCGTGTTGCCGTCCAGGCACTGCAGCGCCGCCTCCAGCAGACCCGCGCCGACCGTGTGCTCGCGCGCCGACAGCGCCGTGCTGGGGCGGTGGCAGTGCGTGGCAATGGTCCAGTAACCGGCTGGGGCGTTGTGCACGGAATTGTGGAACTTGGTCGGCGACAGCTCCTGCGGCGCGCGCGCCAACGTGTCGCACATGGCGTCCGTGATCGCCACGTCGCCCTGGCTGGAGGCGAATACCGAGGGCAGCTCCGCCGCATCGCAGCCGGCCATGGCGCAGGCCTCGGCCGCCGCCTGTGCCGCCAGCAGCACGGTGTCCGGAGCACGCCGGCGCTCGGCCGCGGGCAACAGCGTGGCCGCCGGGCGCGCCGGGGGCACCGCCTGCGGCACCGCCTCGCCGCGCAGGCGTGCGCGTAGGCTGGGCCAGTCGGGCCAGCCCGGCG
>DAOOVM010000316.1:0-3282 GCA_035370085.1 Rhodanobacteraceae bacterium | reverse complement strand
GGGACCGCCTGGTCCTCGGTGATCAGCACGAAGTCGTCCGAGAAGATGCAGGCCCGTCGTTCGACCAGACTGTCCGGCAGATTCGACTGCGAGGGATGCAGCGGCAGGTAGGTCAGCGGGCAGTCGTCATCGTAGGAGATGGCGAGCAGCCGCTCGACCGACAGGCCGTCGTAGTTGCGGACAAAGGGATTGTTGTTCGAGTAGGACATGGGATTTTTCCAGCAGAGGATGGCCGAGGCAATCCCCTGCTGGGGATTGAACCCCAGCGGGTGGATGAAGTGGCAGCCGGTCAGTCGGCAGCGGTAGAGGGTGGGTCGCCCAGCGTCTTCAACAGGTCGAGCAGGCCGCCGTTGGCAAGCTGGTACAGGCGGTTGTAGTCATCCCCGGTCGGCGCCTGCTCCTGGCGATCAAGCCGCGGATCCAATTCGAGGATGCTCTGGTGCACGCTGCGGGCGATGCTCAGTGCCGAAGGTTTCTCGGCCGACTTGCGTGCATCGAGTACCGAGAGAATTTCGGCGGGCGACGGGTAGCGGCAATCGGGGCCGTACTCGACCGCGAACACCTCGCGGCCGGTCAATCCGGCGTTCGGGGCTCCGGTGCCGATGCGCAGCACGTACTCGTCGGGCACATCGTTGCCGGCGTAGTCGAACACTACGATGCGCGGCTTGCGCACGTCGGCTGGCCAGCCTTCGAGGATGACCGCATCGATGTCGTCGTCGGTCACGAGCAGACCGATGGAAAAGCTAGGGGACATGAATCGTTCCTTTCAAAAAAAAGGAGGGACATGGCCCCGAACAGGGACGCATGTCCCTCGTGGGGTGGGAAGAAAAGAAGAACGTCGGCGGGCCGCAGTGCGGCTCACCAGCCGTTGTAGTTCAGCGTCAGGTCGGCGATGACCTTGCGCCGTTCCAGATCGAGGCCGCCCAGGTCGGACAGACCCTCGAAGCCGCAACGCTTGAGCATCGCGCCGCCCTCGCGGGCGTTGTAGAAGCTCACCATCGCGGACAGGAACATCCGCTGGCCGCTGCTCAGGACGCCCAGGGCATCGTTGAGCATCAGCAGCTTCGGCCGCAGATCCCACTTGGTGGTGGCACGCTGCAGGCCATCGCGGGTGCCGTCGCCGAACCATTCGGCCCCGGCGATATGGACGCCGCGTTTCCACGCCTCGAAGAAGGCTTGGGGCGCGGCGGCGAAGTGCTGGTGTTCCAGCTCGATCTGATCAAGTACCTCTTGAGGCAGGGCACGGTTCATGACATGGGCTCCTGGTGGTTGGACATTACGGGTTGAGGCGCTGCTGCCAGCGGCCCGTTTGCAGGGCGTGGTCGGCGGCGTTGAGCGAGCGGAAGTAGCTGACCGACTCGCGCGAGACCGGGCCGTCCGCATCGGCGGTGCCGATGTAGTGGCCGGCTGCGCTGCAAAGCACTTGCAGGGGCAGGCGCTTGCCGACGTAGGCCAAGGCCTGGTAGCCGATGGATTCGGCGCGGGCCTGTTCAGCGCTCATGGGCGCCGATGCGAACGCAAGGGACATAGTTTTCTCCTGGTAGTTGAAAGACCGGGAGCACCACGCCCTGACGGGAGCGGAAGACTCCCGAAGGGTTGAACATGAACGGCATCGGCGTCGTGAAACGCCCGTCCGTGGTGGTCGATGCGAAGCGGACTGGATCGGTCAACGCGGCGAACCGCGTTGCAGCCTTGAAGACCGAAGCTGCCAGGGCATGGTGCTGACGACCGTCAGCGACACATGCGGGAAGGATGGAAGCGCGGCATCGCGCCGTCGCCGATGAAATGGAACCGCACGCCGTCCGGTTTGGCCCGAGCACTGCCGGAAACAGCGGGGCACGATCCGTCCGCCCACGACAAAGGCGCCGAGGCCCCGCAGGGCTTCGGCTGGAGAGGAAGCAATCCACCTGTGGGCTGTTGCAGGCCAGGCCGTCGTCAAAGCCATTCGCTGCGTCAGCAATCTCACCCGGCCCGTTTCGTGGCTAGGACCGGAATCCTCTGGCGTGCATCCACACACAAAGGGAGCCCGTTGTTCCGCCGGCGGGCACCGGCACCGAATACCATCGACCGCAAGCGGTCTCCTGACACCTCGCAGTTTTGTGCGCCAAGGCGTCAGGAGAACGCTCGCGTATCGGCGGAAGCACCTCGATCAGGGGAACCGCGGCGAACGCGATCCGGGGAGAAATGACCTTCTCGCCCTGCAGGCCGTGATGGGCCCGCAGGACGCGCACACCGTTGCAGAAGGGAACGCGCGCTGGGGAGTCCCGCGGGGTGCGGGAGGTGTGCTCCGCCGTCGGCAGCAGCCGGCGTGGCAGAGGGAAACGTGGGCGTCAGCTCGCCTTCGGAGACCGACGCCGCTGGCGTGGCGCTGCGGGCTTGCCTGTCGCGGTTTCGACCGGCTGCGTGCCCTTGCACTCCGGGTAACGGCTGCACGACCAGAACGCGCCGGTCTTGCCGGTGCGCTGACGCATCGGTGCGCCGCACTGCGGGCAGGCCGGCGCGGCCGGCAGCTTGAGGGCGAGCGTCGCGCCGCGGTACTGTTGCACGAGCTGGGCAACCCAGGTTGATTGCTTGGCGATGAAGGTGTCCAGTGTCATCTGGCCGGCCTCGATCATGTCCAGCGCCTGCTCCCACGCCGCCGTGGTGCCCGGGTCGGCAATCGCCGCAGGCACCGCGTCGATCAGCGTGAAGGCGGCATCCGACGCGCGGATGGTGCGGCCCTTCTTCAACAGATACCCGCGGGCCAGCAGCCCGCTGATGATGTTGGCGCGCGTGGCCTCGGTGCCGATGCCCGTGGTGTCCTTGAGCTTCTGCTTCAGGCGCGGGTCCGTCACGAGCTTGGCGACGCCCTTCATGGCTTTGACCAGCTCGCCCTGCGTGTACGGCTTGGGCGGCAGCGTCTTCAACGCCTTCAGATCGACCTGGCCGACCTGGCAGGACACACCGGCGCGCAGCGCCGGCAGTACCTGGCTGCGCTGCGCTTCCTCGTCGTCCGCCTGCTCGGGTTCCGGCGCTGCCAGCACCTGGCGCCATCCGGCCACCGCGATCTGCTTGCCGACTGCTACCAGCGACTGTCCGCCGCAAGTGAGTTGCGCCACCGTCCGGTCGAATTCGTGGTGCGGCAGGAACTGCGCGAGGTAGTGGGCGCGGATCAGCCAGTAGACGGCCAGCTCCTTGTCGCTCATCGCCGAGAGGTTGGCCGGTTCCAGCGCGGGAATGATGCCGTGGTGCGCCGTCACCTTGCCGTCGTTCCAGGCCCGCGAACGCTGCTGGCGATCCAGG
>DAOOVM010000315.1:0-3285 GCA_035370085.1 Rhodanobacteraceae bacterium | reverse complement strand
GACTTGGACATCTTGCGCCCGTCGAAGGTGAGCATGCCGTTGTGCAGCCACCAGCGCGCAAACACCTTGCCGCCGTGGGCGCAGGTGCTCTGCGCCACTTCGTTTTCGTGGTGCGGAAACTGCAGGTCGACGCCGCCGGCGTGGATGTCGATGGTCTCTCCCAGGTGCGCCTCGCTCATGGCCGAGCACTCGATGTGCCAGCCCGGCCGGCCCCGGCCCCAGGGCGAATCCCAGCCGGGCAGATCCGGTGTGGAGGGCTTCCACAGCACGAAGTCGGCCGGACTGCGCTTGTACGGCGCCACCTCCACGCGCGCGCCGGCGATCATCTCGTCGGTGCTGCGGCCGGACAGGTGGCCGTAGTCGGAGTAGCTCGCCACGTCGAACAGCACGTGGCCTGCGGCCGCGTAGGCGTGGCCGCGCGCGATCAGGGTTTCGCACATGGCGATGATCTGCGGGATGTGCGTGGTGGCATGCGGCTCCACGTCGGGCGGATCGACGCCGAGTCGGGCCATGTCCTCGCGGTAGGCCGCGGCGTACTTGTCGGTGATGGCCGCGATCGGCACGCCGGCGGCCTGGGCGGCGGCGTTGATCTTGTCGTCCACGTCGGTGATGTTGCGCGCGAACACCACGTGGCCCGCGCCGTAGCGACGCCGCAGCAGGCGCGCCAGCAGGCCGAACACCACGGCCGGCCGGGCATTGCCGATGTGCACGTAGTTGTAGACCGTCGGTCCACACACGTACATCGTCACGCGCTGCGGATCGAGGGGAATGAACTCGTCGACGCGCCGCGTCAGGGTGTTGTAGAGGCGAAGGTTCATGCGCGGTTCCTGATGCTCCGCAACATTCTAGCAGCCGTGTCGGGAGTTCCCGGGCGCTGAGGTCGCATATGCCGCGCCGCCATCGCCATGCCGGGCGGCGCCGGACCGGCGGGCGGGCGCCGCGGGTCGCCGCTCTTAGCAGGCATTCAGCCTGCCGCCGTTAAATTTCGGTAAGCCTCAGGCGGAAGCGCGCACAGCCCGGCGGAGAACCGGGTCCGTGGCACTGGCAACGGTGCCGGGTCGGAATCCAGGCAATCTCCGACCGGCGCGCCTCCCCACCCCGATGGAGTCCAGCCATGCTCAAGTTGTCCGTCTTCGCCATGATCGCCCTCCTTGCCGCTGCGCCGGCGCTGGCGCAGCCGCAGGGCCGCGGTCCTGCCGAGGAGAGTACCCACTTCGCCTGGGCCGACGTGTTGCGCGTCGATCCGGTGTACGACTACGTGCGCACCAGCCGCCCCGAGCGCGAGTGCTACGACGAGCGCGTCACGCGGCGCGAGGACACCCGCGGCAACAACACCGGCGCGACCGTGCTCGGCGCCATCATCGGCGGCGCGCTGGGCAACCAGGTGGGCAAGGGCGACGGACGCAAGGCGGCGACCATCGCCGGCGCCGTGGTCGGCGGGTCCATCGGCCACAATGCCGCGCGCGGCGACGACCGCACCTACAGCGACACCGAGCGCCGCTGCCGCGACGTCGACAGTGGCGTGGAAGAGCGCCGCATCGTCGGCTACGACGTGGAGTACCGTTACCGCGGCGAGACCTACCTGGCGCGCCTGTCCTACGATCCCGGCGAGCGCATCCGCGTGCGCGTGACGGTGGCGCCGGCCGACTGAGCCGATGCACATGGCGGCGCGTTGCCGGGCGGCGGCGCGAGCCCGCCTTTGACCTTCCGACCCAGGTCGTGTTGCATCGCGCCATGCTTCCGTGCATGATCCGGCCGTCCAAACGCCAGCTCACCATGACCCGCATCCGCCCCGACGCCGACATTCTGACCAGCGCCCGCATGGCCGCCGGCATGACCTCGCGCGCGCGCCGACCGTTGTCGACTTCCTCGGCCGGGTAGGCTGTCGCAGGCGTTACACACGTTTCGACGACAAACCCGGCCTCGTGCCGGGTTTCTGTTTTCTGGGTTCCCGGCGACCGCCGCCTCTCCGCCGCAGCAGGAACCCCGATGAGCCTTCGCCACTTCCTCAATACCCAGGACTGGTCCCGCAGTGACCTCGACGCGCTGCTGACGCAAGCCGCGCTGTACAAGAAGCACAGGCTGGGCGATGCGCTCAAGGGCAAGTCCATCGCCCTGGTGTTCTTCAACCCCTCCATGCGCACCCGCACCAGCTTCGAGCTGGGCGCCTTCCAGCTGGGCGGCCACGCCGTCGTGCTGCAGCCGGGCAAGGACGCCTGGCCGATCGAGTTCGACCTCGGCACGGTGATGGACGGCGACACCGAGGAGCACATCAAGGAAGTGGCGCAGGTGCTGGGCCGCTACGTCGACTTGATCGGCGTGCGCGCCTTCCCGAAGTTCGTCGACTGGGCCTACGACCGCGAGGACGTGGTGCTGAAGTCGTTCGCGCAATACTCGCCGGTGCCGGTGATCAACATGGAAACGATCACCCATCCCTGTCAGGAGTTGGCCCACGCGCTGGCCCTGCAGGAGCACTTCGGCACCTCCGACCTGCGCGGCAAGAAGTACGTGCTGACCTGGACCTACCACCCCAGGCCGCTCAACACCGCGGTAGCGAACTCGGCGTTGACCATCGCCACGCGCCTGGGCATGGACGTGACCCTGCTGTGCCCCACGCCGGACTACGTGCTGGATGAGCGCTACATGGGCTGGGCCGCGCAGAATGTGGCCGAAAGCGGCGGCTCGCTGACCATCAGCCACGACATCGAGAGCGCCTACCGCGGTGCCGACGTGGTCTATGCCAAGAGCTGGGGCGCGCTGCCGTACTTCGGCAACTGGGGCCCGGAGAAGCCCATTCGCGACGCGCACAGGCACTTCATCGTGGACGAAGCCAAGATGGCGCTGACCAACAACGGTGTCTTCAGCCACTGCCTGCCGCTGCGCCGCAACGTGAAGGCCACCGATGCGGTGATGGACTCGCCGCAGTGCATCGCCATCCACGAGGCGGAGAACCGCCTGCACGTGCAGAAGGCCATCATGGCCGCGCTCGCCCACCAGTGATTCGACCCCGGATACCGACCCCATGAGCCAGAAAGACATCGTCCTCGCCTTCTCCGGCGGCCTCGACACCAGCTTCTGCGTGCCCTACCTGCAGGAGCGCGGCTGGGCCGTGCACAGCGTGTTCGCCGACACCGGCGGCGTGGACGCCGAGGAGCGCGCCACCATCGAGGCGCGCGCGGCCGAGCTGGGCGTGGCCTCGCACGTCACCGTCGACGGTGGTCCCGCGATCTGGAATGGCTTCGTGAAGCCCTTCGTGTGGGCGGGCGAGGCCTACCAGGGCCAGTA
>DAOOVM010000314.1:0-3288 GCA_035370085.1 Rhodanobacteraceae bacterium | reverse complement strand
TTGGCGATCTGCTGGCCGGCGTCGTTGTAGTAGAACTCGCGCGACACCTCCCAGCCGGTGGCGTCGAGCAGGCGCGCCAGGCAGTCGCCCACGGCGGCGCCGCGGCCGTGGCCGACATGCAGCGGTCCGGTCGGGTTGGCAGAGACGAACTCGATCTGCACCTTGCGGCCATGCCGCGCCTGGCGGCCGTAACAACCTCCCTGGGCGTGGATGGCCCGTACCTCGTCGCGGTAGGCCTCGGCGCTGAGAAAGAAATTGATGAAGCCCGGGCCGGCGATTTCCACCCGCGCCACGGCCGCGTGCGTGGGCAGCGCCGCGACGAGCGCCTGCGCGAGCTCGCGCGGATTGCGCCGCGCCGCCTTGGCCAGGGCCATGGCGACGTTGCTGGCGAAATCGCCGTGCTCGCGGGCGCGCGTGCGCTCGACCACGAAGGCGGCATCGGCGGAATCGGGCAGGCCGCCCTGGGAGCGCAGCGCGGCCACGGCCCGCTGCACGAGGTCGCGCAGTAGTTCTTTCACGAGAGGGGTCGCTCGAAGTGGACGGCGATTGTAGTCGTGCACTGCCGCAGGCCCAAGCGTCCAGCGCGGCGATAGCCGCTCGTGCACCGCAGCAAACGGCGTTCCGCCAATCAATTGCCGCGTGAATCTGCGGGTTGCATCAAGCTCCTCAGCTAAGCGATTGACCGCAAAAGACGTCGCCGATGGCTCCCGGCCTTGTGGATAAGTCTGTGGGCAATCCCGCGGCGGTCCGGCCGCTGCTCGCCAGGCGTGCCGCCCCCATCTGTCCCGGCGTGCAGAAAAAGTTCGTGAAATCCGTACGTTGCGTCATGCCGGTGGCGATTTCCCGGGGATTTCCCCGGGTCATCCCTGCGGGCGTCCACTTTGTGCATAACTGCGCCGTGCAGGAGCCTCGCCGGCGGCCTGTCATGCGCCGGCAATGCCAGGCTCCGACACTGCGCCGGTGGCCCGTGCAGGGCCCGATGGCTGGAACGGCCGGGTCCGGCGTGCGGGATGCGCACGTCGCGCCAGGGTGCAGGGACGCACCGCATTCTCGCCTTCGCCACGGCATGCTGTGCGTGGCGGGTACTTCACTCCTGGCGTGCGGCCATTTCCTGGGTCAGGTTGCGCAGGGCAACGATGACCTGGCTGCCGCTGCGCGGCGTGCCGCCCAGGGCGACGCGGGCGCGCAGGGCCGTGGTCACCGCCTTCAGCGGCGCGGCATTGGCCTCCTTGGCGGCGGCGAAGGCAGCGCGTCCGAGTTCGGAATTGAAACGGTGCAGGTCGAAGAAGAAGCGCTCCTGGCCGTCGGTCAGGAAGCCCAGCACGGGCAGGGCGGAGGCCGGATCCTCGGGCGACCGGTGCAGTCGCATCTCGCGCTCCAGGCACAGGCGCAGGCCCGTCTCGACAAACTGGCCGAACGGCTCGGCGACATTGGCGGTGTCGAGGTCCGCGGCCACCAGGGCGAGCTGCTGCGCGTGGGTCAGCGCCACATCTGCCTGCCAGTGCGGCACGTGCTTGTCCAGCTTGGTCGTCAGCTTGGCCGCCAAGGCGCCCCCCGTCTGCACCGCGTCGGCCGAGTTGTACTCCCAGTCGCGGCTGGCCGGACGCGCGTCGAACGTGGATCCGGCGATCGTGAGGTCCAGGCCCAGATAGAGGTCGGCATCGCGCTCGCGGGCGAAGCCGGCGAGGTCGAGGATGCGGAAGCCTTCCTCGATGCTGGCGCGCTCGTTGGCGCCGACGCCGGAGTGCCACTCCGCCACCTCGCGCTGGCGCAGATCGTGGCAGGCGGCGAACAGACCCAGCAGCAGCCAGTCGCGCCAACCCAGCGCGGCGGCGCCGACGGCGCCCATCAGACGCTCGATGCGCCGGTCGAAGATCTCGAGGATATGGCCCTCGTTGTGGTAGGCGTGGAAGTCCTCGCCCCAGCTGCCGTGTCGCAGCGCCAGGCGGGCATAGGCCAGGCGCACGGCATCGGCGGCGCAGTCGAGCAAGGCGCCGGCGCCGGCCGGCGCGAGGGCCTCCAGCGCGGCGCGACGCCGCGCCAGCACGGCCTCCACTTGCGGCGAGCGCGCCGCGACCAGGGCGCGAGCCTGCGCTGGCTCCGCCACGCGCTGCTCGACGGCATCAACGGGAAATTCGTGCGGAAACGGCAGGATCACGTTGGCACCCGGCCCTCCCTGGGTCGGGCCGAGTATAGGAGTGCCCCTCGCCCTTGCGGAAGCGCGTCGGCGCCGCCCGACGCGGCGCTGCGCGCCGGGTCACGCCGCGGACGTGGTCCCGCGCACGCTTCGCGCCGCCGCTACATGAGCCCTCGCTGCGCCAGTGACACGGCGCTGCCGCTGCCGATCACCAGGTGGTCGAGCACGCGCACCCCCACCAGGCCCAGCGCCTGACGCAATTCGGCCGTGAGGGCGCGGTCGGCCTCACTCGGCTCGGCCACGCCCGAGGGGTGGTTGTGCGCCAGGATCACCGCCGCTGCGTTGTGGCGCAGGCAGGCGCGCACCACCTCGCGCGGCGGCACGGCCGCGCCGTCGATGGTGCCGCGGAACAGTTCCTCGAAGGCGATCACGCGGTGGCGGTTGTCGAGGAAGACGCAGGCGAACACCTCGTAGGGGTAGTGGCCGAGCTGGGCGCGCAGGAAAGCCGCGCTGTCGCCCGGATCGCGCAGGCTGGTCTCGCGCTTGAGGTCCTCGGCCAGACAGCGCCGCGCCAGCTCCAGCGCGGCCTGCAGGCGTGCGCCCTTGGCGGCGCCCAGGCCGGCAACGCGCGGCGCCTCGCCGCCGAGCAGGGCGCGCAGGCCGCCGCTGCGCGCGAGCAGAGTGCGCCCGAGATCGACCGCGCTGTGGCCGCGCGTGCCGCTGCCCAGGCACACGGCCAGCAGCTCGGCATCGGACAGGGCGGCGGGGCCGCGGGCCAGCAGCTTCTCGCGCGGCCGCTCGTCCAGCGGCCAGTCCTTGATGGTCATGGCAGGTCGGTCCTCAGCCGCGCCCGGACGGGTTGTGACGGCATGATCCTGCGACCGCCGTCGCGCTGCGGCGACGGGTGGGCCGCGCGCTTTCCGGTAAGCTTGGCGGGCATTCCGCTGTAGGAATTTTCCGACATGGAACCCTCCCTCGCGTCGCTGCGCGTGCTTCTGGGCGTGTCCGGCGGCATCGCGGCCTACAAGGCCGCCGACCTGGTGCGTCGCCTGCGCGAGGCCGGTGCCGAGGTGCGCGTGGTGATGACCGAGTCCGCCGCGCGCTTCGTCACGCCGCTCACTTTCCAGGCCCTGTCCGGCCAGCCGGTACGC
>DAOOVM010000313.1:0-3306 GCA_035370085.1 Rhodanobacteraceae bacterium | reverse complement strand
GCGATGTGGGTGGCGAGCGTGGTCTTGCCCACGCCGCCTTTCTGGTTGAGCAGCGCGACGATCATGGCCTGGCCCTCCATGCTGGAAAACCGGGCTTTGTCTGCTGCGTTTGTGGCCGCGTGGCGGTTGTCCACCGCGACGGCGTTGCTCTACTACAAGTTAGAGAATTTAAGTTAGGTAAGTTAAGGGAGGCCGAAACCCGCGCCGTTATTGGCTTTGCGGCCGATCCGTACTCCTGATAGCACGATAGTCGTACTCCCGATAGCACGATACCCCGTACTCCTGATAGCACGAGCCCGTCCACCGCTTTTCCCGAAGTTATCCCCGTGCCGCAAACGGCACGGGCCGAAACATCAGCAACTCGACTCCATCGCCCGGCATCCGCTCGATGCTCAGGACATAACCGGGCAGCGACTGCCGCGCGACCAGCGCGCGCAGGTCGTAGGCGAAGTCCGAGAAGCGCGTGGCACTGCCCGATTTCCGATACAGGTGTCGGAAATCGAATTGCCAGCCGCCCGGCTGGCGCCCGCCGTGCTTGCGCACCAGCCGGTAGAGCCATCGCTCGATGCCGCCGGTCAGCCGGAAATACGCCGGGTCGATGGTCAGCACCAGGGCGGCATCCATGACGCCGGCATAGAACCAGTCCGGCAAGATCAGCTCCAGCCCCAAAGGCGTGCCCTTGGCATCGGCCAGTTCCTTCCACTCGTTGATCCACGAGAAGCGATGCAGGCGCCGCCCGGTCGTCTCGCGGATGGACGTGGCCACCGTGGTCGATTGCAGCCGATCCAGCGCGGCCTTGAGGCGCTGGTAGTCGCGCAGCGACGTACCGCGCCCGATGAAGCGCAGGATCTCGTAGGGCGTGGCCTGCATCAGCCGCGAGGGCCGCAGGCCCGCGTCGCGGGCTTCCACAATCTGCGAGGCCGCCCAAATCAGAATGTCGGCATCCCAAATCGTGGCAATGCCATGCTCGGCCGTGCCCTCCACGCGGATCGTGACGTTGCCGCTGTGGAAGTCGATCGGCGCTGTGCGCCGCGACTTCGCCAACGAGAAGAACGGAAAGGCCATCAAATCTTGGCTGTCGCGCGGTGCCATGTCGCCCGGCAAGGCGCGGAACAGGTCGAGCTGTTCGCGTTCTTGCGAGGGCCGCTGCCGGGACGGCAGCGCGGGGCTGGACATGGCGATGGCCTGGCGCGTGCCAGCGATCAGCGCGCACGACTGTCCGCCGCGTGCTGTTCGGCGTACTCAGGATCGGAAGTCGTCTCGAAGCTGCGGTCGGCAGCCCAGGCATCGAGGTCGGCCACGGCGTACATGACGCGCCGGCCGAACTTGCGAAAGCGCGGGCCGCCGCCGATCACGCGCTGCTTTTCCAGCGTGCGCGGCGACAGGCGCAGGTAGTCGGCGGCTTCGTCGTTGGTGAGATAGCGCTGCGGCTGGGCGACAGCGGTGGGAACAGTGGCGGCAGGCCGCAAGGGAGCGGGACGCATGGTGTGAACCTCCATCGGTTTTGAAGCTCCGGCCACACAGCGCAACCGGATGGAGGCAGTCTCAGAAAACGAAGCTCCGCTGCTCAGGGACGTTTTGCATCCCCATCAAAACGTCCCTTCTCAAGCGGCGGTAGTTGTGCTAGGCGGCGATAGCCGCCGCGCATCAACGCATTGCCCCGGCGCACCATGCGACGCACGCGGGCACGCAAGTCGCCGTCGGCGTGCCAGTCGGCCGCCACGGCGTCGGCACCGAACAGGCCCTCGGCCACCTCGCGCAAGGACGCGCCCGCCAGGGTCGCGTCGAGCGCCTGCAGGGTGTGCAGCTCCAGCATCGCTGCCGGTGCTGGCCGGGGCCTGGCGGTGGCCAGCGTCGCGCTGCGCGTAGGCGCAGCAGCGCCACCGCCACTTCCGCGATTGGCATAGGCGACAGCCATGCCGTCTTCCAGGCCGGGCGCCAGCGCGAAGCGCGCGCAATGGCCGGGGCTGCGCGCGATCAGCGCCAGCCCTTTGCCGTCATGCAGCAATTGTTTGTGGCCAGGGATGTGCCAGAACGTGAAGGTCAGCGCATCGGGTGGCGGGTCGGCATCGGGATGGAGCTGAACTACGGCATCGTGGCCGGGAAGCCAGGCCGGATGCGCGTCGCGCGCATCCAGGGCCGGGTCTTCCAGCAAGCGCAAGCCCCAGCGAAGTGCCGCCTGTTGCGTGGCCTGATGTGTTTGCGACCGGCGACGGTGGCGCAGCCAGTCGAGCCGGTAGTCGGGATGACGGCGCAGGTACTCCCAGGCCAGTGCGAGCGTGTCCAGGCACAAGATGTAGAGGTACGCGGCGGTCGGATACCAGTGCGCGATATGGTGTGGATTGACCATGACGCCAGCTCCCGTCGAATTGCAGGAACGTCGTCACGGGCATTCAGAACGGAGCTACCGCGTCCACATCAAAACATCGTCCGAGTCTGTTTATTAAGCTGTAACATCAAGTGTCAAAGACCGATTGGCTCCGGGGTATTGCGCAATGCGTCCGAATACGACGGCCACGCAGTCCAAGAACGTCACGCGGCACAAATCAAGGTGCCGTAGCCAGCGCCAAAGATCGTGACCGTTTCCGTCTCAAAGCCTCGGCTTCATGCAAGAGTGCGAATTGAGACCGGACAAATCCGAATTGCGACGGAAATAGTCTCAATACGTCCGGCTGCGCCAGAACACGAACGGCTTAATCGACAATGCCGCCGTTTTCCTGCATCAGCCGCAGGTATTCCGACAAAGGCCGCACCGCCTGGAAATACCGATCCCGCATCACGGGCTGCTGGCGCGGCCCGACGATGGATGCCAGGTCGGACAGCTTCACGGTGCCCAGCTCGGGCATCCCCAGGCCTAGGTCGATCAGGCCGTAGGCCGTATCGCCGTCTGCCGGGTCGAGCGAAGCGAGCCGCCAGGTGAGGTGCGCGTCCGGGGTGAACAGGCGTACCACGGGCAGCGGGTCGCCGGCCTGACCGTCGGCACGGGCTTGACCGTGGGCCAGCAGGCGCTGGCGCTCGTCCTCGGTGATGAGTGGCTTCATGGCGGTCTATTCCCAATTCACAAATCCGCCCAAGCGTGAAAACGCAAAGCCGCATCGGCGGATTTGAGAAAAAGCACGATTGTGATTTCGTGGCTTTGCGCCTTTGTGGAAATCCGCAGAGGCACGGATGCGTATTTCCGTAAAAACACAAAACAGTGAGGCGTTGATGAAAGAGTTAAATATAACGTGGTTTTAATTGTGCTGCGACTCGACGCTTCTGTCCATGCAGAAGCGATCCATCCAGCGCGGCCGACCGGCCGGCGCC
>DAOOVM010000312.1:0-3318 GCA_035370085.1 Rhodanobacteraceae bacterium | reverse complement strand
CGATGTAGGCGTTGGTGTTGGCCGGGTTGCCCACCACCAGCACCTTGACGTTGCGGCTGGCCACGGCATTCAGCGCCTTGCCCTGCACGGTGAAGATCTCGGCGTTCTTCAGCAGCAGGTCCTTGCGTTCCATGCCCGGGCCGCGCGGCATGGCACCGACCAGCAGGGCGACGTCGGCATCCTTGAAGGCGACGTTGGGATCGGACGTGCCGACCATGCCCGCGAGCAGCGGGAAGGCGCAATCTTCCAGCTCCATCATCACGCCCTTGAGCGCGGCCTGGGCCTTGTCCAGCGGCAGTTCCAGCATCTGCAGGATCACCGGCTGGTCCTTGCCCAGCATTTCGCCGGAGGCGATGCGGTACAGCAGGGAATAACCGATCTGGCCGGCAGCGCCGGTGACGGCAACACGGACGGGGGCTTTCATGAGCGTTCCTTTCGTGGACTTGAACATGTCACGGCGACGGCGCCGCACCTCACTGCAGATTCACCGCGTAACCGCGCTCGCCCAGCAGTGCGTTCAGGCGGCGTGTGTCGAAACCGAAAACGACGTCCTGCCCGATCACCGTGATCGGAATACCGCGCCCGCCGACCGCGCGATAGGCCCGGCGGCCTTCGCCGTCGGCTTCCACATCCAGCTCGCGGAAAGGCACGCCGGCGGCAAGCAGCGCATGGCGTTCCGCCTTGCAGTACCCGCACCACGCGGCCGTCAGCAGCACGACGTCGTTGGGACCGTTGTTGCGGCGCGGGTCGTGCCGCGCCACCTCGCGCTGGTTCGACCACGCCAGCAGGCCCGCGAACGCCAAGCCGACCGCGGCGACCACCCTGGGCAACAGCGGACCCACGCCGGCCTCAGGCGAGTTCGGCGAAGAACTCGCGGATGCGCTTGAGGCCCTCCGGCAACTGCGCGGTCGGACAGGTGTAGCTGATGCGCAGCGCCTTGGGTTCGCCGAAGGCCGAGCCCGGCACGCAGGCCACTCCCTTGGCCTCCAGCAGCGCATTGCAGAAGTCAACGTCGTTGCCGATCTTCACGCCACGATGCGCCTTGCCGAAGGCGCAGGAAACGTCCGGGAACACATAGAACGCACCCTGCGGCCGCGGGCACTTCACGCCGGGAATCGCGTTCAGCGTGTCCAGCACCATGTCGCGCTTGGCCTGGAACTCGGCGTTCTTCTGCGTCGGCACGTCCTGCGGGCCGGTCAGCGCCGCCACCGCGGCAGCGGTGACGATCTCGGGGATGTTGGTGATGTGGTTGGAATTGAGCGTCACCATGGCCTGGGCCACGGACTCCGGGCCGGCGATGAAACCGACGCGCCAGCCGGGCATGCCGTAGGTCTTGGACAGGGAGTCGACGTGGATGACGCGCTCGCGCAGCTCGGGCCGGGCGGTGACGAAATTGTGGTAGCCGACGCCGTCGAACACCATGCGGTTGTAGATGTCGTCGCAGATGATCCAGCAGTCCGGGTGCTTCACCAGCACGTCGGCCAGGGCAGCGATCTCGTCCCTGGTGTAGACCATGCCCGTCGGGTTGGACGGATTGTTGAACAGGAACACCTTCACGCCCGGCAGCGCGGCGTCGAGCTGGGCCGGGGTGAGCTTGTAGTTCTGCTCTGCCGGGCAGGGCAGCAGCCGGGTCCTGGCCTCGACGATGTCGGCGATGTCGACGTAGGTGGTCCAGTACGGCACCGCGAAGGCGATCGTGTCGCCCGGATCGAGCAGCGCCTCGGCCAGGTTGTAGAGGATGTGCTTGGCGCCGATGCCGGTCGCCACGTGCTTGCGCGTGTAGCCCGTGAGGCCGGCTTCTTCCAGGTGCTTGAGGTAGGCGTCCAGCAGTGCATCGGCGCCGCGATTGGAGCCGTACTGGCCGGAGTCCTTCGCCAGCGCCTCGCGCACGGCGGCGTAGACGTGCTCGCCCGGCAGGAAATTCGGCACGCCGATGGAGAAGCTGACGATATCGCGGCCTTCGGCCTTGAGCTTCTTGGCCTTTTCGGCCACCAGCATGATCGCGCTGGGCTTGGCGCGCCCCATGCGCTGGGCGAGTGTGGGCATGGACTTCCTCGCGGAGGTTGGGCGGGGGAAAAACCCGCGAAATGGTAGCACATTGCGCTGCAGCATCCGGGCCGCCCGCGGCTGATCGCCGGGCCTGGCCCCCTGCGCACGCAACCGGGGGCCAGCGGCGAGTCACCCGCCTGCGCTACAGTGCGGCCGCCCTACCCCGCCACCAGGAGCCTAGCCATGCACTATCTGTGGATGTTCATTGTCGGTCTCGTCGTCGGCGTCGTCGCCAAGTTCCTCACGCCGGGCAAGGACCCGGGCGGCTTCATCGTCACCGGCCTGCTCGGCGTCGGCGGCATGTTCGTCGGCGGATTGCTCAGCAACCTGTTTTTCGGCAGCGGCAGCATCGGCGGCCCGATCCAGCCCTCGGGCTTCATCGGCGGGGTGATCGGCGCCGTGATCCTGCTGCTGCTCTATCGCCTCTTCACGCGCAACTCGGGAACGCCCTCGTCCTGAGCTCCGCCCGGTGCAGCGACAGCGCCCCGCTCCAGCGGGGCGCTGGCCTGATCGCGCCGCGAACCTTACTTGGCCTTGAAGCCGCCGGCGTCCAGCGCGGCGTTCCATTCCGTCACGCGCGCCGCCTGGGCGGCGAGCAGGGCCGAGGCATCGCCCTTGATGCTGATCGAACCGATCTTGTCACCGCCGCGAATGGCGTCGACAACCTTCTGGTCGTCGGCGGAGAGCACCTCGCCGAACACCGTGTGCTTGCCGTCGAGCCAGGGCGTGGCCACGTGGGTGATGAAGAACTGACTGCCGTTGGTGCGCGGGCCGGCATTGGCCATGGACAGGATGCCGGGCTTGCTGTGCTTGAGATCCGGACGGCACTCGTCCTCGAACTTGTAGCCCGGGCCGCCGGTGCCGCTGCCGTGCGGGCAGCCGCCCTGGATCATGAAGTCGGGAATGACGCGGTGAAAATTGAGGCCGTTGTAGTAGCCACGCTGGGCCAGGTTGACGAAGCTCGCCACCGTCACCGGGGCCTGGTCGGCGAACAGGCGCAGATGGATGGTGCCGCGGGCGGTGAGGATTTCGGCAGTCAGGTCGGTCATGGTGTCCTCCGGAAAGGGCGCCGATCTTAGCGCGGTCCGCGCCGGCGCGACTCCCGCGCGGCGCGGCGGCGGCCGATGCTCGCGGTCTGCCCGCGGGGCGCTGTCCAGGCGACGAACACTCTTCCTCAATTTGCTTGCCATCGGCTGCGGCTCACGGCAGGGGTCCTCTGGCACGCCCCCCGTTTGGCCTGTCGGCCGCACGGCCCGTGTACGAGGGCTT
>DAOOVM010000311.1:0-3328 GCA_035370085.1 Rhodanobacteraceae bacterium | reverse complement strand
CCACTTCTGCGACAAGCGTCCAATTTCCTTGGCTGAGGTTTGGCGCTAATCAGGAAAAAGGTTTCAAAACGCCGCCTATCCCCGCCGCCTAATCTGGCGCGCCTCGCGGCGGCGGATCACGCTTGCGTCACTGTTCCGCAGGCTTCGGTCTCACATCCACAGCCGGAACTCATGGGATAGGCTGCAGGAGGTGGATTAAGGCATCTTTGCACGGTCGTTGGAACGCAGCAATTGTGCTTGTTCTGGCGGGGTACGGCGCCGCGGACTGAGGGCTCGGCGCTGCGGCCGGGCGGTTGAGCGGCGGCCGCACAGGGCGATGGGCTGGGCCACCCAGGGGCGTGGCCAAGCGCAGCCGCGGTGTGCACGCGGACCTTGCGACACCGACTGCCTGGGCGCGGCGCGCTCCTTGCCGTGTATGCAACATCCGCCGGGCGCGACGCTTGGCTCGTCCCGCAGGCGCCACCCGCCGGGCGCGCGTCGCGCCCCGCTGCTGCCCTCGCGCCGCCATGACTTTGCCATGTGCGCGCGACAGGCTCCAACGCCTTCCTCGAACCTTTCCCTGCCGCACCGGCGTCGGCTCCTCCGCCGCCGCACTGCCACCGCACAAGGACGTCATGAGCAAACTTCCCGGGCTGGATCTGCTGCGCGCCGTCGCCGTGGTGTGGGTGATGCTGTTCCACTCCTTCCTGGTCGGCGGGCTGGGGGAGGATTTCGCCTGGCTGTCGCGCTACGGCTGGATGGGCGTGGACATCTTCTTCGTGCTGAGCGGCTTCCTCATCGGGCGACAGGTGCTGCAGCCACTGGCGCGCGGTGAGGGGCTGGATTTCGCCGCGTTCTACGCGCGGCGCGCCTGGCGCATCCTGCCAGCCTACGCGGTCGTGCTGGCGATCTACCTCGCCCTGCCCGCCTGGCGCGAGGTGCCCGAGCTGGCGCCGTGGTGGCAGTTCGCCACGTTCACGCTGAACCTGGTGATCGACTACACCCACGCGCCGGCGTTCTCGCACGCCTGGTCGCTGTGCGTGGAGGAACATTTCTACCTGCTGTTCCCGTTGCTTGCCCTGGCCCTGGCGCGGCGCGCTTCGGTGCGCGGCGTGATCGCGCTGGCGGCGGCGCTGGTGCTGGGCGGTATCGCGCTACGCACGGCGCTGTGGCTGCACGGCACGGCGCTGGACCCGCCGCGCAACTGGTTCATCGAGGATGTGTACTTTCCCACCTGGAACCGCCTCGACGGCCTGCTGGCCGGCGTGCTGCTTGCGGCGCTGGCGGTGTACCGGCCGCAGACCTGGGCGCGTCTTGCGCGGCACGGCAATGCGGCGCTGCTGCTCGGGCTGGGCGGGCTAGGTTTGGCGCTGTGGCTGTTCCGCGACCGTGTGGGCCTGCTGGGCAACAGCGTGGGCTGGCCGGTGCTGTCGGCAGCGCTGGCCTGCCTGGTGCTGGCCGGTGCCAGCGAACACAGCCTGATCGGGCGCTGGCGCGTGCCGGGCGCCGGGGCGATCGCCGCGATCTCCTACAGCCTCTACCTCAGCCACAAGCTGGTGTTTCACGCGGTGCAGGGCGCGCTGCAGGCCTGGCCGGCGTGCACGGGCGTCGCAGCGTTCGCCGTGTACGCCGTCGCCACGCTGGCCGGCGGCGCGCTGCTGCATGTCCTGGTGGAGCGGCCGTGCCTGGTGCTGCGCGACCGGCGTGCGCGCGTGGCCGCGTCGGGCGCGGCCACGCGTGGCGCGACGGAATCCCTGGCCTGAGCGCCGGCGCCTTGGCGCCGCCTACCAGCGGTAGCGCACGGTGTAGGTCACCTTGGCCTCGCCGTCGGCGGGGATGTCGAGCGGGAAGTCCACGGTCTGCGCGTCGCGCTTGGCGTAGTCGTGGTTCTTGGCGGTGATTTCCCACTGGCTCCAGCGGTAGAGGTATTCGCGCACCACCACGGTGGCGGCCTCCTTCTTGCGGTTGCGCACGCTGATCTCGAAGCTCTCTTCAAGGGTTTTGCCGGTGGTGTCGGCGCGGAAGTTGGTCTGCTTGCGCTCGCCGACGATGTCGAAGCTGTTGCCGAGCTTGATGCGCAGGGTCTCGTTGCGCGGCGTGTGCTTGATGAGGTCCTCGCCGATGAACTCCAGCGCGCCATCGGCCTGGTTGGCCTGGTTCACGCGCACGCGACCGGCCGGCAGCGGCACGCCCAGACGGTTGGCTTCCTTGTTGTCGAATTCGAGGTAGGCGCCGACCGTGCCCTCGCTGGTGGCGGCGTAGCCCTGATCGAGGATGGGCGCGGACCAATAGGTCCAGGGCACGGGCGCGGCAGTGAACACCAGCTGCTTGCGGCAGGCCACGCCGTTCACCGCGGGGAAGAGTTCGAGCTGCTTGGTGGAGTTGTCGGGCAGGTCGGTGCGGCGGCCCAGGGTGTAGAGGTGGTACTCGGACAGCGTGGATTCGCTGAAGCCGGCCGGCGCGGGCGCTTCCATGG
Organism: Rhodanobacteraceae bacterium; assembly: GCA_035370085.1. GTDB lineage: Bacteria > Pseudomonadota > Gammaproteobacteria > Xanthomonadales > Rhodanobacteraceae > Tahibacter. Next base: position 873 of record DAOOVM010000311.1, on the reverse strand, counting down.
CCATGGACTTGCGCATGATGCCGACGTTCTGCGGCGCCGCGGCGGGGGCGCGGTTCACCTCGCCGGCCACCAGCTTGAGCTGCGCATTGGGGAAGCTGCCGCCGCTGTGGTTGACCAGGGTGACCCAGGCGGCGAGGTCCATGCTGCAGTTGCCGCCCTGCTCGCGCAGGGTGATGTTGTAGTCGCTCCACCAGGTGAGGCCCTGGGTCTGGTAGCTGACGCGCGTGTCCTGCGTGCCGCCGGCCTTGCTGTTCACCTTCCACACCAGGGTGGGCCGGGTGATGAGCCCGCCCGGCAGGGCCGGGAACTGGATGTTGCTGTAGCTGTTGAGCGTGAGCACCTCGCCGCTGTCGCGCTGCAGGATGAGGCCGCCCACGGCGGAGAGCAGCTTGCCGCTCACCACCTCGGCCTTGTCGCCGCGCACCTGTTCCACGCTGATGGTCTGGCCGATGTAGCGGTCGAGCAGCTTGGCGTTGTCGACCAGATCGTACTGGTAGTTCTGCTCGATCACGCGCGTGCCGGCGGGATCGGACAGCGACTCGAACGCCACCGTGGTCGGGTCGATGCGCTTGGCCACGTCGGTGAAGCGCACGTCGCCGGTGCCGCTGGGCAGGGTCATGCGGCGGCTGTCGCGCACCAGGGCGTAGCCGGGCAGGTTCAGGCCGTAGTTCGCCAGGTTGGCCGTACTGAGCTGACCCGGCTGGGCGGCGCTGTAGACGGTGAGCGAGTAGTCGGGGGTGTCGGCCATGGCGGCTCCGGTGGCGAGGATGGCGGCGAGGGCGGCGGGCAGCGGTCGGATCATGGCAGTTCTCCGTGGACGATGGGCCGTACAACGCCGCAGCATGCCACGCGGGGTCGCGCCACGCCTGCGTC
>DAOOVM010000310.1:0-3416 GCA_035370085.1 Rhodanobacteraceae bacterium | reverse complement strand
GATCTCCGTGGGATGGCGGATTGTGCCGCAAGCGCGCGCGGCTTTGATGCCTGCGCCACGCCTCCTACAATGGCTGCCCCTGGGGCAGGAGCGCGGGATGAAACCCTTCGGCACGCCGTACACCGACACCGCCCTGCGCGTGATGTTCCTGGGCTCGGGCGAGCTCGGCAAGGAAGTGGCCATCGAGCTGCAGCGCTACGCGGTCGAGGTCATTGCGGTGGACCGCTACGCTCATGCCCCTGCCATGCAGGTGGCGCACCGCAGCCACGTCATCGACATGCTTGACGGCGCCGCGCTGCGTCGGGTGATTGCCGAAGAGAGGCCCGACCTGGTCGTTCCGGAGATCGAGGCCATCCATACGCCCACCCTGGTGGCGCTGGAGCAGCAGGGGCTGCGCGTGATCCCGACCGCCCGCGCTGCGTGGCTCACCATGGACCGCGAAGGCATCCGTCGCCTCGCCGCGGAAACCATCGGGCTGCCCACGTCGCCCTACCGCTTCTGCGACACGCGCGACGAGTTCGAGGCCGCGGTCGCCGCCATCGGCATGCCCTGCGTGGTCAAGCCGGTGATGAGCTCCTCGGGCAAGGGGCAGAGCACGATCCAGCGCGCCGGGGACGTCGCCGCCGCCTGGGACTACGCGCAGAGCGGCGGTCGCGCCGGCGCCGGGCGCGTGATCGTGGAGGGCTTCGTCGCCTTCGACTACGAGATCACCCTGCTCACCGTGCGCCACGCCGGCGGCACGAGCTTCTGCGCGCCGATCGGTCACCTGCAGGTCGATGGCGACTACCGCGAGTCCTGGCAACCGCAGCCGATGTCGGCACTGGCCCTGCAGCGCGCGCAGGATATCGCCCGCGCCGTCACCGACGATCTCGGTGGCCACGGCGTGTTCGGCGTGGAGCTGTTCGTGCGTGGTGATGAGGTGATCTTCTCCGAGGTCAGCCCGCGGCCGCACGACACGGGCCTGGTCACACTGATCGCGCAGGACCTCTCGCAGTTCGCCCTGCACGCGCGCGCCATCCTCGGCCTGCCGGTTCCCGTGATCCGGCAGCTCGGACCCTCGGCCTCCTGCGCCGTGCTCGCGCAGGGTGAGTTCCGCGCGCCGCGCTACCAGGGCGTGGCCGAGGCCCTGGCCGAGCCCGACACCATGCTGCGCCTGTTCGGCAAGCCTTCGGTCAAGGGCAAGCGCCGCATGGCGGTGACACTGGCGCGCGCCGCGGACATTGATGCCGCGCGCGCCAAGGCGCGGCGCGCGGCGGCGCAGCTGCGCGTTGCGCCCTAGGCCGCGGCGGCTTTCTGCCGCCAGGGCGGGGCGGCGAATCGACTTGAATCAGGAGCGAGCATGAACGCAGCACTGTCGGGCTGGGTGATCGGTGCCATCGAGCTGATGGCTGCGCTGTTCCTCGGCCTGCTCCTGCTGCTCGTGGTCGGCGTGGCCATTACCTTCGTCATCGACCGCAGCCAGACGCGTCACGCGGTGCTGCGCAATTTTCCGGTGATCGGCCACTTCCGCTACTGGTTCGAGCATCTGGGGGAATTCTTCCGCCAGTACTTCTTCGCCATGGACCGCGAGGAGCTGCCCTTCAATCGCGCCGAGCGCACCTGGGTGTATCGCGCCGCCAAGGACGTGGACAACACGCAGGCCTTCGGCTCCACGCGCGACCTGCGCGCGGAGGGCGTGCCGTTCTTCGTCAACAGCGCCTTTCCGCCGCTGGCCGAGGAGATCGGTCCGGTAGCACCGGTGGTGATCGGCGCGCACACGCCGCAGCCCTATGCCCACGCACCGTTCTTCAATATCTCGGCCATGAGTTTCGGCGCGCTCTCGGCGCCCGCGGTGCGCGCGCTGTCGCGCGGTGCGGCCAGCGCCGGCATCTGGCTCGATACCGGCGAGGGTGGGTTGGCACCGTACCACCTGGAAGGCGGCTGCGACGTGGTGTTCGAGATTGGCACGGCGAAGTACGGCGTGCGCGACGCCGCGGGGCGGCTGGACGAGGGCAAGCTGCGCGAGATCGCCGCACGGCCCGAAGTGAAGATGATCAACGTGAAGCTCTCGCAGGGCGCCAAACCGGGCAAGGGCGGGTTGCTGCCGGGCGCCAAGGTGACCGCGGAAATCGCGCGCATCCGCGGCATCCCGGAGGGGCAGGATTCGATCAGCCCCAATCGCCACACCGACATCGGCAGCGTGCCCGAACTGCTCGACTTCATCGCCCGCGTGCGCGATGTGGCGGGCAAGCCGGTCGGCTTCAAGGCCGTGCTCGGCGACCCGCGCTGGATCGCCGAGCTGTGTGCCGAGGTGCGGCGGCGTGGCCTGGACAGCGCGCCGGATTTCATCATTGTCGACGGTTCCGAGGGCGGCACGGGTGCCGCACCGCAGACACTGATGGAAGGGGTGGGCCTGCCCCTGCGCGAGGCCCTGCCGGCGCTGGTGGACACCCTGTTGGCACACGGCCTGCGCCAGCGCGTGAAGGTGATCTGCTCGGGCAAGTGCATCACCGCCTACGAGGTGGCCTGGGCGCTGGCCATGGGCGCGGACTTCATCAATTCCGCGCGCGGTTTCATGTTCGCCCTGGGCTGCATCCAGTCGCTGCAGTGCAACCGCAACACCTGCCCCACCGGCGTGACCACGCACGACGCGCGCCTGCAGCGCGGTCTGGTCATCACCGACAAGGCCGAGCGCGTCGCCCACTACGCGCGCAATCTGATGCACGAGGTGTGCATGATCGCCCACAGCTGCGGGCTCAAGGATCCGCGCGAACTGCGCCGCTGGCATTGTCGCGTGGTGTGCGATGACGGCATCTCGCGCCGTCTGGACGAACTGTATCCCTATCCGGCCACGGCCGAAGCCGAGGAACGCCGCGCATGACCGAGACGCCGTACTACGCCGTGTTCCTTTTTCCACAGGCGCTGGAGGCACTGGGCGATCCGATCCGCCCCTACGTCACCGACGGGCCGGGTGGGCCGCACATCGTCTGTGCCGAGGTGGACAGTTCCGGCGCCCTGTTCGGCATGACCCTGGCCGGCAAGGATGCCAATGGCAAGCCGCTGGAATTGGAAATCATGTTGCCGCACGCCATGGTGAAGCTGGTGATGTCGGTGCACGGCGAGCACGCCATCGGCTTCTCCTGAGGGGGCGGCGCGCCCTCGCGCGGGCGTCAGCGCGCGGGGCACGGACCTTGTCCCCGGTGCGCCTGGCCTCGTTGGCGGGACCGATCGTGCAGCACGGTTTTCGGCGTGCCGCGCGCCATGTACGGCGGCGCGGCACGCGCGATGCACGACCGCCTACTGCAGCACCTGCACCTTCTCGATCACCACCGGCGTCTTGGGCACATCGCGGGGAAGCGGTCCCTGCGCATCGGTGGGAACCGCCTTGATCTTGTCCACCGTGTCCAGGCCTTCCACGACCTTGCCGAACACGCAGT
>DAOOVM010000309.1:0-3419 GCA_035370085.1 Rhodanobacteraceae bacterium | reverse complement strand
TCCAGGTCCTGCGCCGGCGGCAGCGTCATGCCTTCTGCGGCGGTGCGCAGGGCGCAGGCCAGCGGGTGCCGGCTGCCGCGCTCCAGCGCGGCGCCCAGCGCAAGTGCCTGCTCGCGCGTCACGCCGGCGGCGCACACGACGGACAGCAGTTCCAGGCGGTTCTCGGTGAGCGTGCCGGTCTTGTCGAAGAGCACGCGGCGCACCCGGCACAGACGTTCCAGGGCGTCGGCGCGCACCACCAGCACACCCTGGCGCGCCAGCACCGCCAGGGCGCGCGTCAATGCCGTGGGCACGGCCAGGGCGAAGGCGCAGGGGCAGGCCACCACCAGCACCGCCAGCGCCGCCGGGAAGGCGCGCGCGGGATCGAACCACAGCCAGGCGCCGGCGGTGATCAGGGTCAGCGCCAGGACGGCCGCGACGAAACCCGCCGCCAGGCGCTCGCCCTCGCGCGCCACGCGCGGGCGTTCGGCGCCGGCGCGGGCGATCAGGCGCAGCATCGACGACAGCACCGTGTCGCTGCCCACGCGCGCCACACGCAGCAGGGCCGGCCCCTGTACCAGCACGCTGCCGGCGAGCAGGGTGTCGCCGCGGCGGCGGGCGCGCGCCGCCGACTCACCGCTCAGCATGGATTCGTCGACGCTGCAGCGCTCATCCAGCAGCTCGCCGTCGGCCGGCACGGTGGCGCCGTCGGCGACGTGCACCACATCGCCCGGCACGAGCTCGTGCACGCCGACGGTCTCCTCCGCGCCGGTTGCCGTGCGCCGCTGTGCCAGTGCCGGTTGCAGGCGCGCCAGGGCGTCCACCACGTCGGCGGCGCGGTGGCGCGCGCGCATCTCCAGGTAGCGGCCGCCAAGCAGGAAGAAGGTGAACATGGCAGCGGAGTCGAAGTACACCTGCCCGCCGCCGCGCAGCGCCTCGGCGAGGCTGGCGACGTAGACCAGGGCGATGGCAAAGGCGACCGGCACGTCCATGCCCAGGCGCCGCGCCGCCAACTCGCGCCGTGCGCCGGCGAAGAACGGTTGCGCGGAATAGAGCACGACCGGTGTGGTGACGAGGAAGCCGAGCCAGCGGAAGAAGTCGCGCGTCAGCGGGTCCATGCCCTCGAAGGCGCCCGCGTACAGGGCCACGGCATACATCATGGCCTGCATCATGCCCAGGCCCGCCACGACCAGGCGCTTGAGCGCCGTGCGCTGCTCGCGCTGGGTCACCGAATCGATGGCCGCGGCCTCCAGCGGGTGGGCGGTATAGCCCAGGCGGCCGAGCGCGCCGAGCAGACGCGACAGCGGCGTCACGCGCGCCTCCCAGCGCAGGCGCAGGCGGCGCGCAGCGGGGTTCACGCTGACTTCGCGCACGCCGGGCAGGGAGCCCAGCGCGCGTTCGATCAGCCAGCTGCAGGCGGCGCAGCGCAGGCCCTCCACCAGCACGCAGGCCTCGGCGAGGTCGTCCTCGTGGCGCACGTACAGGCGTTCCAGCGCGGGACGGTCCCAGGCGCTGAAGTCGGCCGGCGCCTCGGCGCGGGCCGCGGGTTCGCTGCGCAGGCGGTAATAGTCGGCCAGGCCCAGGCCCTCGATCCACTCCACCGCGGCGCGGCAACCGATGCAGCACACCGCGCGCGGCGCACCCGCCTGCAGCGCAGTCAGTGCCGTGCCCGCAGGGATTGCTTCGCCGCAGTGGAAACAGTGTGCGGCCATCCTCGCCTCAGGGCGCGCGGGCCGGATGCGGCGGCGGCACTGGGCCGCCGTGGTCCAGCACCACCGGATCCGGGTGCTCCAGCGCCGCGGCGATGAGGCCGAAGGAGCCGAACACGGCGCTGGCCAGCAGGGCCAGGATCAGCCAGGTTTCCGGTATCTGGTACCAGCGCTTGCCCATGTCAGTGCCTCTCGTGTTCGCGATCGTGGTCGCGCTCGTGCGGCGCGAAGAAATGCGAGCGGGCGCGCGCGACGGCCCGGCCCTCGGCGTCAAGGAAGCGCAGTTCCACCGCCTGCTTGCCTTCGACCTTGTCGGCCGGCGCGCGCAGGGTGAGGGCGAGCTGGCTGACCTCGCCCGGGCCCAGGCGCAGCGGGCGCACGTCCTCGATCGCGATGTCGTCCTCGGCGTGCACCTGCGGGCGCAGCTCCAGCGCGGCGTCGGTCTTGTTCACCAGGCGCACGGTATAGGTGTTCTCGATGTCGCCGCGTGCGGTTTCGCGGAACAGGGCGTTGCGGTCGTGCATCATCTCCGCCAGCACCGGCGTGCGCGTGGCCACGCCGATCAGGAAGGCCGCCACCACCGCGCTGAGGATGACGCCGTAGATCAGCGTGCGCGGCCGCAGCACGCGCCGCGGCTTGCCGTCCAGCAGCATGTTCTCGGTGGTGTAGCGGATCAGCCCGCGCGGGTAGTTCATCTTGTCCATCACCGCATCGCAGGCGTCGATGCAGGCGGCGCAGGCGATGCACTCGTACTGCAGGCCGTCGCGGATATCGATGCCGGTGGGGCAGACCTGCACGCAGGCTTCGCAGTCGACGCAGTCGCCGAGGCTGTCGGCGCCGGGCCAGGCCGGCGCGGCTTCGCCGGCGACGAGCGGCGCGGCGAGCGCGGCCTGGCGCGTGGCCACGTCGGGCACGCTGCGCTTGCGTCCACCGCGCGGCTCGCCGCGGGCGGGGTCGTAGCTGATGATCAGCGTGTCGCGGTCGAACATCGCGCCCTGGAAGCGCGCGTAGGGGCACATGTACTTGCACACCTGCTCGCGCAGGTAGCCGGCGTTGCCGTAGGTGGCGAAGCCGTAGAAGACGATCCAGAAGATCTCCCAGCCGCCCAGGCTCAGAGCGGCGATTTCGCGCGCCAGCTCGCGGATGGGCGTGAAGAAGCCGACGAAGGTGAAGCCGGTCCAGGCGGCGAAGCCGATCCACAGCGCCTGCTTGGCGGTCTTCTTCAGGATCTTCTCGCGCGTCCAGGGCGCGGCGTCGAGCTTCATGCGCTTGTTGCGGTCGCCCTCGACCCAGCGCTCCATCCACAGGAACACCTCGGTCCACACCGTCTGCGGACAGGCGAAGCCGCACCACAGGCGTCCGGCGAGCGCGGTGAAAAAGAACAGGCTGATGGCCGCGGTGATCAGCAGCAGGGTCAGCAGGTAGAAGTCCTGCGGCCAGAAGGTGAGGCCGAAGACGTAGAAGCGGCGGGCCGGCAGGTCGAACAGCACCATCTGGCGGCCGCCCCAGTTGATCCAGGGGAAGACGTAGAACATGCCCAGCAGCCAGAACACGGCGGCCGTGCGCAGGCGCTGGAAGCGCCCGTCGATTTCGCGCGGGTAGACCTTGGGCTGCTTGGCGTAGAGCAGGTCGCCTTCGGCGACGACCTGGGCGGGGATGCGGCGGCTCATTGCGCGGTCGGCTCCCGACGCGGGCGCCGCGGCGGGTCCAGCAGCAGCGCGGTGAAGCTGC
>DAOOVM010000308.1:0-3447 GCA_035370085.1 Rhodanobacteraceae bacterium | reverse complement strand
CGGTGCTGCTGGTGGTGCTGGTGATCTTCCTGTTCCTGCGCACCTGGCGCGCCACGCTGATCCCGCTGGTGACCATCCCGGTGTCGCTGATCGGCGCGTTCGCGCTCATGTACGCGCTCGGCTTCTCCATCAACACCCTGACCCTGCTGTCCATGGTGCTGGCCATCGGCCTGGTGGTGGACGACGCCATCGTGGTGCTGGAGAACATCCACCGCCACATCGAGGAGGGCATGGCGCCGCTCGCGGCGGCCCTGCAGGGCGGGCGCGAGATCGGCTTCGCCGTGATCGCCATGACCCTCACCCTGGCCGCGGTGTACGTGCCCATCGCCTTCCAGTCGGGCACCACGGGCAAGCTGTTCGTGGAGTTCGCCCTCACCCTGGCGGGCGCGGTGATCGTCTCGGGTTTCGTCGCGCTGACCCTGTCGCCGATGATGTGCTCGCGCCTGCTGCGCCACGAGACCGATCCCGGGCGCTTCTACCTGTGGGGCGAGCGCGTGCTCGACGGCCTCACCGCGACCTACCGCCGCCTGCTGCAGCGCGTGATCGGCTGGCGCGTGGCGGTGAGCGTGCTGATGGTGCTCCTGCTGCTCGGCGTGGCCGGGCTGTGGAAGGCCCTGCCCGACGAGCTGTCGCCGAAGGAGGACCCCGGCTTCATGATGGTGTTCGGCCAGGGGCCAGAGGGCTCGACCCTGGAGTTCATGGACAAGTATGCGCGGCAGATCGAGGACATCTACAAGGGTGTGCCGGAGATCGACCGCTACTTCCTGTTCGTGGGCTGGCCCAACATCAACAACACGATCTCCTTCCCCGGCCTCACCGACTGGGGCGCGCGCAAGCGCAGCGCGCAGCAGATCCAGGGACAGCTGTTCGGCCAGTTCATGGGCATTCCCGGCATCATGGCCTTCCCGCAGGTGCCCAACTCGCTCGGCGGCGGCATCTTCGGCCAGGATCTCGAGTTCGTGGTGCAGACCACGGAGAGCTACGAGGAACTGAACCGGATGATCGAGGCACTGAAGACGCAGATGACGCAGAGCGGCAAGTTCCTCAATCCGCGCGCCGACCTCGACATGAACAAGCCCGAGCTGCACGTGGACGTGGACCGCGACAAGGTGGCGGCGATCGGCGCCGACGTGGCCACGGTGGGCCGCACCCTGGAGACCCTCATGGGCGGGCGCCAGGTGACGCGCTTCAAGCGCGGCTCGGAGCAGTACGACGTGCTCGTGCAGCTGGGCAAGGACGCGCGACGCACGCCCGACGCGCTGACCGAGGTGTACGTGCGCGCCCGCGACGGCGCCATGGTGCCGCTGTCCAACCTGGTCAGCGTCAGCGAGGGCGTGGCCGCGCGCGAGCTCAACCACTTCAACAAGCTGCGCGCCGCGACCATCAGCGCCTCGCTGGCGCCGGGCATGTCGCTGGGCGACGGCCTTGCCTGGATGGAGGCGAGCCTGAAGAAGATCGCCGGCGACCGCGCCAGCTACGACCTGTCCGGGCAGTCGCGCGAATTCCGCAAGGTGCAGTCGAGCACGCTGCTGCTGTTCGGCCTGGCGCTGGCCTTCATCTACCTGGTGCTGGCGGCGCAGTTCGAGAGCTTCGTCGATCCCTTCGTCATCCTGCTGTCGGTACCGCTGGCCATCGGCGGCGCGCTGTTCACGCTGTGGCTGCTGCACCTCGGCGCCGGCTTCGGCCTGTGGCAGATCAACGGCTCGCTCAACATCTACTCCAAGATCGGCCTGGTCACCCTCATTGGCCTGATCGCCAAGCACGGCATCCTGATCGTGGAGTTCGCCAACCAGCGCGCCCGCGCCGGAGCGAGCCTGGCCCAGGCCGCGGTGGAAGCCGCGGCGCTGCGCCTGCGCCCGATCCTCATGACCACCGGCGCGATGGTGCTGGGCGCGGTACCGCTGGCCTTCGCCCACGGCGCCGGTGCCGAGGCACGCGCGCAGATCGGCTGGGCCATCGTCGGCGGCATGAGCTTCGGCACGCTGTTCACCCTGTTCGTGGTGCCGGTGATGTACACGCTGCTGGCCAGCCGTCGTCACCAGGGCGAGGACGCGCGCGAGGCGGGGCGCCTGGCGCACGCCTGAGCGCGGTGCCGCGACGGTCGGGGACGCGCGCTACACTGCGCGCGTCCCATCCGACACGGAGCCCGCGGCATGGCCCAGCGTCCCCAACGCTACTATCTGTCCATTGGCGATCTCGCCAGCGCCCGCGGTGAGCACGCCGAGCTGTCCTTCCACGGCGCCAGTCCCGAGGCCTTCGCCAGCGCGCTGCAGGCGGCCCTGCGCAGCCCGGAACTGTGGCAGCGCTGGAAGGCGCTGCAGCCCGATCCCGACGCGGTCGACCCCAGCCTCGGTGCCAGCGATGCCGCCGCAACCGTGAGTGCCCGCCAGGCCGACCTGCACACCGAGATCCAGGTGGTGACCGTGCTGCCCCACGCCATCCTCAAGCACCGCCTCAACCTGCTCGCCGGCCAGGTGTGGCAGTTGCACGACGTGGCCGCGGCCTGAGCCCGCCGGGCGGCGACGCGACCCGTTCGGCCCGGCGCAGCCAGGCGCAGGACTTTCCGGATCAGCGCGGTCCGTCGCCCTACAGCTACGATGAGTCCATCGAGGAAGCCGGCCGCTATCAGCCGAACGATCGGCCGCGCGCCCGCATGGCGCCGCGCGACGAGGAAGAAACCACGCGGCGCGGTTTTCCGCTCAAGACCGCCATCTGGGTCTGCGTTGCCGTGATCGCGATCGGCGGCGCGGTGTGGGGCGGACCGAAGGCCTATTCGCTGATCAAGTCGCTGACCATGAAGCCGGTGCAGCAGCAGGCCGACACCACACCGAAGGATGCGTCGGGCACGCGGCCGAAGATCACCGATCGCGTCGGCCAGCCCGGCTCGCAGCAGATCGCGCCGGTGGCGCAGCGCGTGGTGCTCTACGATGAGGACCCCTCGGCGCCGCAGGGCAAGCAGTATGTCGGTTCGGTGATCTGGCGCACGGAACCGGTCAAGGTGCCCGCCGGGCAGCCGCCGGATATTGGCGTGCGCGCCGACATCGATATTCCAGAGCGCAAGATCAAGATGTCGCTGTCGATCCGCCGCAACACCGATGCGTCGCTGCCGGCGAGCCACACCGCCGAACTGACCTTCGTGCTGCCGCCGGACTTCGGCACCACCATCGCCAATGTGCCGGGCGTATTGATGAAGTCCAACGAGCAGGCGCGCGGCACGCCATTGGCAGGCCTCGCGGTGAAGGTTACCGACGGCTTCTTCCTGGTCGGGCTGTCGAATGTCGAAGCCGACAAGCAGCGCAACCTTCAGCTCTTGAAGGAACGCTCATGGTTCGACATTCCGCTGGTCTACGCCAACCAGCGCCGGTCGATCATCGCCATCGAGAAGGGCGCGCCGGGCGAGCGCGCCTTCAACGAAGCATTCACAGCCTGGGGGCAGTAACTCCATGA
>DAOOVM010000307.1:0-3459 GCA_035370085.1 Rhodanobacteraceae bacterium | reverse complement strand
CGCGAGACCCTCGACCGGGCGGGCCTGGCTGTCGCCGATCTCGGCGGCGTGGCCTACACCGCGGGGCCGGGGCTGGTCGGGGCCTTGCTCGTCGGTGCGGCCGCTGCCCGCGCCCTGGCCTGGTCGCTGGACCTGCCGGCGATCGGCGTGCACCACATGGAAGGGCACCTGCTGGCGCCCTTGCTCGAGGCCGAGCCGCCGCAGCCGCCCTTCGTGGCCCTGCTGGTGTCGGGCGGCCACTCCATGCTCATCGCGGTGGACGCCATCGGCCGCTACCGCCTGCTCGGCGACACTCTCGACGACGCCGCTGGCGAGGCCTTCGACAAGACCGCCAAACTGATGGGTCTGCCCTATCCGGGCGGCCCCGCACTGGCGCGCCTGGCCGAGCAGGGCGTGTCCGGACGCTTCCACTTTTCCCGCCCCATGACCGACCGCCCGGGCCTGGACTTCAGCTTTTCCGGCCTCAAGACCCAGGTGCTGCTGGCCTGGCAGGGCAGCGACCGCAGCGAGCAGACCCGCGCCGACGTGGCGCGCGGCTTTGAGGAAGCCATCGTCGACACCCTGCGCATCAAGTGCCTGCGCGCGCTGGAGGCCAGCGGCGCGCGCACCCTGGTGATCGCCGGCGGCGTCGGCGCCAACCGGCGCCTGCGCGCCCAGCTGGCCGAGGCGGCGCAGCGGGGCGGCTTTCGCGTGTGCTTCCCGCGGCCGGAGTTCTGCACCGACAACGGCGCCATGATCGCCCTGGCCGGCGCCCTGCGCCTGGCAGCGGGCCAGCACGAGACGCCGGCCATCACCGTGCGCCCACGCTGGGAGCTCTCGACCCTTGCCGCCGTCGGCTGAACGACCCGCCGCGACGCGGCCGGCCGCGGCCCCTCACGTCGTCTTGGCCGCCGCACCCCGATCATCGCCGCCCCCTCCACCCACGAGCCGCCCATGGACACCGTTTTCATCGAGGACCTGCGCATCGAGACCGTCATCGGCATCTACGACTGGGAGCGGCAGATCCGCCAGGTGGTGGCGCTGGACCTGGAAATGGCCTTCGACAACCGCAAGCCGGCCGCCAGCGACCGCATCGAGGACACCCTCGACTACAAGGCCGTGTCCAAGCGCCTCATCGCCTTCGTCGAGGCCTCCAGCTTCCAGCTGGTTGAGACCCTGGCCGAGCGCTGCGCCGAGATCGTGCAGGGCGAATTCGGCGTGGCCTGGCTGCGCCTGAAGCTGGCCAAGCCCGGCGCCGTGCGCGGCTCGCGCGCCGTGGGCGTGATCCTGGAACGCGGCACGCGTCCGGCCTGAGCGCATGGAGCGCGCCTGGCTGAGCCTCGGCTCCAACCTCGCCCCGCGCCAGCACCTGGGCGCCGCGCTGGCGGAGCTGCGCGCGCGTTTCGGCGTGCTCGCCGTCTCGCCCACCTACGTCTTTCCCGCCGTGGGCTTTGACGGTCCGGACTTCTGGAACCTGGCCGTGGGCCTGGACAGCGACCTGGAGCCCGCCGCGCTGAACGCCTGGCTGCACGCCCTGGAAGACCGCCACGGCCGCCGCCGTGACGTGCCGCGCTACGCCTCGCGCACGCTCGACGTGGACATCGTGCTGTTCGGTCAGCGCGTGCTGCGCGGCGAGGGCAACCTCGAGGTGCCGCGCGGCGAACTCAAGCACGCCTTCGTGCTCCAGCCCCTGGCCGACATCGCGCCCGGCGTGCGCCACCCGGTGGACGGCCGTACCCTGGGCGCGCTGTGGGCCGCGCATGCCGACCATGGGCAGGCCCATGCCGTGGTCATGCCGGCCGGCTGGGACGGCAGCTGAGCCGCGCGCGGCGGCCACCGCGGCTGCCGCTCAGTGTGGGTGCTGCGGGGCGTCGTCGCAGATCTCGTAGTAGTCGCCCTTCTCCGCGGTGAAGATGTGGCGCTCGATGTGCACGCCGGTGGGCGCATCGAAGGCACCCAGGGCGATGCCGATCCAGGCGTGCTTGGCCTGGTCCAGCGGATCGAAGAACAGCACGGAGCCGCAGCGCGAGCAGAAACCGCGCCGCGCCTTGGAGGACGAGGCGAACCAGCCGATCGCCTCGGCGCCGTGGATGGTCACGCGGCTGCGCGGCACCTCGGTACTGGCCAGCACGTGCCCGGTCCAGCGCCGGCAGCGCGTGCAGTGGCACAGCTCGCCCGGGCCGAGTTCGCCCGTCACCTCGAAACGTACCGCCCCGCACAGACACGAACCCCGGTGCACGGTCGATCTCCGCCGTGGGAAAGGGTGCAGGGTAGCGCAGCAGGCGCCGCGTTACTTCCGCCGCAGGACGGCACGGCAGCCGGATGCTAAAAGGAGTCCAGGTTCGGGTGAGGAGACGGGCATGATCGAGAAATTTTCCCGCAGCTGGGCCCTGGTCAAGGCCAGTGCGGCGGTGTTGCGGTCGGACAAGGAGCTGCTGCTGTTTCCGGCCCTTTCGGCGCTGTGCTCGCTGCTGGTGCTGGCGAGCTTCGCCACGCCGCTGTTCCTGAGTGGCGCCCTGGACCACGCCGCGCGGCACGAGTCGCGGCCCCTGCTGGCAGTGGTGGGCTTTGCCTTCTACTTCGTGCAGTACCTCGTGATCATCTTCTTCAACACCGCCCTGGTCGGGGCGGCGTCGATCCGCCTGCGCGGCGGCGACCCCGGTGTCGGCGACGGCTTCCGCCTCGCCCTGGGCAAGTTGCCGGCCATCCTCGGCTACGCCGCCATCGCCGCCACGGTCGGCCTGGTGCTGCGCGCCATCCAGGAGCGCTCGGGCTGGCTCGGCCGCTGGGTCGCCGGCCTGCTGGGCGCGGCCTGGACCGTGGCGAGCTTCCTCGTCGTGCCGGTGCTGGTGCACGAGGACGTCGGGCCGCTGGACGCGGTGAAGCAGAGCGTGACCCTGCTCAAGCGCACCTGGGGCGAGAACCTGATCGGCAATGCCGGCTTCGGCCTGGTGTTCTTTGTGCTGATGCTGCTGGCCCTGGTGCCGGCGGCCGTGGTCGGTGCGCTCGCCCTGGCGGCCAAGTCCGGCGCCGGCGTGGCCGCGGCCGTGGCCCTGGGCGTGATCGCCGTGCTGCTGGTGGCGCTGGTGCAGGCGGCGCTGCAGGGCATCTACGCCGCCGCGCTGTACCGCTATGCCGCGCAGGGTGAGGTGGGCGGCGGCTTCGACCGCGCCCTGGTCGCGCAGGCGTTCCGCGTCAAGGCCTGAACGGCGGCGCGCGCGTCAGATCGACAGCGTGCGCCCGCCGTCGACGCGCAGCACCTGACCGGTGGTGTAGCGCGCGCCGCACACCAGCCAGTGCACCGCGTCGGCCACGCCCTCGGGCGTGCCGGCGCGGGCCAGCGGCGTGCGCGCCAGCAGGGCCTGTTGTTCCGCGGCCGCCTTGCCGCTCTCGGGCCACAGCACCGCGCCGGGTGCCACCGCATTCACGCGCACGGCCGGTGCCAGTTCCTGCGCCAGCGACTGCGTCAGCATGAGCAGG
>DAOOVM010000306.1:0-3482 GCA_035370085.1 Rhodanobacteraceae bacterium | reverse complement strand
ACCAGCATCAGGATGGCGCGCTGGTCGTTGTGCCAAGCGGCCTGGTAGCGGTCCTCCTGGCCGTCGTAGACCTGGGCCACGTCGGCCAGGCGCACGGGTGTGCCGTCCTTCACCGCGATCACCAGCTGGGCGAAATCCGCCGCGCTGTGCAGGGCGTCGTTGGCGGCCACCGCCATCACCGTGCGGCCGTCGCCCACGTAGCCCTGCGGCGAGGTCACGTTGGCGGCATTGAGCGCGCTGCGCACCTGGTCGGCCGACACCCCGCGCGCCGACAGCGCGGCGAGGTCCAGGTCGACGCGCACTGCGGGCGTGGCGCCGCCGGCGATGTCCACGTCGGCCACGCCGGGCAGCTGGCGGATGCGCTGGGCAATGAGCGCATCGGCCAGGTTGTACAGCTCCGACAGCGGCCGCGTCGGCGAGGTGAGCGCGAGGATCAGGATCGGCGCGTTGTTCGGGTTGGCCTTGCGGTAGACGGGGGCGGTGCGCAGGCCCGCGGGCAGGTCGGGCGCCGCGGCATTGATTGCCGCCTGCACGTCGCGCGCGGCGTCGTCGACGCGGCGCCCCGGCGCAAAGATCATCCAGACCGTGGCGCTGCCCTCGTTGCTGTTGGAGTTCAGCGTGTCGATGCCGGCGATCTGGCCGAGGTGGCGCTCCAGTGGCGCGGCCACGGTCGAGGCCATGGTGCGCGCGTCGGCGCCGGGCTGGCCTGCCTGGACGAAGATGGCGGGGAACTCCACGTTGGGCAGCGCCGCCACCGGCAGCAGGAAGTAGCACACCAGGCCCACGGCGAGCAGGCCCAGGGCCAGCAGCGAGGTGCCGATGGGGCGGCGGATGAAGGGGCCGGACAGGCCGCCGCCCTGGGCATCGCCCGCCCTCATGCCGGCTGCACTCCCGCGGCCGTCGCGCCGCGCCGCGCGCGCCAGCGCGCACCCAGGCGCTCGAACACCAGGTAGATCACCGGCGTCGTGTACAGCGTGACCAGCTGCGACAGCAGCAGGCCGCCGACGATGGCCACGCCCAGCGGCCGGCGCAGTTCCGCGCCAATGCCGTTGCCCAGGGCCAGCGGCAGCGCGCCGAGCAGGGCGGCCAGGGTGGTCATCATGATCGGGCGGAAGCGCAGCAGGCAGGCGCGGCGGATGGCGGCGAACGCGTCCATGCCCTCGCGCTGCGCGGCGATGGCGAAGTCGATCATCATGATCGCGTTCTTCTTCACGATGCCGATCAGCAGGATGATGCCGACGATGCCGTCCACGGACAGGCTGAAGCCGCACAGGGTCAGCGCGAGCAGCGCGCCCACGCCGGCCGAGGGCAGGGTGGAAAGGATCGTCACCGGATGGATGTAGCTCTCGTACAGCACGCCCAGCACGATGTAGATCACCACCAGGGCGGCGAGGATCAGCAGCACCGTGTCGCCCAGCGAGGCGGAGAACTCCGCTGCCTTGCCGATGAAGCCGCGCCGCACCTGCGGCGGCAGGGCGAGTTCCTGCTCCACCGCGCGGATCGCCGTCACCGCCTGCGACAGGGAATGGCCCGGCGCCAGGTTGAAGGACAGAGTCACCGCGGGCAGCTGGTCCTGGTGCGACACCACCAGGGGCGCGTTGCGCGTCTGCGCGCGCGCCAGGCTGGACAGCGGGATGGGCGTGGCGCGGGTGCTGGTGTTCTCCTCGCTGGCGGCGGGGTTGGAGGCGAGCAGGTTGGCGGTGCTGGTGGCGGTGCCGGTAAGCGCGCCGTTGCCGCTGCCGCGCACGGCCAGCTTGTCCAGCAGGTCCTCGCCAGTGCGGAAGCGCGGCGCCACCTCCAGCACCACGCGGTACTGGTTCAACTCGGTGAAGATGGTGGAGATCTGGCGCTGGCCAAAGGCGTCGTAGAGCGTGTCGTCGATGGTCTGGATCGGCACGCCGAGGCGACTGGCCTGGTCGCGGTCGATGCTCAGGTGCAGCTGCAGTCCGCTGGCGGCGAGGTTGGAGTCCACGTCGGTCAGCTCGGGCCGCTGGCGCAGGGCGGCCAGCATGCGCTGCGCCACCCCGGCCAGGTGCTCGGCGTCCACTTCGCTGAGGGTGTACTGGTATTCGGTGGCGGCGACGCGGCTATCGAGGGTGATGTCCTGCACGGGCTTGAGATAGATCGCCAGGCCCGGCACGCGCGCCACCGCCGCCTGCAGGCGCGGCAGCACGCGCTCCAGGCCATCGCGCTCGTGGCGCGGCTTCAGCACCAGGCTGATCTGGCCCTGGTTGAGCGTGGGATTGATCGCGCCGGCGCCGACGAAGGCCGCCACCCCGGCCACGTCGGGCACGGCGCGCAGCGCGGCGGCGGCGGCCTCGGTGCGCTCGCGCATGGGCGCGAAGGCGATGTTCTCGTCCGCCTCCACCACGGCGGTGACCAGGCCCGTATCCTGCTCCGGCAGCAGGCCCTTGGGTATGGCCACGTACAGCAGCACGGTCAGCGCCACCGAGGCGGTGGCCACCAGCAGGACGACGCGCTGGTGGGCGAGGACCCAGTCCAGGCTACGCGCATAGGCGCGCAGCAGGGCGCCGAAGAAGCCGGCATGCGCGCCCTCGTCCTCGCCCTCGGCCGCGACCGCGCCGCGCTTGAGCAGGAAGGCGCACATCATCGGCGTCAGGGTCAGCGACACCAGGGCCGACAGCGCCACGGCGATGGACAGCACCCAGGCGAACTCGTGGAACAGCCGACCCGTCACGCCGGGCATCAGCAGCAGCGGCAGGAACACCGCGATCAGCGACACGGTCAGCGACAGCACGGTGAAGCCGATCTCGCGCGCGCCCACCTCGGCCGCCTCGCGCGGCGCGTGCCCCTTCTCCAGGTAGCGCACGATGTTCTCGATCATGACGATGGCGTCGTCCACGACGAAGCCCGTGGCCACGGTCAGCGCCATGAGCGAGAGGTTGTCGAGCGAGAAGCCGGCCGTGGCCATGAGGGCGAAGGTGCCGAGCAGGGACAGCGGCACCGCCACCGAGGGAATCACCGTGGCCCACAGGCGGCGCAGGAACACGGCGATCACGCCGATCACCAGGGCCACGGTGAGCAGCAGGGTGAACTGCACGTCGTGCACCGAGGCGCGGATGGTCACGGTGCGGTCGGCGAACACGTCCAGGCCCACGCCCGCCGGCAGCACCTGGCGCAGTTCCGGCAGCAGGGCGCGCAGGCGGTCCACCGTCTCCACGATGTTGGCGCCGGGCTGGCGGCGGATGTCGATCAGCACCGCGCTGCGGCCGTTGGCCCATGCGGAGAGCTGATCGTTCTCCACGCCGTCCACCACCTCGGCCACGTCCTTCAGGCGCACCGGTGCCGCGCCCTTGTAGCTGATGATGGTCTCGCGGTAGGCGGCGGCGTCGGCGAGCTGGTCGGTGGTGCCGATGCTGTAGCTCTGGGTGGCGCCGCTGAGCGTGCCCTTGGGCGCGTTGACGTTGGCCTGGGCCAGCGCTGCGCGCACGTCTTCCAGGGTGAGACCGAGGTTGCCGAGC
>DAOOVM010000305.1:0-3501 GCA_035370085.1 Rhodanobacteraceae bacterium | reverse complement strand
CAGCGAGCTCTACTTCATCGCACCGGCCGGCGGCGCCACGGTGGAGCGCGTGTTCGCGGTCAAGTTCGGCCTGCGCGGCATGGGCGTGGCACCGGCCGGCACGCTGCGTGAAGGCACCGGCCACCACCACCTGTTGATCGACGTGAAGGAGGCCCCCAAGGCGGGCGAGGCCATTCCGAACGATCCGCACCACCTGCATTTCGGCAGCGGCCAGACCGAGACCATGCTTGCCCTGCCGTCCGGCGACCACACCCTGCAACTGGTGCTGGGAGACGCCAGCCACCGCGTGTTCGACCCGCCGCTGCTGTCCGAGCGCATCACCGTGCACGTGAAGTAGGCGCACACCGCGCGCCACCGCCGTGCGCCACCGCGGCAGCGGTGGCGTCGGCGTCAGCGCCGGAAGTCCGCGGCAACGAGGCCTTCGCCCGGCCCTTCCAGTTCCTGGTCGATCAGAGTCGGATGCAGCAGCTGCACTTCCCAGCGCAGGTTGATGCCATGGCTGGGGCCGGCCAGGAGCGGCGGCAGCAGTGCACTGTAGAGCCGCTCCAGGTCCAGCTCGCCGGCGACGTAGCGTTCGACCGGCGCACCGGCCGGCAGGAAGTCGATGCGGCGGTCATACAGCACGACGGCGCGGCAGGGGGTGCGGAAGCTGCGTGTGGTCTGGCGGTTCTTGCTGTCGCGCTCGCGGTACTGGCCGCACTCCTCGTTCCACGCCACCACCCGCACGCGGAAATCGTCGAGCGGCACGCGCGCGCTGCCGCGCAGAATGTCCTGCAGGTGCAGCCGCTCGCCGCGGCGCGGCAGGCGTGTGCCGGGCCGCAGCGACAGGCGCATGTAGCGGCGCAGCTGCGCCCGGATCGCCAGCCACGCGCCCAGGCCCACGCCGCCTGAACCGAGCAGGGCCTTGAGCAGGGGCGATTCCGACTTGCCCTTGCTGCCCACGTGGTCGTAGAGCAGCACCGCGCCGTCGGGCACGAACTGGTCGTGCATTCCGATCAGCGCATTGGCGCCAGCCATGAGTGCGCCCAGGGCGAGCAGCAGGTAGACCACCGCGCGGCGCCAGGGCGCGATGGCGCGCAGGTTGTCGCGCAGGCGGAACTGGTCGGGCGGGTCGACCTGTCGCGGTGCGTCGGCCTCGACGGCGGTGCGCGCGAGGGGCAGGTCGCACACCAGGCTCCGGCGCGAATCGAACACCACGGCGTCGTCGATGCGTACACGTGCCTCGATGCGGCAGTCGATGTCGCGGCCGCGATGGCTGTAAGCGGTGGCAACGGCCGCCGGCGGCATGAAATCCACCTCCGCGGCGTGCAGACGCAGGTCCACCCGGCCGAGATTGGACTCGCGATCGATGCCACCGCCGCGCGAGACGACCACGCGCAGCACGAAGTCGACGCTCGCCGCGCGGCCGATCCAGTCCGGTCGGGACACGCGCAGGCGGGCGCGCAGGCGCTGCGCGTCCTGCGCGTCGCGGCTGAGGTCGAGCCGGAGAGAGGTGTCGGACATGCGGGCGGCGAGCGGGCAGGGGACGGGGACGGCATTTGTTACCATATGCGGCCCCGTCTTTTTCGTCGGCCCCGATGACCGTCCGCACCCGTTTCGCTCCCAGTCCCACCGGTTACCTGCACATCGGCGGTGCCCGTACCGCGCTGTACTGCTGGCTGGAGGCGCGCCACCGCGGCGGCGAGTTCATCCTGCGCATCGAGGACACCGATCGCGAGCGCTCCACGCAGGAGGCAGTCCAGGCCATTCTGGATGGCATGCGCTGGCTCGGTCTGGCGCATGACGAGGGCCCGTACTACCAGACGCTGCGCATGGACCGCTACCGCCAGGTGGCGGAGGACCTGCTGCGCGCCGGCAAGGCCTACCACTGCTGGTGCTCGAAGGAGCGCCTGGAGAAGCTGCGCGAGGAGCAGATGGCGCAGGGTCTCAAGCCGCGCTACGACGGACACTGTCGCCACGGCGCCCAGGCCGTGGCGGGTGTGACCCCCGTCATCCGATTCCGCAACCCGGACGGCGGCAGCGTAGTGTTCCACGACAAAGTGAAGGGACGCATCGAGTGGAGCAACGCGGAACTCGACGACCTCGTGCTGTTCCGCTCCGATGGCTTCCCCACCTACAACTTCGCCGTGGTGGTGGACGACATCGACATGAAGATCACCGACGTGATCCGCGGCGACGACCACGTCAACAACACCCCGCGCCAGATCAACCTCTACCAGGCGCTCGGCGCGGCCGTGCCGAGTTTCGCCCACCTGCCCATGATCCTCGGTCCCGACGGACAGAAGCTGTCCAAGCGCCACGGCGCCGTCAGCGTCATGCAGTACCGCGACGACGGCTTCCTGCCGCACGCGTTGCTGAACTACCTCGTGCGCCTGGGCTGGTCCCACGGCGATCAGGAGATCTTCTCGCTCGCGCAGATGGTCGAGCTGTTCGATGTGGCCGACGTGAACCACTCGGCCGCCCGCTTCGACCTGGAAAAGCTCTCCTGGCTCAACCAGCAGTACCTCAAGAACGATCCGCCCGAGGCCGTCGCCGCGCATCTGGAGTGGCATCTGCGCGCTGCCGGGCTCGATCCCGAGTCCGGCCCGGCCGCGGTCGACGTGGTCGTGGCCCTGCGCGAGCGCGCGCAGACGCTGAAGGAAATGGCGCAGAAGGCGCGCCTGTGGTACGGCCCGATCGAGCACTGGGACGAGGCGGCCGTGGCCAAGCACCTGAAGGCTGCCACCGCCGTGCCCGCGCTGCGCGCGGCGCGCGTACAGCTGGAAGGTCTGGCGGAGTGGACGGTCGAGGCGGTGCACCGCGCCATCGAGGCTGCCGCTGCGGCCATCGGCGAGGGCATGGGCAAGGTAGCGCAGCCGCTGCGCGTGGCCATGACCGGGACCCAGGTATCGCCGTCCATCGATCACACCGTGTATCTGGTCGGGCGCGAGCGCGCCCTGCGGCGCATCGACGACGCCTTGGCCCGCGCCGGCGCCTGATTCCGCCGCGTGGACGCCCTGCTGCGGCAACTGCTGGAGGGCATCGATCTCGCCGATCCCGACGCGGCGTGGCAGCTGTTCTGGCGCCTGATGGGCCTGGTGGACTGGTGGGGCCTGCTCTGGCTGACGCTCGCCTGCGCGGCGGTCGGCGGCCTCATCGGCCACTACCGCGGCGCCGTGTGGAAGGGCTTGCTGCTGGGCACGGCGCTGGGGCCGGTCGGCTGGATCGTTGCCTGGATGGCCGTGCGCCCGCCGAGGGCCTGTGCCGCCTGCGGCGCTGCCAACCCGGCGGACGCCCTACGCTGTGGTCGTTGTGCCGCGGCGCTGACCGCGCCGCACTGAAACGCGTCGCCGCGCTGGCTACACTGCACGCGGCCATTCCGAGTTCGCCATGCCCGCCGCCACCTCGACCCCGCACGCCCATCGCCACCGTCACGACGCCCAGGCCTTCGTGGATGCCGTGGCCGCCGCCTGCGCCGCGCGCGGGCTGCGCCTCACGCCGTTGCGCCTGACGGTGTTGCGT
>DAOOVM010000304.1:0-3528 GCA_035370085.1 Rhodanobacteraceae bacterium | reverse complement strand
CCGGTGGCCTTGGAGGCCAGCGCCGAGGAGCGCGACACGCGCGGGTTCATCTCGATCACGACGACTCGGCCGTTCTCGCTGTTCACGCCGAACTGCACATTCGAGCCGCCGGTGTCGACGCCGATCTTGCGCAGCACGGCGATGGAGGCATTGCGCAGGCGCTGATACTCCTTGTCGGTGAGCGTCTGCGCCGGCGCCACGGTGATCGAGTCGCCCGTGTGCACGCCCATGGGATCGAGGTTCTCGATGGAGCACACGATGATGCAGTTGTCCGCGGTGTCACGGACCACCTCCATCTCGAACTCCTTCCAGCCCAGCACCGACTCCTCCACCAGCACTTCGTGCACCGGCGACAGGTCCAGGCCGCGCTTGACGATTTCCTCGAACTCGGCGCGGTTGTAGGCGATACCGCCGCCGCTGCCGCCGAGCGTGAAGCTCGGACGGATGATGGTCGGGTAGCCCACCTTGACCTGGATCTCCAGCGCCTGCTCCAGCGTGCGCGCGACCTCCGCCTTGGGACATTCCAGGCCGATCTCGGCCATGGCCACGCGGAACAGCTCGCGGTCCTCGGCCATGCGGATGGCCTCGCGCGAAGCGCCGATGAGCTCGACGCCATACTTCTCCAGGACGCCGTGGTCGGCGAGGTCCAGCGCACAGTTCAGTGCCGTCTGCCCGCCCATGGTGGGCAGGATCGCGTCGGGCTGCTCCTTGGCGATGATCTTCTCGACCGTCTGCCAGTTGATCGGCTCGATGTAGACCGCGTCGGCCGTCTCCGGGTCCGTCATGATCGTGGCCGGATTGGAATTCACCAGCACGACGCGGTAGCCCTCCTGCTTGAGCGCCTTGCAGGCCTGCGCGCCGGAGTAGTCGAACTCGCAGGCCTGGCCGATGACGATGGGCCCGGCGCCGATGATCAGGATGGTCTTGAGGTCAGTTCTTTTTGGCACCGGTGTCTTCCTCGGCGGGCTGGGGGGCACCCACCAGTTCCACGGAACGGATGGTGTCGCGCGGCATGTCCAGCTCGATGCCGCCGGATCGGGCGTCGAGCTTGAGGATCAGAGCAGAGGGGCTCACCTTGACGACGGTGCCGCGTCGGCGCGTACCCAGCCGCGTGAACACCACCACCTCGTGGCCCAGCTTGGCGCCGAGCTGCTCATAGGCAATCGGCTCGACCACGCGCGTCTCGGCCCTGAGCGGCGCCGCCGGGGCGGCCGCAGCGGCCTCCGTCAGGGCGAGCAACAGCACGGCAAGGACGGGTTTCCGGCTCATGCCGCCTCCTGCCGCCGCGCCTGCATCAGCGCGATGAAGCGGTCAAACAGGCCAGCCACATCGTGCGGTCCCGGGCTGGCCTCGGGATGCCCCTGGAAGCTGTACGCCGGTGCGTCGCTGAGCTCGATGCCCTGCAGCGAACCGTCGAACAGCGAACGGTGCGTCGGCTTCACGTTGCCGGGCAGGCTGGCCTCATCCACGGCGAATCCGTGGTTCTGGCTGGAGATCATCACGCGCCCGCTGGCCAGGTCGATGACGGGGTGATTGGCGCCGTGGTGGCCAAACTTCATCTTCACGGTACGTGCGCCGCTGGCGAGACCGAGCAACTGGTGCCCGAGGCAGATGCCGAAGGTGGGCACCCGGCGCGCGACAAATTCGCGGATGGCGGCGATCGCGTAGTCGCAGGGCTCCGGGTCGCCCGGCCCGTTGGACAGGAACACGCCATCGGGATCCAGCGCCAGCACTTCACCCGCCGGCGTCTGCGCCGGCACCACGGTGACCGCGCAGCCGCGGTCCACCAGCATACGCAGGATGTTGCGCTTCACACCGAAGTCGTAGGCCACCACGCGCAGTCGCGCCGGCGGTGCGACGAAGGCGGCGCGGTCGAGGTCATAGCTGCCCTCGCGCCACTCGTAGGACGCGGCCGTACTCACCACCTTCGCCAGATCCATGCCCTTCAGGCCGCCGAACCCGCGCGCTGCCGCCAGGGCCGCCTCCGCGTCGATCGCGGTGCCCGCCACCAGGCAGCCGTTCTGCGCCCCCTTGTCGCGCAGCAGGCGCGTCAGGCGGCGGGTGTCGATGTCGGCGATGGCCACCACGCCCTGGCGCGCCAGGTACTGCGGCAGGTCTTCCTCCTCGCGCCAGTTGGAGGACAGCAGCGGCACGTCGCGCACGATCAGACCCGCAGCATGCACACGGTCCGACTCGGCATCGGCGGCGTTGCAGCCGGTGTTGCCGATGTGCGGATAGGTCAGCGTCACCAGCTGGCGCGCATAGGAGGGATCGGTGAGGATTTCCTGATAGCCGGTCAGGGCGGTGTTGAACACCACCTCGCCGACGCGGGAGCCCTCGGCACCGATACTGCGGCCGTGGAACAGGCTGCCGTCGGCAAGGGCAAGCAGGGCGGGGACAGTCATGTGTTCGCCTTCTGGCTGTAGCCCGGCACCGGAGGACTAACCCGGGTGCGACAAAACCCGCGGGCTGGCGGGAACCAGTCCGTGGCTGGGCAGGATGAGGGGGTCGAGGCGAGCGCCGATTTTAGGGACGCGTGGCCGCGATGTCCACCGCGCGCCAGGGCGCGGGCACTACAATCCACGCACCGCACCGCCGCCCTGCCCGCAATGACCGCCGCCGCCCTGCTTGACCCCCGCCGTCTGTCCGCGCCGGACGCCCACTGCGTGCGCGAGCCCTTCGCCTTCCTCACCGCCACCGGCCTGCTGCGCGATGACGCCCGCGCCGCCTTGCGTGCCGACTTTCCGCGCTACCGCAGCGCAGGGTTCTTTCCCTGGGACGCGGCCGACTGCGGCCCCAGTCTGAACGCCCTGATCGGTGAAGTGCAGTCGCCAGCCTTCGCCGACCTGATCGGCGACAGGCTGGGCATCGACCGCCTGTCGCAGTACCCGACCCTGGTGACCCTGTGCGAGTCGCTCAACCGCCGCCACGGCACCATCCACACCGATTCGCGCTCCAAGGTCGCTACCGCGCTGATCTATTTCAACGACACCTGGCCCGCGACGAGCGATGGCTGCCTGCGTTTCCTCGCGCGCATCGACGACATCGAGGCCACGGTGGCGCCCGAGGTCAAGCCGCTGTACGGCCACTTCGCCGTGTTCCGCCGCGCCGATAACTCCTTCCACGGGCACCTGCCCTACGAAGGCGAACGCCGCGTGCTGCAGATCGCCTGGCTCACCAGCGAGGAAGAAAAGCTGCGCAAGACCCAGCGCGGCAAGCTGTCGCGCTTCTTCAAGAAGCTCTTCGGCAAGCTCGATGCGCGCTGGGGCGCCGGGCGCGACAAGAGTGCCGCGCACCGTGATTGAGGCGGCAGACCGCCGCGGGCGGCACGCGACGACACCATGAATCCCGTTCTCACGCACACCGTGCTGGAGAGCGCGGCCTACTTCCTGGGTTTCCGCTATTTCCTGCGCGAGCGGCGCCGCCTGGCCCTGCCGGCCCTGGCCGACACCGAGCGCAGCCTGGGCATCGGCGTGGCGGCGATCCTGGGCGCGGCGCTGGGCGCCAAGCTCGGCTTCTGGATCGAGG
>DAOOVM010000303.1:0-3553 GCA_035370085.1 Rhodanobacteraceae bacterium | reverse complement strand
AGTTCGAGCGGATTGGCCGGATTCATGGCCAGGCTCAGCACATCGAAGGCGGTGTCGGTGGAACCGGCGTGGCGCGGCAGACCGTTGCTGCGCTGGGTCCAGGTGGCGCCGCCGTCGGTGCTGCGGAACACGCCGGCGGGCACGGTGGGTACCGGCACCGCGGCGGCATTGTAGGTGAGCGTGGTTCCGACGAAGAGTTCCTGCGGATTGCTCGGATTGATGACGATGGGCACGACCAGAACGGATTGCGAGTCCGCATACCCGGGAGGCGTGCCGGGGAAGGTCTGAGGAATGCCGCTATCGCTGCTCACCCAGCTGTCGCCGCCGTTGCTGCTCTTGAGGATGCGGAACCTGTAGGTACCCGCGATATTGCGCCCGTTGGCGGTCGCGTAGACGGTCTGCAGCGGACCTGAGGTGCAAGGACCGGACGGCGGCGGCACGGCGCAGGAGCGCGGATCGAGCACCAGGCTGCGCACCGTGCCGATGTTGGCCGCCGGGGGGTTGCCGACGGTGGGCAGGCCGCTGTCGATGGTGGTCCAGGTGTTGCCGCCGTCCAGGCTGCGGTAGATGCCGCCATTGCGCGCATCCACTCCCGGGTACTGACCGCTGCGTCCCGTGGCGTACAGGCGAGTGCTGCCGATGCCCGACGCCTTGGTGGTCGGATCGATGGTGATCGAGCGGATCTGGTAGGCGCCGAGGTTGGTGTTGGACGGCGCCCAGGACGCGAATGGCGTGCCCGGACCGCTGTTGTTGCCGCGATAGAGCGCCGGCGAGGGACGGAAGGCATCGCCGTAGCCGGCGAACAGGCGGTGCGTGCTGGCGTCGTGGAACATGGCCAGGGCGCGGATGTTGACCGCAGCCAGGCCGTCGTTCTGCGAGGTCCACGTGGCGCCGCTGTTGGCGCTGAAATAAATGCCCGCCTCGGTCGTGCCCAGCCACAGTTGCGGGGTCGTCGGGTAGTTGGGATGCAGCACGATGCGCTGCACCGTGGCGGGCACGCCGGCGGTGACCACCAGACCGCTGTTCAGCGGCGTGCTGCTGGCGCCGCCGTCGCTGGAACGGGTCAGGCCCTGGTAGCTGCCGATGAGCACGGTATTGCCCACGGACGGGTCGGCCTGCACCGACTGCACGATCTCCGCGAGCGGCATGGGGCCGTTCCAGGTCGCGCCGTCGTCGTCGCTGCGGTACAGCGAGCTGTCGACCGCCGCGTACACCTTGCTGCCTGCGCCGAAGCTGATGTCGCTGACCTGGCCGTAGTAGGGCGTGGGGCCGCCCAGGACAAGCGTATCGGTCCAGGTGGCGCCGCCGTCGGTGCTGAGGTAGAGCGAGGCGGTGTGCACGGGATCGACCGTATCCCAGTAGGCGACACCGGCGATCAGGCGCAGGGGGTTGGTCGGGTCCACCGCCAGGTAGTTGATCGGCACGCCGCTCGGCAGGCCGCTACCTGCCGGCAGGAAGCTCGCGCCGCTGTTGTTGCTCACCAGCACGCCGCTGAGGGTCGTGGCGAGGTAGAGCTTGCCGGTGCCGCCGGGCGCGTCGGCGATGTGGTTCACGACGTCGCCGCTGGCCAGGAAATAGCCGGTCTGCGCCCAGTTGTCGCCGCCGTCGGTGCTGCGGTTGAAGTGGCCATAGTTGTCCACCACCCATAGCGTCGCGGGGGCCTCGTTGTCCATGCCCAGGGCATAGGTGTAACTCACCGAGCCGGTCAGCCCGGCCTCCTTGCGCGTCCAGCTCACGCCACCGTCGCCGCTGCGGAAGATGCCGCCGCGCGTGGCCGCGTACAGCACGCTGGGCAGGGCCGGATTGACGTACAGCCGGTAGACCGCGCCGCCGTAGGGCCCTTCGGAGGTCCACACGCCCGCCCCGGCCAGGGCGGCACCACTGCACAGCGCGGCCGCGACCGCGCCGCCGAGCAACCAAGCTTTCATCTGAATTCTCCCCACCGGATCCGCGCGGCGCGGAGTTGCGCCGCCTCTGCTCTACCAGTTGCGCAATTCTGCGCCAAAACGCATCAACTGCCGTGAAGCGCTTGCGCCGGCCGGCGACGAGCGCGACACGGCGGCGCCGTGACGCGGTTGGCACTAGACTGCCGCCACTGGGACCTTCGACACAGCCGGGCGCGGCCCGGCTTCTGGCACGCTAGGCGCTTTCCCCCGGAGCCGACCATGCGCCGCACTGCCATCCTGGCCCTCAGCGCCCTTCTCTGCGGCGGCGCCGCAGCCACCGAGCCCACGGTGATTCCCCCCGAGGCCATGGCCGCTGCGGCCACCCTGCGCGAGCGCGCGCTCAAGGACGACACGGCCTGGACCGTGCTGGAGGCCCTGACTACGGAAATCGGCCCGCGCCTGGCCGGCAGCGCCAACGACGCCCGCGCGGTGGCCTGGGCGCAGGCACGCTTGCGTGCCCTGGGCTACGACAAGGTGTGGACCGAGCCCGTGACCTATCCGCGCTGGGTGCGTCGCGCGGAGAGCGCCGAGCTGGTCTCGCCCTATCCGCACCGTCTGGTGGCGGCGGCGCTGGGCTTCTCGCCCGGCACGCCGCGCGGCGGCTTGACTGCGACCGTGGTCGCCTTCGACAGCCTGGACGCGCTCAAGGCGGTCGATGCGGCCGCGGTGAAGGACCGCCTGGTCTATGTCGGCGTGCGCATGCAGGCGCACCGCGACGGGCACGACTACGGCAAGGGTTCGGCCGTGCGCACGCGCGGCCCGGCGGTGGCCGCGGCGAAGGGCGCGGCAGGCTTCCTGCTGCGCTCGGCCGGCACCGACAGCGACCGCCTGGCCCACACCGGCGTGACGCGCTGGGACGAGGGCGGTCGGCGCATCCCCGCCGCCGCGCTGGCCAACCCCGACGCCGACCTGCTCGAAGCCGCGTTGCGCCGCGGCCAGCCGGTGCGCCTCAAACTCGCCCTGGACTGCGGCATCGAGGGTAGCTACACCGGCGCCAACGTGATCGGCGAGATCACCGGCAGCGGACGGCCGGACGAGGTGGTCGTGCTCGGCGGCCACCTGGATTCCTGGGATGCCGGCAGCGGCGCCATCGACGATGGCGCCGGCGTGGCCATCGCCATGGCCGCGGGACACCTGATCCGCGAGGCCGCACCACGGCCACAGCGCAGTATCCGCGTGATCGCCTTCGCCAACGAGGAAATGGGCCTGTTCGGCGGCCGCGCCTACGCCGAGGCGCACCGGGACGAGGTGGCGCGCCACGTGCTGGGCGCGGAGTCGGACTTCGGCGCCGGGCGCATCTGGCGCCTGGAGGCCAGCGTCAAGCCCGAGGCACGCGGCGCCATCGACCAGATCATGCAGGTGCTGGCGCCGCTGGGCGTGGAGCGCGGCGCCGGCCCCGGCGAGGGCGGCCCGGACCTCGGCGCCATGCACGCCCTCGGCATGGCCGCGCTGGGCCTGACCCAGGACGGCACTCGCTATTTCGACTGGCACCACACCGCCAACGACACCCTGGACAAAGTCGACCCGGCCGCCCTGCGCCAGAACGTGGCCGTCTACGCCGCCTGGGTCTACCTCGCCGCGCAGGCACAGGGCGACTTCGGCTCGGC
>DAOOVM010000302.1:0-3560 GCA_035370085.1 Rhodanobacteraceae bacterium | reverse complement strand
CCACCTCCTTCGGGCGGGTGAACCGGCCGGTGACGCTGCCGGCCGCGGCCTGCGTCGGGGCCTCGGCCGCTGTTGCTGCCGGCCCCACCGGTGCCTTGGCGGCGGGCGCTTCTGCGGGCCCGGCAGCAGCGGCAGCGGCGGCCAGCCCCAGCATCACGGCAGGCAGCAGGGAAATGGCTTTCATGGGGACTCTCCTCTCACGGGGTGGAAACGCGATCATACGTGCCGAGCGCGGCGCGCCGGTGCCTTGCACCCGGGCCGTTCGTCCCCAGTTCAGGCCCTCTCTCCGACCCGGTGCTCCCGCCATGGTTCCCGGCGACACCCCGCAGCGTTCCCCCGCGGCCGTCCTGCGCCTGCTCTGGCCCTACGTCTGGCGCTACCGCTGGCGCGTGGGCCTGGCCCTCGGCCTGCTGGTCGCGGGCAAGCTGGCCACGGTGGCCGTACCGATCCTGCTCAAGCAGCTGGTGGACGCGCTGGACCTGGCGCCCCGCCCCTTGCTGGTGCCCGTGCTGTTGCTGCTCGCCTACGGCGCCCTGCGCCTGGCGGCATCGCTGTTCCAGGAGCTGCGCACGATCGTCTTCGCCCGCGTCATGGCGCGTACCGCGCGCTCGATCACGCTCCGGGTGTTCGAACACCTGCACGCCCTGTCGCTGCGCTTCCACCTCGACCGCCGCACCGGTGGCGTGTCGCGCGACGTCGAGCGCGGCATGGGCGCCACCTCGGACCTGCTGGACTGGACCATCTACACCATCCTGCCGACACTGCTGGAGATCGTGGTCGTGTGCACCCTGCTGGTCACGCGCTACGACTGGACCTTCGCCGCCATCACTCTGGCCACCCTGGCGGGCTACATCGCCTTCACCTTCTCCATCACCGAATGGCGCCTGCGCTACTACCGCGCCGCCAACGAGGCCGACACCGAAGCCAACGCGCGCAACGTCGATTCGCTGCTCAATTACGAGACGGTGAAGTACTTCAATAACGAGCGGCACGAGCTGGCGCGCTTCGACGCCAGCCTGGTCAAGTACGAGGACGCCTCGGTAAAGAGCCTGAAGACCCTGGCCGTGCTCAACGTGGGCCAGTCGGGCATCGTCGCCGTGGGCCTGACCCTGCTGCTGTGGCGCGCCGCCGCCGGCGTCGCGGCGGGCACCATGAGCCTGGGCGACCTGGTGCTGGTGAACGCCTTCCTGATCCAGCTGTCGATCCCGCTCAACTACCTCGGCATGGTGTATCGCGAGGTCAAGCAGGCCTTCACCAACATCGAGCGCATGTTCGTGCTGCTGGACGAGCCGCGCGACGTGCGCGACGCGCCGGGCGCCGCGCCGCTCGCCCTGGCCGGCGGCGAGGTGCGCTTCGAGCGCGTCGGCTTCCACTACGACCCCGCGCGCGAGATCCTGCGCGAGGTGGACTTCGTCATCCCGGCTGGGCACACCGTGGCCGTGGTCGGCAGCACCGGCGCTGGCAAGTCCACCCTGGCGCGCCTGCTCTACCGCTTCTACGACGTGACCGCCGGCGCCATCCGCATCGACGGCCAGGACCTGCGCGCGGTGACGCAGGACTCGCTGCGTGCGGCCATCGGCGTGGTGCCGCAGGACACGGTCCTGTTCAACGACACGATCTACTACAACATCGCCTACGGCCGCCCCGAGGCCACCCGCGAAGAGGTGGTCGCCGCGGCGCGTGCGGCGCACATCCACGACTTCATCGAGCGCCTGCCGCAGGGCTACGACACCAGCGTGGGCGAGCGCGGGCTGAAGCTGTCCGGCGGCGAGAAGCAGCGCGTGGCCATCGCGCGGACCCTGCTCAAGCGGCCGGCGATCCTGGTGTTCGACGAGGCCACCAGCGCGCTGGACACGCGCACGGAAAAGACCATCCAGGCCGAACTGGCCGAGATCGCGCGCGAGCGCACCACCCTGGTGATCGCCCACCGGCTATCGACCATCGTCGATGCCGACCAGATCCTGGTCATGGAGCACGGCCGCATCGTCGAGCGCGGGCGGCATGCGCAGCTGCTTGCGCTCGGCGGCCGCTACGCCGCCCTGTGGGCATTGCAGCAGCGCGAGGCGCCGGAGGGCGCGGCGAGCGCCACGCTCGCCGTCGAGGCCTGAAAGTCACGCTGCGGCGCCAGTTGACGCCCTGCGCGCGCTGCGGACAATGCGCGCGGATGGGGAATGGCGCCCGGGTTGCCCGGTCCGCGCTCTCCGGCGCCACACACAGGGGAAGCGCAAGATGGCCAACAAGATCGCCCTCGCCGACGCGAGCGCCGCCGACGAGACCGAGTTCCGCACGCTGCTGGCGCAGGTGGCGCCGCGCCTGGGGCGGCGCTGGGAGATGGCGCCGATCGGCGACGCTGACCTCGTGGTGGTGGACGTCGACTCGGTGTTCGGCCACATGACCTGGCTGAAGGTGATGAACCTCGGCAAGACAGCCGCCGTGTTCTCCGAGCACGCCGGCGCCAATGACACCGACCTCGTGCTGCGCAAGCCGCTCACTGCGCAGGGCATCATCGACCTGATCGCCAGCTTCCACGGTGACGCGACGCCGGTCGTCGCCCCCGCCGCCGCGCCGACCCCGGCGCCCGCCCCAGTGCCGGCGCCGGCCGCCGCGGCGCCCCCGCCGCGACCCACGCCACCGCCGCCGGCCGCCGTCGCGCCACGCCCCACGCCGCCCCCCACACCGGCCCCTGTACCGGCACCGGCAGCCACCGCGCCGGCCGCGGCCGAGGCAGCGCCCGTGACCGCACCACCGCGGGACAGCAGCCTGATCGACTTCCTCACCGGCAGCGCTCTGCTGGCGCCCGTGCGCCTGAGCAGCGAGGGCGCCCCCGACGTGATCCTCGACCCGAAGTCGCAGAGCTACCACTGCTCGGGCACGGGCCTGCGCGCGCTGGCGCCGCATTGCACGCGCAAGCTCAAGGCCGAGGACTTCCAGGCCATCACCAGCGCCGACCTCGACAAGGCACGCATCGGTGCGCCACCGCAACCCTATGCACGCCTGCTCTGGTTCGCCGTGCTGAGCGCCTCGCGCGGCCACCTGCTGCCGGAACTCGCGGCGACGGCGCGCTACAAATTGGGCAAATGGCCGCAGATCGAACGTGAGTTTCCCAAGCACTTCCGCATCGCCACGGTGATGATGAAGCAACTCGCCACGCTGAACGAGATCGCCGACGCGGCCGCCTCGCCGCTGCCGGACGTGATCGACTTCGTCAACGCCTACCACGCCATCGGTTTCGTCGAGAACGACGCAGTCCGGCCGGCCGATCCCGCCACCGCCGAAGCGGCCAAGGGCGGGATGCTGTCGCGCCTGCGCAATCCCTTCGCGCGCTGAGCGGCACACCGGCGCCGGGGCGGCGCCGCCCGGGCCCTGATCGTCGCTGCGTCGGCGACGAGTCCCGCAGGGAAGCCCGGGATGGCGGCGCCAGCGCAAGCGCTGCGGCGGACGCCTGCAAGCCGGGTGGACGGCCTCCTGCCTGAGCCGCGCGCGCTGCTCCGAGGCAAGCGCCCCGGGCCCCGCCGCCAGCGCCGGTAGCGGCGGCGCGCCGCGCGCGCTGAGTTTTGGCC
>DAOOVM010000301.1:0-3573 GCA_035370085.1 Rhodanobacteraceae bacterium | reverse complement strand
CTGGAGACCCGTGCCGGCAATTCGACATAGCCGTCGAACGGTGCCGGCATCGGCAGCCACGCCAACGGCGGCACCATCGGCTTCAGGTGCCAGTCGCCGCAGCAGGTGCAGCAGTTCCACGACGTGGCGGTGGCCCACGGCGGCACCTCGATCGAGGGCGCCCCGGGCCTGCGCCAGGGCTCGCTGGGGCCGATGTACCTGGCCTACGTGCGCGATCCGGACGGCAACAAGCTCTGCGCGCTCCATCGCGCGGGTTGAGCGGGATTCGGTTCGTGGCCGCCGCATGGACGGTTTCGGCGTCGATGCGGTCGACGTTTTCTTGCCGGTGGGCCCGGGATTCCGGGGAGCGCGAAGCAACGCTGGCGCTACGGGGTGCGCGCGGTTTATCGCCGCTGCGCCAGCGTCGGAGACGCCGCGATCAAGCGAGGTCTGCATTGATCGGTTGCGGATGCAAAGCCCCGACGCCTAAGCGCGTCGCCGCGTCAGCGGAAGCCAACACGTCGAACTGCCGCCGCGCCTCAGCGCTGATCCATCTCGTGGTGAATTACCACCACACACTGCGAGGCAAACAGCATGGTCTTGCCCAGCGAGAGCTTCTTCGCGCCCAGGCGCTCCAGGCCGTGCAGGGTGTTCTTGGGCATCGGGATGTGGTCGGTGAGGAGGAAGCAGGGGTTGGGGCCGAATTCCGCCTCGCGCATGGGCGTGCCCTTGCGGTCCATGACGTAGAGCGCGTGGTCGGCGGCCAGTTCCTGCGCCAGGCGCTCGAAGCTGGTGGTGCGCACGGTCACGCCGGATTCGACCGGACGGGTTTCGTCCTTGCCCATGCCGCGCGAGGCGTCGAGGGCGCGGGCCACCTTGGACAGCAGGGCGCGTTCGTCGAAGCCGCCGATGTCGTGCAGGGCGTTGGCCTCGAAGCGGATCGTGCGGCTGTAGTCGGGGCTGCTTTCCAGCACCAGGTAGACCACCACGTCGGCGCGATGGGACTGCGCCACGAACAGGGCGTTCATCAGCGTGTGGGCGAGGATTTCGCTGTGCGCGTCCTGGCCCACGGCGGCCCACAGGCGTTCGCTGTCGGTAGGCGCGGCGCGTGCGCGCAGTACAAAGGTTCGCATGCGGAAGGGATCGCAGGTTCGTGGGACGGCGGGCGCCGTGCGCGTATTGTCCACGCGGGCAGGGTGCGCGGTGCAGGGGGTGGGTGGGCGGCGCTCAGGCCTCGCGCAGCACCAGCAGGCGCGGTTCGGTGAGGTCCTCGATGGCACTGCGGATGCCCTCGCGGCCGAGGCCGGAATCCTTCACGCCGCCGTAGGGCATGGTGTCGACGCGGAAGCTCGGCACGTCGCCGACGATCACCCCGCCGACCTCGAGCGCGTCCCAGGCGCGCAGGGCGTGGCGCAGGTCGTGGGTGAACACGCCGGCCTGCAGGCCGTAGCGGCTGGCGTTGACCGTGCGCAGCGCGTCGTCGAACTCCTCGAAGGGCTGCAGCAGGGCCACCGGGCCGAAGGCTTCCTCGGCGCTGAGGGGCAGGCGCGGGTCGACGTTCTCCAGCAGGCTGGCCTGCAGCATGGCGCCCTCGCGCGCGCCGCCGCACAGCAGGCGCGCCCCCGCGGCGACGGCGGCGCCGATCCAGCCGTGCAGGCGTTCGGCCTCGCCCGCGTCGATCATCGGCCCGATGAAGGTGCGCTCCTCGCGCGGATCGCCGGCGACCAGGGCGCGCACCGCGGCCACCAGGCGCTCGCGCAGCGCTTCGTAGAGCGAGGCGTGCACCAGGATGCGCTGCACGCTGATGCAGCTCTGCCCGGACTGGTAGTAGGCGCCGAACACCAGGCGCTCCACCACGCGGTCCAGGTCCGCGCCCTGGTCGGCGTCGACGATGCAGGCGGCGTTGCCGCCAAGTTCCAGCACTACCTTCTTCTGCCCGGCGCGCGCCTTGAGCGCCCAGCCCACGGCGGGCGAGCCGGTGAAGGACAGCAGCTTCAGGCGCGGGTCGGTGGTGAACAGATCGGCGCCCTCGCGGTGCGCGGGCAGGATGGAGAAGGCGCCCGCCGGCAGCTCGGTCTGCGCCAGCACCTCGCCGATGATGAGCGCACCGATCGGCGTGCGGCTGGCTGGCTTGAGCACGAAGGGACAGCCCGCGGCGATGGCCGGGGCGATCTTGTGCGCGGCCAGGTTCAGCGGGAAGTTGAAGGGCGAGATGAAGGCGCAGGGGCCGATGGGCACGCGCCGGGTGAAGCCGCGGTAGCCCCTGGCGCGCGCGGAGATCTCCAGGTTCAGCACCTCGCCACCGAGGCGCACGGCCTCGGCGGCGGCCGCCTTGAAGGTGTCGATGAGGCGACTGACCTCGCCGCGCGCGTCGCGGATGGGTTTTCCGGCCTCGATGCACAGGGCCAGTGCCAGTTCCTCGGCGCGCTCGCCGAAGCGCGTCACGCAGTGTTCCAGCACGGCCTGGCGCTGGTAGGGACGGAAGGCGCGCAGCGGCTCCTGTGCTTCCACCGCGGCGGCGATGCCGGCGTCGATGGCGGCGGCATCCGCGAGGGCCACGCGCGTGGCGATCTCGCCGGTGAATTTGTCCGTGACCGCGAGGTCGGCATTGGCCGCCACCGGCCGGTTGGCGAGGTAGTAGGGGTAGCTCGGCTTGAGCATGGCGGGGCCTCCGTGGGCGGGATGGGCTGCGGCGCGCTGCGATGGGGCGCCGTCCGCTCGGTGCGGTGCGCGCCGCTGCGTCCGCGCAGGCGACCGGCGGGATTCTTTGGCCGCTGCGGCCTCGGCGCAAGCGCGCCGGCGCACGCAACGTGGGCAAGGCGTCGGTGCACGGAGCCCCGGCAGCGCGTCCCTAGTCCGGATCGCGCGCGCCCTCGACGCGCAGGTCGAGCTCGCCCTCGGCGAGGCGCGCACGCACGGGGCTGCCCGGCGCGACGCCGCGCGCGCTGCGCAGCACGCGGCCCTGCGCGTCGAACACGATCGCGTAGCCGCGCGCCAGGGTCGCCAGTGGGCTGACCGCATTGAGGGCGCGGGCGAGTTCGCCCAGGTGCCGCGCGCGCCGTTCCAGGGCGCCGGCCAGCTCGCGGCGCAGGGCCTCGCCGGCGTGCTGCCAGCGCGCCGCCTGCGCCGGAATGCGCAGCCGCGGATGGCAGCGCGCCAGGCGCGCCTGCAGGGCGCGCAGGCGGCTGGCGTCGCGCTCCAGGCGGCGTGCGGCCTGGGCCGCCAGGCGCCCGCGCAGCGCCTGCAGACGCTGCGCGCCCAGCTGCAGGCGCGCCTGCGGCCGCTGCGCGGCGAGGCGGGCGGCGACGTGGTCCAGGCGCTGCACGGCGCGCTCGCGCGCGCGGCGCAGCAGCAGATCCAGACGCGCTTTGCGCTGCTGCAGGTGCTGGCGCAGGGCGCCGGCCTCGGGCACCAGCAGTTCGGCCGCGGCCGAGGGCGTGGCCGCGCGCAGGTCGGCGACCAGGTCGGCCAGGGTCACGTCGATCTCGTGGCCCACGGCCGACACCAGCGGAATGGGGCAGGCGGCCATGGCGCGCACCAGGGCCTCGTCGTTGAAGGCCCATAGGTCCTCCAGCGAGCCGCCGCCGCGCGTGA
>DAOOVM010000300.1:0-3579 GCA_035370085.1 Rhodanobacteraceae bacterium | reverse complement strand
CGGGACGGACAGCCGCGGGCCGGTCGCGCGCGGGGCAGCCGGACTCCGCCGGGCAAGGCTTGTGTCGGCGCCCGCACTCGGGCAGCGTGCGCGACGCCTCCGTTGGAATCGCCCATGCGCATTCGTCGTCGCCGTTGCTGCCTGATCCAGATCGCTGACCAGCGCCTTCCCGATTTTGCGGCCCTGTTCTCCGGACGGGTCGTGTTCGAGGACCTGGTACGCGCCGACCTGCTCTGTCCGCTCAGCGGCGAGCGGATCGCCCTCGATGCCGAGGACCTGCGCCTCATCGGCACGCTGAGTGCGCGCGAGTGGACGGCGGCCGCCGAGCTGGTGCAGCGCGGCGACGCGTCGCTGCAGCGCCTGCAGGACCTGGTCGCCCGCGGCGCCCTCGTCAGCGACGGCGAGGACGACACGTCCCGCCGCCTGCGCGAGGGCGAGGAGCGGATGGAGCGGATCGGCTGGCACGACCTCGCGGCTGTCTACCATGCCTTCACCCGCTGGCGCGGCATCGAGGGCGACGAGGGCAAGCGCGAGCACAGCGCCGAGGCGCACCGGGCGAGGCTGGAGGAGCAGGTGGCCGACCATGGCCCGGCGCCCACGCATCGTCCGGTCCGGGCCGATGCCCTGCACACCATCGCGCTCGACGTACCGGCCGGGGACGGCGACTTCGTGCGCAGCCTGCGCGAGCGCACGACGACGCGCGCCTTCGCGCTGGAGCGGTGGCTGGAGCGGCAGCGCCTGCAGGAGGTCCTGTACTGGACCTTCGGCGTGCAGGGCAAGCGCGAATTCGCGCCAGGTCTGGTGGCGCTGCGCAAGACCAGCGCGTCCGGCGGCGGCCTGCACCCCATCGATCCCTACCTCGTCGCGCTGCGCGTCGAGGGACTGGAGAGTGGTCTGTACCACTACGACGGTTACACCCATCGTCTGGAACTGCTCGAGCGCGTGGCGCAGGAGCCTCTGCGGCAATGGGTTGCCGCCTCGACCATCGGCCAGGTCTACTTTGCCGAGGCGCATGCCTGCGTGGTGCACGTGGCGCGCTTCGACCGCAACCATTGGAAGTACCGGCAGCACGCCAAGGCCTACAAGGCCGTGCTGATGGACTCCGCCCACCTGAGCCAGACGCTCTACCTGACCGCCACTCACCTCGGCCTCGGCGCCTTCTACACCGCGGCGATCAATGACGGCGACATCGGCGACCGCCTGGGTCTGGATCCGCTCAGTCAGGCCGCCGTCGCGATTTCCGGCTTCGGCATCCGGGCCACGCGGACGGACAGCCTGAACTTCGATGCGCAGGCGCACGACCCCGTGGCGGCCCGCGGTGACGTCTTGTGAAGGCTGCGGGCCTGGGGTACAAGGCTGCAGCGCCATCGGGGCGCGAAACCAGGGGGCATCATGGCGACACAGGAAAACGCACGACGCTTCTTGCAGAAGCTCGCCGAGGACGATCAGTTCCGCCAGCGCGTGCAGAAGGATCCGCTGGGCGCTCTGGCGGAATACGGTTTCCACCCCGATCCGAAAACCATCCCGGCCGGCGGCGTCTCCCTGCCGAGCTCCGAGCACATCGCTTCCAACCTTGACGACCTGGGGGCGAAGCTGACCTCCTCCCTCGGCATCGTCGTCTTCAAGGCGTAGCGCCAGTCGGCCGCGGCGCCGCAGTCTGCGGCGCCGCAGCGGACGCGACCGCCTCGGCGCGCCGGCGCAGCGGCGACTGCGCGTCGGCACGGCGGGCGTGTTCAAGGTAGCGGCGGGCGATCGCCGCACCGGCGGCGGCGTCCCGCTTCGCTGCCAGCTCGCTCCAGCGCACGTAGGCCTCGTTCCACTGCAGCACGGCCAGGGGCTGCAGCGACCAGTCGTCCAGCCAATCCACCACGGCCTGGCTGCGCGCCTCGACCAGCTCGCGGTAGGCCGCCTCAGCCTCGGCCGAGGCGCCGGCGGCATCCAGCGCCTGGGCCTGGGCCAGGCGGAACAGCCACAGCGGATTGCGCGGGGCGGCACCCTGCAGGCGGTCGACCGCGGCCGCAGGCTTGCCTTCGGCGACCAGGTCGCGCGCCTCGATGGCCGAGGCCAGCTGGGCATAGCGCGGATGCTCGCCCGGGTCGCCGGCGTCCCGGATTGCCTGCAACACGGCGTCGCGCGGCAGGGCAGCGCGTCCCACCGACGCCAGCCAGGCCCAGTAGGCGACCTGGATGTGCGGATCAAGCGGCCGGCGCTCGTTCGGCTGCATCGCGCCCTCGTGCAACCACTCCTGCAAGCGGTTGCGGATTTCGCCCGGCGCCTCCGGTCGGCCCTGATGGGCCGCCAGCGCGGCGGCGGCGGCGCGCAGCACCCATTGCGTGCGCTGGTC
This sequence comes from Rhodanobacteraceae bacterium, assembly GCA_035370085.1. GTDB lineage: Bacteria > Pseudomonadota > Gammaproteobacteria > Xanthomonadales > Rhodanobacteraceae > Tahibacter. The sequence goes on along the minus strand of DAOOVM010000300.1, from coordinate 1,235 downwards.
CCGCGCCGCTGCGGCTTTCTCGATGCCCTGCCGCAGCAGGGCCTGCGCCTCGTCCAGTCGTCCCGTATCCATGAGGACGGCGGCGCGACGCGAGAAAAGGTCGGCGGCCGTGGGCGGATTGCGGTCGGCCTCGGCGTCGCGCATCCAGCGCTCGGCCTCGTCGGGGCGATCGCTGGCCAGGTAGAAATCGGCCATCCCGAGCCAGCGCTTGCCGATGCCCGCCGCGTAGGCTTGCTTGAACAGCGCTTCGGACCTGGCCGTGTCGTGCGCCTGCAGGGCGCAGTAGGCGCTCACGTAGATCGAGTACGCGTGCAGAGGGTGCGAGGAATCGGCCGAGCGCTGCAGGTAGGGCAGGCCCTTCTTGCAGTCGTTGAGCAGGAAGAAGCTGTACATCCCGGTGTTGTGCGCCCCCGCCGCGTCATCGGGATAGACGTCGGCGTAGACGCGCCACGCCGCGACCGCCGCCGCGCCGTGATCCGCCGTGGCGCGCAGCGCGCGCATGTAGGTGCGGTCGCGCTGGGACAGCCGGCCGCCCAAGGCGAGGGCGCGGTCGATGGCTTCCCGCGCCTTCTGCTCGTTGCCCATGCCGAGGTAGTTGGCGCCGATGCGCGCCCAGGCCAGGGCAAAGCCCGGATCGATCTCGAGCGCGCGATCGAGCAGGCTCTGCGATTGCTCGTAGTCGCCGGCGGCCACGGCGCGCACGGCCAGGGTGTAGGCCTTCAGCGCCTCAATGTTGGCCGTGGTCACCTTCTCGAGGGGCAGGGAATTCTCGCCGATCTGCGCCACCGACTCGCCAAAGCTCTCGCGCAGCTCGGACACCAGGCGGTCGGTCGCCGCCACGAGATCCTCCGGGCCCGCCGCGTCGACGCTGCGCGTGGCGACCGTGCGCTGGCTCTGCGGATCGACGATCTCGGCGGACAGGCGCAGGCGATTGCCCGCGATCAGGGTCGGCAGGATCAGTGCGCGGGCGTGCTCGCGCAGGGCCAGCTCGGCCCCCACCTGGCGGTCGATGGCGGTGGCGCCGGTGCGCTCCATGCGGCCCAGGGCCTGGCGTACCGTCATATCGGGCAAGACGTTGACGAAGCGCGACTGCTCCAGGCCGACCCGCAGGGCGGTTTGCAGGGAGTCGCTGAACTGGGCGTCGCTGGTGGCGTTGTGCAGATCGCCCAGCACCACCCAGTCGCGCTCGGCGAAGGCGATCGCCGGCGGCGGCCGCAGCGCCCACCACGCCACGC
>DAOOVM010000299.1:0-3590 GCA_035370085.1 Rhodanobacteraceae bacterium | reverse complement strand
CAGGCGACGAGCAGCAGGAGCAGGAGACAGACGAACGCGCCGCGCCAGGAGTGGCGCAACGCCGAAGCGGCAGGCAGGCGGAACATGGGACTCCCTCTTCCCGTAGGCGGCGCGTGAAGTATACCGGCGCGATTGTGGCGGCCCGCGGGCAGCCGCGCGGCGGCCGACGGGCAGTGCACGCCGCCGCGACGTGTCCGTGGCGACACTGCAATGCCCCGCCGCGTCCGGAGCGAACAGCGCATGCGCCATCTGATCCTCGTCCTGGGCGACCAACTCGACCCGGCTGCCAGCGTGTACGACGGCCTCGATCCGGCGCAGGATGCGGTGTGGATGGCCGAGGTGGCCGAGGAGAGCACCCACGTCTGGTCGCACCGCGCGCGCATCGCTCTGTTCCTCGCCGCCATGCGCCACCATCGCGACGCCCTGCGTGCGCGCGGCTTCAGCGTGCACTACCGCGCGCTGGAGGCGCACGCGGCGCCGAGCCTGGCGGCGGCCCTGGCCGAGGATCTGACTCGCCTCGCGCCGCGCGCGGTGCGCTGGACGAAGGCGGGCGACTGGCGCGTGGAGCAGGCGCTGCGGGCGGTGGTGGCTGCGGCCGGGCTGCCGTTGGAACAACTGCCGGATCGCCACTTCTATGCCACGCCGGACGAGTTCGCCGCCTGGGCCGCAGGCCGCCGCGAGCTGCGCCTGGAGTTCTTCTACCGCTGGATGCGCCAGCGCCACGGCGTGCTGATGCACGCCGGCAAGCCGGTGGGCGGGCGCTGGAACTTCGACGCCGCCAACCGCGGCAGCTTCGACGCACGCGGGCCGGGGCTGCTGCCAACCCCGTTGTCCTTCGCGCCCGACGCGGTGACGCGCGATGTGCTGGCCCTGGTGGCGCGGCGCTTCCCCGGGCACCCGGGCGCGCTCGACACCTTCGATTGGCCGGTGACGCCGGCGCAGGCCCAGGCCGCGCTTGACGACTTCATCGCCCGACGCCTGCCGACCTTCGGCCGCTACCAGGACGCCATGTGGAGCGGCGAGCCCTGGCTGTACCACTCGCGCCTGGCCGCCGCGATGAACCTGCGCCTGCTGCCGGCGTCCGCCGCCGTGGACGCGGCGGTGGCGGCCTGGCAGCGCGGCGCGGCGCCCATCGCAGCGGTGGAGGGCTTCGTGCGCCAGATCCTCGGCTGGCGCGAATACGTGCGCGGCCTGTACTGGCTGCGCATGCCGGGTTATCTGGACGACAACGCACTGGGCGCCGATGCGCCCTTGCCGGCGTTCTACTGGAGCGGCGATACCGACTACGTCTGCCTGCGCGAGGCCATCGGCCAGACCCTGCGCCACGGCTACGCTCACCACATCCAGCGCCTGATGGTGACCGGACTCTTCGCCCTGCTGCTGGGGGTCAGGCCGCGCGCCGTGCACGCCTGGTACCTGGCCGTGTACGTGGATGCGGTGGAGTGGGTGGAGCTGCCCAACGTGCTCGGCATGTCGCAGTACGCCGACGGCGGTGTCATGGCCTCCAAGCCCTACGTGGCCAGCGGCAAGTACATCCAGCGCATGAGCAACTACTGCAGCGGCTGCCGCTATCGCCCCGACCAGGCCATCGGAGCGCAGGCCTGTCCCTTCACGACGCTGTACTGGGACTTCCTCGCGCGCCACCGTGAGCGCTTCGCCGCGCATCCGCGCAGCGCGCTGCAGTGGCGCAGCCTGCAGCGGCTCGACCCGGTGCAGCGCGCGGCCATCGCCGTACAGGCGCAGGCGCTGCGCGCGCGGCTGGCGTCGCCGGCCTGAGCGGCCGGGTCCCGGAAAGGTCGGGGCGCGGCGCCGCTTCACGGGCCCTCAACGCCGGCAGCGGCTACCGTGCAGAATGACCTTCAAGGAGTTCCCATGAACCGGAGCGCGATCATCACCGGCGCCAGCGGCGGCGTCGCCCGCGCCCTCGCCGCGCGTCTGCGCAGCAGCGGCTACCGCCTCGTGCTGGTCGGCCGCGAGGCCGCGCGCATGGCCGCCGAGGCGCACGACCACGTGGTCGAGGCCGACGTGAGCACGGTCGAGGGCGCGCAGGCCGCGCTGGCGCAGGCAACGGCGGCCCTCGGCGCGCCTCCGGCGCGGCTGGCTCACTGTGTCGGCAATACGCTCATCGCGCCCATTCCGCGCACGGACGCCGCGGCGTGGCGGCGCGTGATGACGGCCAATCTCGACAGCGCCTTCTTCGTGCTGCAGGCCTGGCTGGGCGCGCTGTCGGCAGCGCAGCAGGGCGGGGCAGCGGTGTTCTTCAGCTCGGTGGTGGCCGGCACCGGCACACCCAATCACGCGGCCATCGCCGCGGCCAAGGGAGGCGTGGAGGCCCTGGTGCGCGCGGCCGCGGCGGACGTGTCTGCCCAGGGCATCCGCCTCAACGCCATCGCGCCGGGCCTGCTGCGCACGCCGCTGACCGAGCGCCTGGTGGGCAATGAGCGCTCGGCCCAGGCGGTATCGGCGCAGTACCCGCTGGGCCGCCACGGCGAAGCCGACGAGGCTGCCGCCCTGGCGGAGTTCCTGCTGTCGGACGCGGCCAGCTGGATCACCGGGCAGACGCTGAAGCTCGACGGCGGCTTCTCCGCCGTGCGGCCGCTGGTGCGCGGCGCGGCATGAGCACGGCCGTCGTCTGGTTCCGGCGCGACCTGCGCCTGGACGACAATCCGGCGCTGGAGCGGGCGCTGCAGCGACACGAGCGCGTGCTGCCGGTGTACGTGCACGCGCCGCACGAGGAGGCGCCCTGGGCGCCCGGCGCGGCCAGCCGCTGGTGGCTGCATCATTCGCTGGCCGCGCTGGCGGCCGATCTCGCCGTCCGCGGCAGCACGCTGCACCTCGCGCGCGGCGACAGCCTTGCCGCGCTGCGGCGCCTAGTGCGCGACAGCGGCGCCACCGCCGTGTACTGGAATCGGCGCTACGAGCCGGCCTGTCGCGCCCGCGATCGTGCCGTCAAGGCCGCGCTGCGCGAGGACGGCGTCGTCGCCGAGAGTTTCAACGCGGGCCTGCTGGTCGAGCCCTGGGACATCGCCACGGGGCAGGGTGAGCCCTACCGCGTGTTCACGCCGTTCTGGCGCAATGCGCGTGCCCGCCTGGTGCCGCAGGCGACCTGGCGCGCGCCGGCGCGCCTTGCATCCGTGCAGCTCGGCGGCAGCCTGGCCCTGGAGGCCTTGGCCCTGCGCCCGCGCATTCCCTGGGACAGCGGACTCGCGGCGGCCTGGACGCCGGGCAGTGCCGGGGGCTTGGCGTTGCTGCAGCGCTTCGCCGCGGAGGCCATGGCGGGCTACAAGGCGCAGCGCGACATCCCGTCCATCAGCGGCACCTCGCGCCTGTCGCCGCACCTGCACTTCGGCGAAATCTCGCCGCGCCAGATCGTGGAATACCTGCATGAGCTCGGCGAGGCCGATCCGCGCGGTCCGCAGGCGGTGCTCGCCGCAGCCGAGCCCTTCCTGCGCGAACTCGGCTGGCGCGAATTCTCCTACCACCTGCTGTACCACTTCCCGCACAGCGCCGAGGCCAACCTCAACCCCCAGTTCGACGCCTTCCCCTGGGCGGACGACGATCCTGCGGCCATCGAGCGCTGGCAGCGCGGC
>DAOOVM010000298.1:0-3618 GCA_035370085.1 Rhodanobacteraceae bacterium | reverse complement strand
CATGGGGCGCATCGACCGCGAACTGCAGCGCCTGATCGCCTCGGGCAACAAGATCACGACCGCCGACATGAAGGCCTTGCAGGCCAACAACCGCCTGCTCGACGCCGAGCTGACCCTGCCCTACCTGCTCGCCGCCTACGACCATGCCACGGCCGCCGGCGCCTGGTCGAACCTCGCCACCCTGGCCGGCGACGCGCGCGTCGCCGAGGCCATCACCCGCCTGCGCGGCTGGAACTACAGCACCCCCACGGGCATTGCGCAGGGCTTCGACCCGGGCGACAACCCCGCCGCCCTGCCGGCGCCAGGCCAGTCCGAGATCGATGCCAGCGTGGCCGCCAGCGTGTTCTCCATGTGGCGCGGCTACGCCGTGCGCAACACCATCTACGCGACCCTGTCGAAGGTGGGCCTGGGCAACTACCTGCCGGGCTCGCGTGACGCCCAGGCCGGGTTGAAGTTCATGCTGGACAATTTCGATGCGCTGGGCGGGAAGGGCGCCTCGGGTCTCAATTTCTTTGCCGCCAGCGGTGCGCCGGACGCGCACAGCGCGCGCGACTACGTGCTGCTGAAGTCGCTCAAGGACGCGCTCGATCGCCTTGCCAGCGACGAACTGGCGCCCGCTTTCGGCAAGTCGGCGAACCTGGCCGACTACCGTTGGGGCAAACTGCACCGCATCGTGTTCGAGCATCCGCTGGGCGGCGTCGCCCCCGTGTTCAACCTGCCCGGGCCGAATCCCTACGGCTTCAGTGACCTCGCGCCCAACCTCAAGGGTGTGGCGCGTTCGGGCGGTTTTGAATCGGTGGATGCGGCCAGCCACAGTGCCAGCGCCACCGGACTGAACGACTTCATGTTCGGCTCGGGGCCGGCGCGGCGTTTCGTGGGCGAAATGACCACGCCCATCGCGGCGAGCGAGATCCTCCCCGGCGGCGAGAGCGGCGTGCTTGGCAGTCCGCTCTACGCCAGCCAGCTGTCGCGCTGGCTCACCAATGCCTACCATCCCTTGCCCGTACCGGCAGCGGCCGTAGTCACTGCGTCCAGGGTGGATTTCGTGCCCTGAACCCGGCGCCGCCGTGGCCGCGGCGGCGGCATTTCTGCGACACTGGCGCGCGGCTTCGGTCGCGCGTCTGTCTGCATTGGCACCGCGTTGACGGCGCGTGCGATCCGGGTGGCGACGGGCTGCCGTGCCGCCTGCCCTGAGTTCCCTGCGCCGCTCGTCGCGGCCCCCGCCATTCGCCGGTTACTCCATGCCCAGCATTCCCCGCGGATTCGACCTCGCTGCCGCCGGCGAGCATCTGGCCCGGCGCGACCGCCCTCTGGGTACCTGGATGCGCCGCATCGGCGAACTGCAGCACGATTTCCGCCAGCGCTTCGATCCGACCGACGCGCTGGCGCGGGCGATCCTCTATCAGCAGCTCTCGGGCAAGGCGGCGTCGACCATCGTCGGTCGCGTCGAGGTGGCGCTGGGTTCGCGGCGCATCGATGCCGCGGCGCTGGCGCGAGTGGACGACGCCACACTGCGCGCCTGCGGCGTTTCCTTCGCCAAGATCGCCGCGCTGCGCGATCTGGCGCAAAAGGCGCGCGAGGGCGTGGTGCCCGACGCCCGCGGCCTGGCGCGGATGCCCGACGCCGACATCATCGAGCACCTCACCCAGGTGCGCGGCATTGGCCGCTGGACGGTGGAGATGATGCTGATGTTCCGCCTCGGCCGCCCCGACGTGCTGCCGGTGCACGACCTGGGCGTGCGCAAGGGCGCGCAGGTTCTGCGCAAGCTGGCCGAGCCGCCCAAGCCGCTGGCACTGGAGGAGGCGGGCGAGCGCTGGCGTCCGTTCCGCACCTTGGCCAGTTTCTATCTATGGCGCATCGCGGATGCAGCGGCCCAGGGCGCGCCGGTGAAGCGATCGCAGGACTGAGCATGGCCGATCTGCCCGACGTCGAGCTGGCCGCCCTGCTGGCCGCCACCGAAGGCGACGCCGCGGCCGCAGCGTCGCGCCTCGCCGCCGCGGCCGATGCGCTGGATGCCGCCGCCGGCCAGCGCCTGGTCGCGGGGCTGCTGCAGGCGCGGCGCCTGCCGCAGGCGCAGCAGACGGTAGACCGTCTGTTGCGCCGCTGGCCGGCCACGGCCGCGCTGCATGCGCTGCGCGGGCACACCCTGCGCCTCCTCGGCGAGGCGGGCGAGGCCGAAGCGGCGCTGCGCCGCGCCCTTGAACTCGACGCGGCCCACGCCGAGGCGGCGCTGTCGCTCGCCTTTCTGCTGCGCGAGCAGGGCCGTCTGGGTGCGGCGGCGGACGTGATGCGGCGGCTCTGGGACGCGCAGCCGGCCACGTCCGAGCTGGCCCTGCGCTGCATCGCCTTCACGCGCGAATGCCAGCGCGAGGAGGTGGCGGCGCAGATTGCCGCGGAAGCGCTGGCGCAGTGGCCGGACGAGGCGCGCCTGCTGGCCCAGGCGGGCGAACTGGCCCTGGAGCGGGGCGACTTCGAGACGGCGCGGGCGCAGCTCAGCGCGGCGGCTTCGCGCGACCCGGCGCGCGGCGCGACCTGGCTGCGCCTTGCGCACAGTCACCGCTACCGCCGCGACGAGCCGGGCGACGCGGCCGACCTCGCCGCGCTGCGTGCCGCCCGCGCCAGCCAGCGCGGCGAGGACGCCCAGACCTGCCTGTGCTTCGCCCTGGGCAAGGTGCTCGACGATCGCGGCGAGCGCGCCGAGGCGGTGGCGCTGTGGCGCGAAGGCAATGCCCGGGCGCGGCGCCAGCAGACGTGGAGCAGCGCGGGCTGGGAGCGCTTCGTCGCGCAGCAGATGGCGGCGCCGCCGCTACCCGCGATCGACGCCGCAGCCGACTGGCGTCCGCTGTTCGTGGTCGGCCTGCCGCGCACCGGCACGACCCTGGTGGCGAGCCTCCTTGCGCGAGATGCCGCAGTGCGTTCGCGCGGCGAACTCAACTGGCTGGCGGCCCTGGCCGCGCGCCTCGGACCGCGTCCTGACCGCGCCGCGCTCGGCGCCGCGGCGGCGCTGTTCGCCGCACAGTTGCGCCAGGACGACGCGCCGGCGCGGATCTACCTCGACAAGAACCCGCTCAACTTCCGCCACCTCGGTCTCGCCCTGGCGTTGTTCCCGCAGGCGCAGGTCGTGCACTGTGTGCGCGACCTGCGCGACTCGGGCCTGTCGATCTGGAGCCAGCACTTCGCCCATCCCGATCTGGCCTGGAGCTACGATTTCGGCGACATCGCCGCCTACGCCGCCGGCGAGCGTGCCTTGATGGCGCACTGGCGGAGGCGGTTTCCCGCCGCGATCCATGCGCTGCGCTACGAGGATCTGGTGCAGGACAGCGACGCTGCGCTGGCGTCGCTGCGCGAGTTTCTCGGACTACCACCCTCCGCAGGCGACGCCGCCGCGCCGGCAGGCGCGATCCGCACGGCCAGCGTGTGGCAGGCGCGCCAGGCGGTGCATGCACGATCGGTCGGTCGCTGGCGCGACTACGTGGCGCTGCTGCCGCAGCTGGCGGCTTTGTCCGGCGCCTGAGCACCGCCACCGGCGCATCGCGCACGCCGCGTCGGCGCGGCGGCTGGCGTGTCAGCGGCGCCGTGCGGCGTGCCAGCACCAGTGCCAGGGTTCGTAGGCCATAC
>DAOOVM010000297.1:0-3619 GCA_035370085.1 Rhodanobacteraceae bacterium | reverse complement strand
GCTTCGTCGAGGCCCCGGACGGGTCGTTGAGCCTCGCCGGCCAGGGCGTGCGCGGCACACTGGGCGCTGAGTCCCTGCGCCTGGGGCGCGCCAGCTTCGCCCTCGGGCCCGGCGCCGCCGACGACGGCAGCGTGGTGCTGGCCGGTGCGCACGGCGAAATCGCGCGCTTCCAGCTGCGCGAGCGCGTGCGCGGCGAGGCCGCGACGACGCTGCAGGCGCTGGCGGCGCAGGGTATCGCGCTGGAGATCCTCAGCGGCGACGCCGCCGAACGCGTCGAGGCCGTGGCGCGGCGCCTCGGCGTCGCCACCTGGCACGCGCGACAGACGCCGCAGGACAAGCTCGCCCGTCTGGACGTGCTGCGCCGCGGCAGCGAGGGCGTGGCCATGGTCGGCGACGGTGTCAACGACGCCCCTGTGCTGGCCGGTGCGGACGTCGGCATCGCCCTGGCGGGTGCCGCCGAGCTGTCGCAGGCACATGCCGATCTGGTGCTAGGTGGCGATCGCCTGGACGGACTGCTGCAGGCGCGCGCGGTGGCCCTTGCCACGCGCCGCGTGATGCGCCAGAACCTGGCCTGGGCCATGGCCTACAACCTGGGGGCCGTGCCATTGGCCGCCCTGGGTCTGGTACCGCCGTGGCTGGCGGCGATCGGCATGTCGCTGAGCTCGCTCGGCGTGCTGCTCAATTCGCTGCGCATCGCCGCGCCGGACTCGCGTCCGCAGGCAACGCCGGTGGTAGCCGGCGCCGTGCAGGAGGTCACCGCGTGAACATCATCCTGGCCCTGATCCCGCTCAGCCTCGTCCTGCTCGGACTGGGCATCTGGGCCTTCTTCTGGGCGGTGAACCACGCCCAGTTCGACGACCTGGACACGCCGGGGCTGGCGCCGCTGGTGGAGGACCGCGCGCTGCCGCCGGGCGCAGACTCCCCCGCTGCGGCGGAATCCCCGCCCCCCGCGGAATGAGCGACGCCCTCGGTTTCGGCACGGCCCTGCTGCTCGGACTGCTGGCCAGCGGGCATTGCCTGGCCATGTGCGGCGGCATCAGCGGCGCCCTCGCCTACGCCGTGCCGCGTGATGCGCGCGGCCGCGCGCCGCTGCCGCTGCTGCTCGGCTTCCAGTTTGGCCGCGTCGGCTCCTATGCGCTGATCGGCGTGCTGTTCGGTGGTCTGGGCGCCGGCCTGATCCGCCTGCTCGATCTCGACGCCGTGCGCCTGGGCCTGCGTGCCCTGACCGCCTTCACCCTGCTGCTGATCGCCGCCAGCCTGCTCGGCTGGCTGCGCGATCCGAGTTTCGGCCTCGGCACGCGCGTGTGGCGGCGCCTGTCGCCGCTGGCCCGCCGCCTGCTACCCGTACGCCACGCCGGACAGGCGCTGGCGCTCGGCGCCCTATGGGGCTGGATGCCCTGCGGACTGGTCTACTCGGTCCTGCTGCTGGCCTGGCTCAGCATGGACCCCTGGCGCAGCGGCGCGCTCATGGCCGCCTTCGGCCTGGGCACCGTCCCCGCCCTGCTTGCCGGGGCCTGGGGCGCGGCTCGACTGGCCCATTGGGGCGGACACCTGCCTTTGCGGCGCGCAGCCGGCTATGCCGTGATCGGCTTTGCCGCCCTGACCCTGGCCGGCCCGTGGCTCGCGTCGGTGCTGGGCTGGCCCCTGCTGGCCTGGCTGCCCTTCGACTGCCATCCCACGCCGCGCTGACGTCCGCAGCGCGCCGCGCGGCGACACGCGCGAAGGCGGCGCTCAGCCGCCGGCGTAGCGGCGTTGGTGCGAGGAGGGGTCGTGCTCGTCGGTCTCGCCGCAACGCGAGCACAAGGCGTGAAAGTCAAGAATGTGCACTTCCTTGTTCTTCACCGCGATGACGCCGTCGTGGGCGAGGCGGGTGAACAGGCGGCTCACCGTCTCGACCACCAGGCCCAGGTAGTTGCCGATGTCCTGGCGCGACATGCCGAGTTGGAACAGCGCCGGGTCCAGGCCCAGCCCCGCGCGGCGATCGGCCAGGCTCTTCAGGAACGAGGTCAGGCGCTCCATGGCCTGGCGCCGGCCCATCATCGCGACGTGCTGCTGCCCCTGGGCGAACTCGCGGCCGATGATGCGGTACAGCTGCCGCTGCAGCGCCGGCACCTGCGCCGCCACCGCGTGCAGGCGGGCGAAGGGCACTTCGCACACCGAGGCGCGCTCCAGCGCTTCGGCAGTGCACAGGTGGCGGTCGCGGTCCAAGGCGTCCACGCCAACGATTTCCCCGGGCAGGTGAAAGCCCAGGATCTGCGCAGCGCCGTCGGGCAGCACGGTGTAGGTCTTGAAGGAGCCGGCGCGCACCACGTACAGGGCGCGGAATGGCGCGCCTTCGTGGAACAGGGTCTTGCCGCGCTCCACCGGCGCGCGCTTCTCCACCAGGGCGTCGATGCGGCGCAAGTCTTCGGCACCGACGCTCGCCGGCAGACACAGCGGCTCCAGCGCGCAGTGGGCGCAGGACTCGCGGCGACGATCGGGCATCAGGGGCGTGACAGGCTGGGTCATGGCGCGCTCGTCCTGAAGTATCGCACGCATTGTGCCATTTTCCGGCGCGATGCGGCGGGCCGCCGCAGGTCTTGCGCTGCACCATGGCGCCCGTGTGGGGCAGCCCGCTGCGCACCTAGGACCACTCGGCGCGGCGTTCTTCCTGCGCCAGCGTCGCCATCGCCGCACGATAGTCCTGCATGAAGGCCTCGCGCGAGCCGGCATAGCGCAGCGCGGCCCCGACCCACACATCGAGGAAGAACGGCACCAGGACGGCTTCGCCCTTGGGCAGGGCCTTGCCCAGGCCGTGCAGGAAGATGGGCACCACCGGCACCTCGGGATGGCGCTCGGCCAGGCGCGCCAGCCCGCTCTTGAACTCGGCCAGCTGCTCGGGCTCGCCGCGCGAGCCCTCGGGGAAGAACAGCAGGATTTCGCCGCGCGCCAGGGCCTCGCTCACCGGCGCCAGCAAGTCCTCGTCGTCGCGCTCGCGCTTGCGCTTGAGCGGCACGATGCCCACCACCCGGGTGGCGAACCACGCCAGCAGCGGATTGCGCAGGAAATAGTCCGCCGCCGCGACCGGCCGCACCCGGGGCAACAGGCGCAGCGGAAACAGACTGATCAGCACCATCGCGTCGAGATGGCTGTTGTGGTTGGCCGCCAAGATCGCCGGCCCGGCTGCGGGCAGGCGCTCGCGATGGCGCACGTTGAGCCCCAGCACGACCAGCACCACGGCGCGCACGATCACGCCGTACCAGAGATAGCGCAAGAACAGGGCCATGGTCGGGTCGGAGCACTCGCTAATGGGCAGGCGTCGAAGGCACGCGCGCCGTGCCTTAGAAGTAGAAATATTTCAGGAAATGGAAGTACAGCGGCGCGGTGAACAGCAGGCTGTCGATGCGGTCGAGGATGCCGCCGTGGCCGGGAATGATGCTGCCGGTGTCCTTGATGCCGAGGTCGCGCTTGAGCGCCGAGATGGTCACGTCGCCGACGAAACCGCCAAAGCCGATCATCAGGCCCACGGCGACGGCGTGGTTCGGCGTCAGCGGCGTCAGCACCGGCGCCAGCAGGTAGGCCACGAGGGTGGTGGACAGCGCGCCACCGAGCAGGCCGGCCACGGTCTTCTTCGGGCTCA
>DAOOVM010000296.1:0-3644 GCA_035370085.1 Rhodanobacteraceae bacterium | reverse complement strand
TCCGGTCGGCTCCCCCGCCACCAAGCAAGCACCCGGCAGCGAAGGGGCGCGAATCATAGTCCCCGCCGCTCGGTTTGGGAAGGGCCTCGTGCAAGCCTCTGTATGGGCAAGATCCGGAATCTGTCCGAAGACCACGCCGTCGGTCCTTGGCGCGGCCTCGGCTGGCATGGCACCGGGCCGCCCGCCACCCCTGTGCTAGCATCCCGGCGTCCGGAGCGAAGGGTGTTGTGCATGGGCGAGCTGTACGACGATCGCCGTCAGGAGCCGCGCTTCAGCGCGGGCGGGTTCTACCGGCTGCACAGTGGCAGCGCGGCGTCCGGACGCATCTACGACCTGTCGCTCAATGGCGCCATGCTCGAGCGTCGTGATGACATCGCCCTGCCGGCGGACAGCCGCGTCGTGTTATCTCTGCACATCGCTGACCAACCGGAATTCCTGGCCGACGTGCTGGTGAAGCACGTCACGCCCGACCGCGTCGGCATCGAGTTCTACGACATGTCGCCGGAGCACTTCAGCACGCTCGCCGGCCTGATCGAACGCTTCACGCGAGCGCGCACCTCCTCCCTCCCGCGGAACTGACCCATGCAAGCTCCTTTCCTGCGCTGCGCCGCTCTGGCGCTCGTGATGACGTGCGCCCCCGGCTTGGCCAGCGCCCAACTGCAGCCTTACGTCAACCTCAAGGGCAAGCGCTTCAATGTCGAGGTGGCGGACACCGATGCTTCGCGCGAGCGCGGCCTGATGTTCCGCGAACACATGGATGCCAACCGCGGCATGCTGTTCGCATTCCCGCAGGAGATGCCCCAGGCGTTCTGGATGAAGAACACCAAGATTCCGCTCGACATCCTGTTCTTCGACCACGGCGGCAAGCTGGTGGCCCTGCACCAGGACGTGCCGCCCTGCACCGCCGATCCCTGCCCGGTCTATCCGAGCAACGCGCCAGCCTTGTATGTGCTTGAGTTGAACGGCGGCACGGCTGCCAAACTCGGGGTCAAGCCGGGCGATCGCCTGGACATTCATCGCTGAGCGTGGCGCCGCCACGGGAAGCGGTCGCGCGCAAAGGGCGACCTTCCCGGTCGAGGTCGCGCTGGCAGGCGAAGTCCAGTCGAAACGGCACGAGCGGCAGCCGTGCAGCGGCGGGATCGTCGAGGGGATAATCTTCGAGCGGAACGAACAGCTTCATGGCGGAGCTCTCCGGTGGCCTGGCCACCAGTGAAGCAGTCGTACGTGCCAGCTGCATGACGCCGCGATGGCCTGACGCGGGCGCCGACGGGCGCGCGGGGGGCACTGGAAATCGCGCGAGGCCACGCTAGGATCAGGCCATCTGCTCCCGGAGTGTTCGCATGCAGGCGCCCTGGCAGTGCTTCGAACGCGACGACGGTCGCCAACCTCCGCTGCTGACCGCGGCCTGGTGCATCGCCCGCGACGAGTACCCGACGCTGGATCCGCTGGCTTACGAGCTGCGCTTGGACGCCTATGCGGACGCCCTCCGCGGCGGCTTCGAGCGGGCAGCCGACGACGGGGCACGCCTGTCGCTGCTCAACCGATTCCTGTACGCGGAACTGGGTTTCTCCGGCAACGAGGGCGATTATTTCGACCCGCGCAATAACTACGTGAACGACGTTCTCGACCGCCGTCTCGGCAATCCCATTTCCCTCGCCGTGGTGCAGTTGGCGCTGGCGCAGCGCCTGGACTTACCGCTGCAGGGCGTTTCCTTCCCGGGACACTTCCTCGTCAGCATGCCGCTCGAAGATGGCATCGTCGTGCTCGACCCCTACCACCGCGGGCGCACCCTGGATTTGCCCGAGTTGCGCCGCCGCGCCCGCCAGGAGCTCTCCGCCCGCAGCGTGGACGACCGCCGGCTCGCCCAACTGCTCGAACCGGCCGACCATCGCGCCATCGCCGTGCGGCTCCTGCGCAACCTCAAGGCCAGCTACGAGCGCCGCGAGTGCTGGGAAAAAGCGCTGCGCTGCGCCGATCGGCTGGCCGTCCTGTGCCCCTACTCGCCGGGCGACCTGCGCGAGCGCGGACAACTGTACCTGCGCCTGGGGCACTTCTCCGCAGCGAGCGAGGACCTGCGCCGCTACCTGGCCCTCGCGCCCGGCGCCGCGGACCGTGAGGAGGTCGCGACCCTATTGGCGCAGCTGCAGCGGTCGGGGCCACGCCTGCACTGAGTCCCTCCGCACAGCCACCGGGAAGCGCCCGGACGGCGGGCCGGGTGGCTTGCGGCGCGGAGCGGGCGCCTCACCCGATCTGCACCATCTCGAAGTCAGCCTTGGTCACACCGCAATCGGGGCAAGTCCAGGTATCGGGCACGTCTTCCCATCGGGTGCCAGGAGCAATGCCGTCGTCGGGCCACCCCTCGGCCTCGTGGTAGAGGAAGCCGCAAACGACGCACATGAAGGTGCGGAAAGGCGTAGCGTCGGACGCCGGTGCGGGAGATGCAGACATGGACTGGACCGCAAGCGGGAAAGAGCGCCATTGTCGCAGCCGCATCGGCACGGGGAAAGCCGGTGCCCTGGCAATGGGGCAGCGAGCGCGCCATTCTCCCCGCCCGTTTCAGCGAGGTGCCCTCCGATGCCTTCGATTCGCCGTGGCCTCTACGCCATCACCGACGGGCCGCGTGCGGACCTGCTGGACGCAGTGGCCGCCGCCCTGCGCGGCGGCGCCCGCCTGGTGCAGTACCGCGACAAGACCCAGGATGCCGCGCGACGCGCCGCCGAGGCGCGCGCCCTTGTCGACCTGTGTTCCGCGCACGATGTCCCGCTGCTGGTGAACGACGACGTGGAACTCGCGCGCGCATGCGGTGCCGCCGGTGTGCACCTGGGTGAAGACGATGCCGACCTGCCGAGCGCGCGCGCCGCCCTGGGCGGCAGCGCCATCGTCGGCGTGTCCTGCTACGACTCGCTGGAGCGGGCGCGAGCGCTCGCCGCGGCGGGGGCGGACTACCTCGCCTTCGGCGCCTTCTTTCCCTCGTCCAGCAAGGCGACGACGCGGCACGCTACGCCGCTGCTGCTGCGGCAAGCCGTCGCGCTGCGGCGCCCGCTGGTGGCCATCGGCGGCATCACGCCGGACAATGCGCCCCCACTGGTCGAGGCCGGCGCGGATTGCCTTGCAGTCATCTCCGCGGTCTTCGCCCGACCCGACATCGAGGCGGCCGCGCGCCGCTTCGCCACACTCTTTCCCGACGCGGATTCCCACTGCCGATGACGACCAACCACGAACTGTTCCAGCGCGCCCAAGCCCTGCTGCCGGGCGGCGTCAACTCACCTGTGCGCGCCTTCAAGTCGGTCGGGGGCGAGCCCTTCTTCACCGCGCGTGCCGATGGTGCCTGCCTGTGGGATGTGGAGGGCAAGCGCTACATCGACTACGTGGGCTCCTGGGGTCCCATGGTCGTGGGCCACAACCATCCCACCGTGCGGGCCGCCGTGGCGCAGGCGATCGAGGATGGCCTGTCCTTCGGCACGCCCTGCCCCGCCGAGGTCACCATGGCCGAAACCATCGTCGGCCTGGTGCCGTCGATGCAAATGGTGCGCATGGTGAATTCCGGCACCGAAGCGACTATGTCGGCCATCCGTCTCGCCCGCGGCGCCACCGGCCGCAGCCGCATCGTCAAGTTCGAGGGCTGCTACCACGGCCACGGCGAC
>DAOOVM010000295.1:0-3657 GCA_035370085.1 Rhodanobacteraceae bacterium | reverse complement strand
CGCGGTAGACGCGCTCGCTGAGCAGGTCTCCGCCGCGCTCCACGCGCAACTGCAGGGCGACCTTGGCACTGTAGCCGGCATCGGTGCGCGCCCGGTCCAGGCGCAGGATCAGACCGGAAATGCGCAGGGCATCGGTGCTGGCCGGCAGGCGATCGGTGACCAGGGGCGCCGCCTTGGACTGGCGCAATACGCCGATCAGGCGGCGCTGCAGCAGGCGCGCGGGCGGATCGATCCAGAGCTGATAGTGGTAGCTCTTGAGGGTGCGCCCTCCCACGTCGGTGGTGTAGATCAGGGCCTGTTCGGCGTAGAGGCCGTCGGCGGCGAAGACCGACACGTCGACCGGCAGTTCCAGCGCGGGGGCGCGCTGCACCAGGTCCGCCGCCGGCGGCGGCAGCCGGAAGTAGGTCATGTCCGGCACGGTGGGCGGCGCACACGCCGCCAGCAGCAGCGTGGCGAACAGCGCCGCGAACAGGGCTTTCATGGCGCCTCGTCCTCCACCTTGTCCGCCTTGGGCGCGAGCAGCAACCGGTTGGGATTCTTGCGGATTTCCCGACTGAATTCATCCACGTTGCGACTCGCCGCGTCGAGGTGGTGGACGATGGCGTCGATACGCCCCGACAGCGTGGCCAGCACCGACTGGAGATCCACCAGGGAGGAATGCACGAGCGGACGGTTCTCCCGCGCCATGGCGCCGAGGTCGCCCAGGGCACCGTCGAGCGCGGCCTTGGTGCCGTGCAGTTCGGTCGACAACTGGCGCATCTCCCCCAGGATGTCCGCCACGGCAGCGCGGTTCTCCGGCTTGAGCAGGTCGTTCACCGCCGCCGAGGCCGTGTTGAGGCGCTGCAGCAGGGCGCGACTCTGCTCCACCAGCTCGGGCGTGCTCTTGTCCACGGTGCCCGTGATGGAGTCCACGCGCTCGCTGAGCGTGCGGATGAGCGGCGTGATCTCGCTGCGCGTGAGCGTGCTCACTTCGCCGGCCAGTTCGTTCATGGCACCGAAGATGTCGGCACCCTCCTCGCCCTTGAGCTCGCCGCCCGCGGCCAGCGCCTGCTTGGCCGCGCCCTCGCGGATGCCGATGGACACGTCGGCAAGCAGACCGCTGGACTGCAGCCGCGCGATGGAATCGGCCGGAATGGGCCAGTCGCGGCGCACCGACAGCGTGACGCGGTAGCGCGTGCCCTTGTCCGTGCGCTCGGGCGCGACGGCGCTGACCTGACCGATGCGGTAGCCCTGATAGAAAACGGGCGCGCCGTAGCGCAGGCCGGTGACGTTGCCGTAGTAGGCGTGGTAGTCGGTGCTGGCGCCGCTGCGGCCGGTGACCATGGCCAGGGCGGACAGCAGCACGGCGAAGGCCACCAGCACCACCAGGCCCACCAGCGTGTAATTGACGTGGTCGCGTTTCACGCTTCTTCCTCGGTCAGTCGGCGCAGGTACTCGTCGGCATCCACCACGATTTCACGCGGGCGCCGGTTGAGCAGGTCCTGGATGCGCTCGTTGTCGGCGCCGCGCACCTGGGCCACGGTGCCGGTCATCAGGATATTGCCCTGGTCGAGCACAGTGATGGTGTCGGCGATCTTGAAGGCGCTCTCCAGCTCGTGCGTCACCACCACGATGGTCATGCGCAGCGCATCGCGCAGGCGCAGGATGAGCTCGTCCAGCTCCGCCGAGACCACCGGGTCGAGCCCGGCCGATGGTTCGTCGAAGAACAGCAGGCGCGGGTCCATCACGATGGCACGCGCCAGCGCCGCGCGCTTGACCATGCCGCCGGAGAGCTGGCTTGGCATGAGGTCCTGGAAGCCGCCCAGATTCACCACCTCCAGCTTCAGACGCGACATGATGCGGATGGTGTTCTCGTCCAGCCGGGTGTGCTCGCGCAGGGGCAGCGACACGTTCTCGCCCACCGTCAGCGAGGTCAGCAGCGCCCCGCCCTGGAAGGACACGCCGATCTTCTTGCGTACCTCGACCAGCTCCCGCTCGCCGGCGCGGCCGATGTCCACGCCCAGCAGCCTGACCGTGCCGCCCTCGGGCTTGCGCAGGCCGAGCAGGTGGCGCAGCAGGGTGCTCTTGCCCGATCCCGAACCGCCCATGATGACGCGGATCTCACCCGCCTCCACGCGGAAGTCCACGCCATGCAGGATGCGGCGCTTGCCGTACCAGGCTTCGAGCTTCTCCACTTCGATCAGGGGCGCGCCGTCGGCCATGTCAGCGGTTGAGGAAGTAGGAGAAGATCATGTCCGCCACGATGATGTAGCAGATCGACAGCACCACGGCGCGGGTGGTGGCGCGGCCCACGCCCTCGGCGCCGCCGGTCACGGAAAAACCGGTGCTGCAGCCAATGAGGGTGATCAACACGGCAAACACCGCACTCTTGTACAGGCCCTGGTAGAGGTCGCCCGGCTGCAGTAGCGTGAACGTCTGCATGAGGTAGGCCGCCGGCGTGACGTTGAGGAAGGGGGCGCTGTACACCGCAGCCCCCAGGATGGCAATGGCGTCGGCGAACACCACCAGCACCGGCAGCATCACGGCCATGGCCAGCAGGGCCGGCGCCACCAGGTAGCGCACCGGGGCGATACCCATGGTGGCGAGCGCGTCCACCTCCTGCGAAACGGTCATTGAACCGATGCGCGCGGCCAGGGCCGAACCGGAGCGGCCGGCCACCACGATGGCGGTGATGAGCGCGCCGAACTCGCGCGTCACGGACTTCGCCACCGCCACCACCACCTGCGACTGCGCGCCGAATTCGGCCAGCGCGGCAATGAACTGGATGCCCAGCATGATGCCGATGACCAGGGCCAGCAGGGCAACGATGGGCAGCGCGTCCACGCCGATGCGGCGCATTTCCGCGGCGACAGCGGCCGGCCGCACCGGCTGCCCGACCCGCCAGCCCACCAGGGTGTACCACAGGCTCTCGCCCAACAGCGCCGCGGCATAGCCCACGCCGGCCACGGCTTCCACCGTGGCGCGGCCGAGCCCGGCGATGGGTCGCAGCAGCGCCTGCACCTCAGCCCCGGGCCGCGTCCAGGCCGTCCACCAGCACGAAGACGCGGTCCAGGCGCGCCAGCTGCAGCACCGCCATCACCGCGTCGCTCGCCGCGACCAGCACGAAGCGGCGGCCGTTGCCGCGGGCGGTCTGGAAGCCCTCGACCAGGGCGGCGATACCCGAGGAATCGATGTAGCTGACAGCCGACAGCTCCACGCCAACCACCGCTTCGCGCTCCAGCGCATCGAGGATCGCGCCGCGCACCTGCTGCGACCAGGACAGGTCCACCTCGCCCGCCAGCCGCAGCAGGGCCAGGCCCTCCAGGGCCTCCAGTTCCAGCCGGTTCATTCCGCATCCTCCCCGAGGTGCCGATAGCGCTTGCGCATGCGCAGCAGGTTGCCACAGCCGCCGGCGCGCGGCGCCAGCTTCCACTCGTCCATGAGCGCGTCGATGAAATTGACGCCGAGCCCGCCGGGGCGGCATTCGGACAGGTCGCGCGGCTTCACGCGGCTGGCATCGACCGGCGGCGCGGCGTCGGCCAGGTCGAACTGCAGCACGTCGTCCTGGCGCGTCAGGCGCAGTTCGATGTCGCCGCTGCAGCCGCAGGCGGCGTAGGCGTGGCGGATGATGTTGCCGCAGGCCTCGTCCACCGCCAGCACCAGACGGTCGCGCAGACC